>PNLY01000005.1 GCA_013823325.1 Methylobacterium sp.
TGTGCTCTATGGCCATGTCTTCCGCAACGCCATGCTGATCGTGATCGCAGGCTTTCCCGGCGCCTTCGTGCATGCGCTGTTCGCAGGGTCGCTGCTGATCGAGACGATCTTCTCGCTCGACGGGCTCGGGCTCCTCTCCTTCGAGGCGATCGTCAACCGCGACTATCCCGTGGTCTTCGCCAATCTCTACATCTTCTCGCTGATCGGCCTTGTCGTGCACCTGATCACCGACCTGACCTATGCCTGGGTCGACCCGCGCATCGACTTCGAATCGCGGGAGGCCTGAGGTGAGCGACACGCTTCTCGACGCCCCGCCTCCGGCTCTGCGCGCCGCTGCGCCCGTTGCAGCTCCCCCGCAGATGAAGCAGGGCTGGCTCAAGCTCTCGCCGATCAACCGGCGCCGGCTCGACAGCTTCAAGGCCAACAAGCGCGGCTGGTGGTCGTTCTGGATCTTCCTGACGCTGTTTGTGCTCTCGCTCTTCGCCGAGTTCATCGCCAACGACCGGCCGCTGATCGTCCGCTACAAGGGCGAGACGCTGTTCCCGGTCGCGGTCAACTATCCCGAGGAGAAGTTCGGCGGCTTCCTCGCCACCACCGACTACCGCGACCCGACCATCGCGAAGGAAATCGCCAGCAATGGCTGGGCGCTTTGGCCGCCGATCCGCTATTCCTACCGCACGCATAATCTCGACTTAGCCGTGCCGGCCCCTGCTCCGCCGACCTGGATGCTGAAAGACGAGCAGTGCCGGCCGATCGCCGAGCGAACCGGCGGGATGACCTGCCGCGAGCTCGAATGGAACTGGCTCGGCACCGACGACCAGGGCCGCGACGTGGTGGCCCGGCTGATCTACGGGTTCCGGATCTCGGTGCTGTTTGGGCTGATCCTCGCCTCGATCTCCTCGGTGATCGGCATCGCCGCCGGTGCGATCCAGGGCTATTTCGGCGGCTGGACCGACTTGATCTTCCAGCGCGTCATCGAGATCTGGACCTCGATTCCCGCGCTCTATCTGCTGATCATCGTCGCGGCGATCATCACGCCAGGTTTTTTCGTGCTGCTCGGCATTCTCCTGCTGTTCTCCTGGGTGGCGCTGGTCGGCGTCGTCCGCGCCGAATTCCTGCGGGCGCGCAATTTCGAGTATGTCCGGGCGGCGCGCGCGCTCGGCCTCTCCAACCGGGCGATCATGGTCAAGCACCTCTTACCCAACGCCATGGTGGCGACGCTGACCTTCCTGCCCTTCATCCTCAACGGCTCGATCACGACGCTGACCTCGCTCGACTTCCTCGGCTTCGGCCTGCCACCCGGCTCGCCCTCGCTCGGCGAACTCTTGGCGCAGGGCAAGGCGAACCTGCAGGCGCCCTGGCTTGGCCTCTCCGGCTTCGCCGTGATCGCGCTGATGCTGTCGCTGCTGATCTTCATCGGCGAAGCGGTGCGCGACGCCTTCGACCCGAGGAAGACCTTCGCGTGAGTTCCCCCCTCCTCTCCGTCCAGGACCTCTCCGTCGCCTTCCGCCAGGGCGGCCAGGAGACGCTCGCGGTCGACAAGGTCTCGTTCGCGATCGCGAAGGGCGAAACGCTGGCGCTGGTCGGCGAATCCGGCTCGGGCAAGTCGGTCTCGGCGCTGTCGATCCTCAAGCTCTTGAACTATCCGGCGGCGCATCACCCCTCCGGCAAGGTGCTGTTCAACGGGCAGGACCTGATCGGCGCCGACGAGGACGCGATGCGCAAGGTTCGCGGCAACGACATCACCATGGTGTTCCAGGAGCCGATGACCTCGCTCAACCCGCTGCACACCATCGCGCGGCAGATCGGCGAGATCCTCGAATTGCACAAGGGCCTGCGCGGCGAGAAGGCGCGTGCCCGCACGCTCGAACTGCTCAGTCTGGTCGGCATCCGCGACGCGGCGAGCCGGCTCGACGCCTATCCGCACCAGCTCTCGGGCGGCCAGCGCCAGCGCGTGATGATCGCGATGGCGCTCGCCAACGAGCCCGACCTCCTGATCGCCGACGAGCCGACGACGGCGCTCGACGTCACCGTGCAGGCGCAGATCCTGACGCTGCTTAAAGAGCTGCAGGCGCGGCTCGGCATGGCGATCCTGTTCATCACCCACGACCTCGGCATCGTCCGGCGCATCGCCGACCGGGTCTGTGTGATGCTGAAGGGCAAGATCGTGGAGCACGGGCCGGTCGCCGAGATCTTCGGCAATCCCCAGCACGCCTATACCCAGCGCCTGCTCGCGGCCGAGCCGAAAGGCCGGCCCGAGCCGGTGCCCGAGGGCGCACCGATCCTGCTGGAGGCCGGGCCGGTCAAGGTCTGGTTCCCGATCAAGACCGGGCTGCTGCGCCGCACGACCAGCCATGTGAAGGCGGTCGACGGTATATCGGTCAAGGTGCGCGAGGGCGAGACACTCGGCATTGTCGGCGAGTCCGGCTCAGGCAAGACCACGCTTGGCCTCGCCATTCTGCGCCTGATCTCGTCGGAGGGGCCGATCGTCTTTTTGGGCGACCGCATCGACGGGCTGAAGAGCAAGGCCGTCAGGCCCAAGCGCAAAGACCTGCAGGTCGTCTTCCAGGACCCCTATGGCTCGCTCTCGCCGCGCATGTCGGTCGCCGACATCGTCGCCGAAGGGCTCACCGTCCAGCAAAAGGGGCTGAGCTATCAGCGCCAGCGCGAGATCGTGGCGCAGGCGCTCGCCGATGTCGGGCTCGATCCCGCGACCATGGACCGCTATCCGCACGAGTTCTCCGGCGGCCAGCGCCAGCGCATCGCTATCGCCCGCGCCATGGCGCTCGATCCGAAATTCGTCGTGCTGGACGAGCCGACCTCGGCGCTCGACATGTCCGTCCAGGCGCAGATCGTCGAATTGCTGCGAGGGCTGCAGGCGAGGCGCAAGCTCGGCTATCTCTTCATCAGCCACGACCTCAAGGTGGTCAGGGCGCTGTCGCACCGGGTGGTGGTGATGCAGAACGGCAAGGTGGTCGAGGAAGGACCGGCGGAGGAAATCTTCCAGCGTCCGCGCGAGGCCTATACGCAGGCGCTGCTCGCGGCCGCCCTCAACCTCGAGCCGGCGAACAGCGCCGCGGTGCGCGACTGATGGCCCGCGCCATCCTGATCGTGCTCGATTCCGTCGGCTGCGGCGGCGCCGAGGATGCAGCAGCCTATGGCGACGAGGGCTCAGACACGCTCGGCCACATCGCCGAAGCCTGTGCCGAGGGGCGCGGCGACCGCGACGGCCTGCGCAGCGGGCCGCTCCACATCCCAAACCTCGCCCGGCTCGGCCTCAGCCATGCCTGCGAGGCCTCGACAGGCAGGCCGCTCGCCGGCGTGACGCGACCGGAGATCCCGCAAGGGCGCTACGGCTATGGCGTCGAGGTCAGCCAGGGCAAGGACACACCCTCCGGTCACTGGGAGATCGCCGGCTGCCCCGTCCCATTCAAATGGGGCTATTTCACCGCGCTGGAAAACACCTTCCCGCCCGACCTCGTCACGGCGATCATCCGCGAGGGTGCCCTCCCCGGCATCCTCGGCAACAAGCATGCTTCGGGCACGGCGGTGATCGACGAACTCGCCGAAGAGCACATCAGGACCGGCAAGCCGATCTGCTACACCTCGGTCGATTCGGTGCTGCAGATCGCGGCGCATGAGGAGCATTTCGGCCTGGAGCGGCTTTATGCGCTCTGCGAAAAGGTGCGCATCCTCGTCGACCCACTGAGGATCGGCCGCGTCATCGCCCGGCCTTTCGTCGGCACGACCGAGACCGGCTTCACTCGCACCGGCAACCGCAAGGACTTCGCCATCCCGCCGCCGGACGAGACCATTCTCGATCGGATGGTGGCCAATGGCCGGCCCGTTGTTACCGTCGGCAAGATCGGCGACATCTTCGCCCATCGCAACACCGGCGAGGAGATCAAGCCCTTCGGCAACGCCGCCATGTTCGCGGCGGCGTTGGAGGCTTTCGAGCGGCTGCCGGATGGCGGCTTCTGCTTCGTCAACCTGGTCGACTTCGATACCGAATACGGTCATCGCCGCGACATTCCCGGCTATGCGGCAGCGCTGGAAGCCTTCGATCGCGATCTGCCGAAGCTCGAAGCCTTGCTCAAGCCCGGCGATCTCACCGTCATCACCGCCGACCATGGCAATGATCCGAGCTGGCCGGGGTCCGACCATACGCGCGAACATGTGCCGATCCTGGCTTTCGGACCGGGGGTGGCAGCCGGCCCGATCGGCCGGCGCGAGAGTTTTTCCGACATTGCGGCAACGCTCGGAGACTGGCTGAAGCTCGGCGCGGTCGGTCCCGGCCGCACCTGGTAAATCAGGCTGCGGCGACGCGCTCGCAGAATTCGGCCACCTCGCGGCGGATGCGCTGCGCCTGCGTCGCCAGTTCGTCGGAGGAGCTCTGCAGGCTGCCGGCGGCGGCATAGGTGCGCTCGGTCACCGCCTCGAAGCTCTGCAAGGTCTGGGCGCTGCGGCTGGCGCCGTCGGAGGAGATCTGGACCTCCCTGGCGATCTCGGCGGTGGCGCGATCCTGCTCGCCGACCGCATAGGCGATCGCGACCGAAACCGTCTCGACCTCGCCGATCGCCGCGACGATCTCGCGGATCGCCTTGAGCGAGCGTTGCGAGGCGGTCTGGATCGCCTCGATCGAGCGCGCGACTTCCGCGGTCGCGGTCGCCGTCTGCGACGAGAGTGTCTTCACCTCGCTGGCGACGACGGCAAAGCCCTTGCCCATGGCACCGGCGCGGGCTGCCTCGATCGTCGCGTTGAGTGCCAGCATGCTGGTCTGCGCCGCGATGCCGCGGATGATCTCGACCACGGCACCGACGCTTTCCCCGGTATGCGCCAGCGCCTCGATCTCGGTGCTGGCGGCACGCGCCAGCTTCGCCGCCGATTGCGAGCTGTCGGCGGTCTGCGAGACGTTGCGACCGATCTCGGCGATCGAAGAGGCAAGCTCCTGGCTGGCCGCCGCGGTCTGCTCGATGCTGGTCGTCATCTCGGTCGAGCTGCGCGAGACCAGCGCGATCTGCTGGCGGGCCCGATCGGAGGCGCCGGTGAGGCCGCGGGCATCGACCTGCATCGCCTCCGACGCCCTGTCGAGAACGGCCATGGCGCCATCCATCTCGTCGCGGAAATGCTCGACCATGGCACGCAGGCGCTGGGTACGCGCCTCCGCATCGTCGGCGAGGGCCCGTTCGCGCTCGCCGGCCAGGCGCTCACGCTCGGCAACCTCCTCGGCGCGGCGCAGATTGGCGTCGGTCTGCGCGAAGATGCGGGCGGTCATTACAGCGATCACCGCTAGGAACGCTGTCTCGACCACCACGATGACGGCGTGCAGCAGGACCCGCAGCAGATTGCCGCCCTGATAGAAGACGGCGGCCGGCAGGACGAATTGCAGCACCAGGTGATGCGCGGCCGTGAGCGCTGCACCCAGGATGATCGGCCGCCAGTCGCAGAAGCCGGCGAGCAGCGCCAGCACGGCGAAGTAATACATGTGCATGTCGGGCTGCCAGGGGTGCCCGGAGAAGACAGCGACCAGAATGGAAACCTGGCCGATCAGGGCGATCGCGATCGCGCATTGCGCCAGCAGCGTGGCCCCGGCGCCGCGATAGGCGATCAGGGCCGCGAGCGCGAGCATCAGGGCACTGAGCGCAGGGATCAGCCCGTCCCCGGCCTGGGCCAGAGAGGCCAATGCGAGCAGCGGAACATGAAGGAAAGCAAGGCCGATGAGGCAGCGCGCAACCAGATCCCGCAGGCCGGGCAAAGTCAACGTCATGAGCGGCTCGCTTCGGCCTCGGGTGAGATGATGCAGCCTGCCAGGCCATCGAGGCGCAGCATCAGCAAGGCACCGGACGGCCTTGCTGCCGTCTCTGGCGCAAGAACAACGACGAACGGGGCCGCTCCCTGCCGCAGGATCCTGGCGCCGGACGCCAGGCTGCGCGCCATCGCCTCCTCGCCGGAGACCCAGGGTGGGAAGATCGCAGCCAGCGGGACCGGAGGCCCCGCAACGGGACCGGGCAGGTTCGCGAGGGCCAGGAAGCCGGAGCAGACCGCCAAGCCTGCGATCAAGCCGATGTCGCGCCACTGCTCGAGCCGGGAACGGGATGCGGTCGATATCGCGACGGGGCTCATCCTCGGCTCGGCTTTCAGCATGGCTAACGTAACGTTGCCCTCAACAACGTTCCTGCCCCCCGTCTCTTAAATTTCTGTTAAGCGCTTTTCAGACCTTCAAACCCTGGACAAGGACAAGAATACAACTTTTACGTTTCATCAATCGCGTGATGCCACAACTTATAGTTGTGAAAATTGACAGGCAGCACGCCATGCGCAATCCGCCTTTCGCAATCGGAACCGACCAATCGGCCAGCACGGCGGTCGAATTCGCCTTCGTCGCGCCGCTCCTCCTCATGCTGCTGTTCGGGATCATCGGCTATGGCCACGCCTTCGGCGTGTATCACGGCGTGCAGCAGCTCGCCGCGGAAGCGGCGCGGGCGTCCGTCGCCGGCCTCGACGATGCCGAGCGCGAGCGGCTGGCCCGCGATTTCATCACGCGGAGCGTCGGCTCCTACGCCTTCCTCGAACCGAACAAGCTGACCGTGCGGACGAGCGCCCTCGGCGCTCCCTCACCGAGCTTCGAGGTCACGGTCCTCTATGACTACTCGGACAGCATCTTCAACCGGCTCAGCTCGATCGTCGCGCTGCCGATGCCGATCGTCGAGCGCCGCGCCGTCGTCCAGCGCGGCGGCTACTGACCAGATCCGATATCGGCCGACAAGGAGGCCATCATGATGCGCTCGCTCCAGAGATTCATCGCCGACCGCCGCGGGCTCTCGTCGATCGTCTTTGCCGGCTCGTCCCTGATGCTCTTCGGGTTCGGCACCATGGCCGTCGATGTCGGGAGCTTCTTCTACCAGAAGCGCCGGCAGCAGACCGCCACGGATCTGGCGGCCCTCGCCGCCGCGGCCGACCTCGAGCGCGCTTCGAGCGCCGCCCGGGCGAGCGCCGGCCGCAACGGTTTTTCGGCGGACACCATCGAGATGGTGCAGACCGGCACATATACGCCCGATGCGCGACTGGCGCCCGAGGCGCGCTTCCGGCAGGGCTCCGGGTCGGCAGCCAACGCCGCCCGCATCGAGATGCGAGCGACCACGCCGCTGATCCTCGGACGTGTCCTGGCCCCCAGCCTGGGCGGCGAGAACGGCGACGTCGCCATCGTGACACGGGCGACCGCCGCACAGGACGCGCAGGCGGCTTTCGCCATCGGCTCGCGGCTGGTGCGCGTCGAGGGCGGCGCCCTCAACGGCCTGCTCGGCGGCCTGCTCGGCACCAGCCTGTCGCTGTCGGTGATGGACTATGAAGGGCTGGCGCGAGCAAAGATCGACCTGTTCGGCTTCGCCAAGAGCCTGGCGACGCGCGCCGCGATCTCCGCCTTGACCTTCGACGAGGTCATCCGCGCCAGTGTCCGTATTGGCGACATCGTCCTGGCTGCCCAGGATGCGGCCCGCAACCAGGGAGCGGGCAGCGATGCGATCGCAGCGCTGGGCCGCCTCGCCAGCGCCGTCGGCGGCTCAGGCCAGCGCGTCAACCTGCAGAGCCTCGTCTCGTTCGGGGTCTATGGCGGTCGGCAATTGAGTGAAGAGGTGCCGCTCAAGGCATCGCTGGCGGCGCTCGACCTGATCTCCGCCGCGGCCCAGATCGCCAATGGCACGCGCCAGCTCGATCTCGGACTTGGGGTCAACGTGCCCGGCCTCGCTTCCGTCTCGCTCAAGCTCGCCATCGGCGAACGGCCGGTCGGGACCAGCCTGGTGCGCGTCGGCCGGACGGGCGCGAGCGTCCACACCGCCCAGACGCGCCTGCTGCTGACGCTCACCCTCGTCGGCAGCGGCCAAGCCTCACTGGTCAAGCTGCCGCTTTATCTGGAGCTCGCCTCAGCGACCGCCCGCCTGACCGCGATCTCCTGCGGGGCTGGCGACATCACCAGCTCACGCGTCACGCTCGGCGTGACCCCGGCCGTGGCGGATGCCTGGATCGGACAGGTCTCCAATAACGAGTTCAGCAACTTCACCACGAGGCCAAATCCTCCGGCCGCGACGGTGCTCGACCTGCTCGGCCTCGCCAGGGTGACGGCCCGGGCGCATGTCACGATCAGCAATACCAGCGAGACCCCGGTCAGCTTCAGCTACGCGGAAATCCAGCGGGTGGACAAGAAGACGACCTCGACCCAGAACTTCGTCGCGAGCCTATTGTCGCGGCTGGTCGGCGATCTCGACCTGCGCGTCGAGCTGCTCGGCCTGGGCCTTCCCATACCCGGTCTGGACGGCGCCGTCTCCGGCGTCATCGCCGGCGCCGCGGCACCGCTCGACCAGGTGCTGACGAGCCTGCTCAACACGCTCGGGATCGGGCTGGGACAGGCCGACAGCTGGGTCAGCGGCGTGCGCTGCGGCGGGGCTGTCCTGATCCAGTAGAGGTCAGGAGCGCAATCTCGTCTTGATCCGCTGCATCAGCCCGTCGCGGACGGCACGATAGGCATCGAGCACCTGCTCGCGGGAACCCTGGATGATGGTCGGGTCCGGCGTCGGCCAATACTCGACCTCGGCGGCGACAGTGCGGGTCAGCTCAAGCGCCTTGTGGTGCGCCTCGGGGGAGAGCGAGATGATCAGGTCGAAATTAAGCCCTTCCCATTCCTCCAGCTCCTCGACCGTCTTCGGCTTGTGCTTGTGCGCGTCGATGCCGATCTCGTCGAGGACCGACAGCGCGAAGGGATCGAGCTCGCCCTTGCGCTTCCCGGCGGCGGACTGGACATAGATCGACTTGCCGAAGAAGTGCTTGGCTAGCGCCTCTGCCATGGGCGAGCGCACCGCGTTGTAGGCGCACATGAACAGCACGCTCTGGAGCTTGCGCGATGCGGGCGGCTCCAAGCGTTCAGCCCTTCCAGTGCAGCGCGTAGATCAAGGTGAACAGGCGGCGCGCGGTCTCGTTGTCGATATCGACCTTGTTCGACAGCCGCTCGACCAGCAGGAGCGCGGCCTCGTCGTGCAGACCGCGACGGCCCATGTCGATCGCTTCGATCTGCGCGGGCGTCGAGGTGCGGATGGCGGCGTAGTAGCTGTCGCAGACCAGCTCATAGTCCTTGATGATGCGCTTGAACGGCGTCAGCGAGAGATGATGGGTCACGACGGGCGCACCGTCGGCGCTCCTGACCTCGAAGGCGAGCCGGCGCTCGACCAAAGCGAGATGGACGGCATAGGGCCCACCGTCGAAATCGGGCAGGGCGAAATGGTTGCGCTCGATCAGGTCGTAGATGGCGACGGCCCGCTCATGCTCCTGGTCGGCGCTGCCGCGCCCGAGCGAGGCCTCGTCGAGCGTGACGGCGACCAGATGGTTGCGTTCCGACATGTCCCCTCCACCCACAACTGGCGGCCGGCGCAGAATCGCGCACCTGACCTCAGCCGTTGAGTCGGATCGTCACGGAACGCGCGTGAGCCTGCAAGCCCTCGGCCTCGGCAAGCTCGGTCGCGGCGCCGGCGAGCGCCCGCAACGCCTCGGGATCGCATTTCAGCAAGGAGGTGCGCTTCATGAAATCGGGGACGCCGAGCCCGGAGGAGAAGCGGGCCGAGCGCGCCGTCGGCAGGACATGGTTGGAGCCGCCGACATAGTCGCCGATCGCCTCGGGCGTATGCCCGCCAAGGAAGATCGCGCCGGCATTGCGGATGCGCGCCCCCAAGCCGTCCGCATCGGCGGCGATGATCTCCAGATGCTCCGGGGCCAGCCGGTCGACCAGCGGGATCGCGCTGGCGAGCGTATCGACGAGGATGACTGCGCCGAAGTCGCGCCAGCTCGCGCCGGCGATCCCGGCGCGCGGCAAGGTCTTGAGCTGCCCCTCGACCGCGCGCTCGACGGCGTCCGCCAGCGCGGCGTCGTCCGTGATCAGGATCGACTGGGCGGCGGTGTCGTGCTCGGCCTGGGCCAGCAGGTCGGCGGCGATCCAGTCCGGATTGGCGTCGGCGTCGGCCAAGACCAGCACCTCGGAGGGGCCGGCGATCATGTCGATGCCGACCGTGCCGAAGACACGGCGCTTGGCGGCCGCGACATAGGCGTTGCCGGGTCCGACGACCTTGGCGACGGGCGCGATCGTCGCGGTGCCATAGGCGAGCGCGGCGACAGCCTGAGCCCCGCCGATCCGGTAGATCTCGTCGATGCCGGCGAGCCTGGCCGCGGCGAGCACCAATGGATTGCCCTCTCCGCGTGGCGTCGGCGCGACCATGACGAGGCGTTTCACGCCTGCGACCTTGGCCGGGACCGCGTTCATCAAAACCGAGGAGGGATAGCTTGCCGTACCGCCGGGCACATAGAGACCGACCGCCTCGATCGCGCTCCAGCGCCAGCCGCTCTCGACCCCGAGGCTGTCGCGCGACCAGGAATCGGCCGGCTTCTGGCGCAGGTGATAGGCTTCGATCCGGGCGCGGGCCGTCTCAAGCGCGGCGAGCTGCTCGCGGCTGCAGGCGGCAACGGCCGCCTCGATCTCGCTGTCGGTGACCCGCAGGGTCTTCGGCGTCAGGGAAAGCTTGTCGAAGCGCTCGGTGTAGTCGATCAGCGCGACATCGCCACGAGCACGGACATCGGCGATGATCGCGGCGGCGACCTGGTCGACATCCTCGGAAACCTCGCGCTTCATCGCGAGCAGGGCAGAAAACTCCCGCTCGAAACCGGCATCGCGTGCGTCAAGCCTGATCGGCATGGGACTATCCTGACCGCAGGTGGGGTTCAGCCGGCGTCCGGGTGGGCCGGCGTCGCGACGGCTTCCCAGATCGGACCGAGATCCTTCATCTGCGCCTCGATGCACTCGACATCGAGGCGGATGGCGGCACCGTCGGAGAAATGCAGGGTCACCTGCCCGGCCGGATCGTCGTCGCTCCCCGTGAAGGTGACCGCAAGCAGACTGAGCACGGCGTCGTCCGCCGCGATCTTGGTGCTGCGCGCGGCCGTGACGCGTTCGAAATGCAAAGCGGAGAGCCGGCGGCGCTTCTGCCCCTGCGCCGCGCCTTCCCAGTCGAAGCGGCGCAGCGCCAGCGCAAAGCGCTGCTCGCCCGGCAACCAGGCGATGTCACCGCGCTTCAGCACCGCATCCTGCAGATGCGCCGAGATCACCGACAGATCGTCGGCGTCCAGGGCGATCAGCTTCAGCGGCTCGGCGGCGGGATCGGACATGGAGACTCTTGTCTTATCGCATTTTCTTCACGCGAACGGGCGTCCACTTCGCTCGAAAATGCTCCAGGCCCTATCTGGCGAGGCTATCGCCCATCGTCAACCGCTGATGCGCTCGACCTGCGCGCCGCAACGGCCGAGCTTGGCCTCCAGCGCCTCGAAACCGCGGTCGAGATGGTAGACGCGATTGATCATCGTCTCGCCCTCGGCGACGAGGCCGCCGATGACCAGCGAGACCGAGGCGCGCAGATCGGTCGCCATCACCGGCGCGCCGGTGAGCTTCTCGACGCCGTCGACATAGGCCGCATCACCGTCGAGCCGGATCTTGGCGCCGAGCCGGGCGAGCTCCTGCACATGCATGAAGCGGTTCTCGAAGATGGTCTCGCGGATGCGCGAAGTGCCCTTGGCCTTGGTCATCAGCGCCATCAGCTGGGCCTGGAGATCCGTTGGGAAGCCCGGGAACGGATCGGTGGTGACGTCGACGGGTTCCAGCGCGGCGCCGTTGCGGCGGACGCGGATGCCCTCATTGGTCTCGGAAACGTCAACGCCCGCCTGGCTCATCACGTCCAGCGCCGCCTGCAGCAGGTCGGCGCGCGCGCCTTCGAGCAGGACGTCGCCGCCGGTCATCGCGACAGCCATGGCATAGGTGCCGGTCTCGATCCGGTCCGGCAACACGGCATGATGGGCGCCGCCGAGGCGCGAAACGCCGTGGATGGTGATGGTGGAGGTGCCGGCACCGTCAATCTTGGCGCCCATCTTGTTCAGGCAGACGGCAAGGTCGACCACCTCGGGCTCGCGCGCCGCGTTCTCGATCACGGTGGTGCCCTCAGCGAGGACGGCGGCCATCAGCGCGGTATGGGTGCCGCCGACCGTGACCTTCGGGAAGACGATCTCGGCGCCCTTGAGCCCCTTCGGGGCGCGGGCCAGCGCGTAGCCGCCCTCGATGGTGATGGTGGCGCCGAGGCGCTCCAGCGCCATCAGAAGCAGGTCGACCGGGCGAGTGCCGATGGCGCAGCCGCCGGGCAGCGAGACCTTGGCCTCGCCCATGCGAGCCAGGATCGGCGCGATCACCCAGAAGCTCGCCCGCATGGTCGAGACCAGCTCGTAGGGCGCACAGGTGTCGACGATCTGACGCGCGGTCAGCGCCACCGTCTGGCCGGTCTCGGCGCTCTGGCCGATGCGCTTGCCGGCGACCGAGCGATCGACGCCGTGATTGGACAGGATGCGCGAGAGCGCGCTGACGTCGGATAGCCGCGGGACATTGGTCAGCGTCAGCGTCTCGTCGGTAAGAAGGCTCGCGATCATCAGCGGCAGCGCCGCATTCTTCGCGCCTGAGATCGGGATCACGCCATTGAGGCGCTGGCCGCCGGTGATGCGGATACGGTCCATCGGGCTCGTCCTGCTGGACGGCCGGCAGAAAAGCCGGCCGGAAAGGGTGGGATCAGGACCGGGGGGAGTCGGCCTGGGTGGGCGGCGGCGTGTCCTCGGCCGTCGTGTCCGAGGCACGCCGAGCCCTTGCCTGCGCCTTGCGGCGCTTCAGATTCTCGCGGAGGGCGGCGGCGAGGCGCGCCCTTCTCTCATCCTCGGCTTCGGTCTGGCGGCTCAAGGCGTCAGCTCGTGGGAATGCCCGCAACCCTGGGGCGGCAGGCGTTGGTTCATGGTTAGCCGCTCAACCCGGCCCGGACAAGACCAGGGTGGCGACACAACCTTCCTTGCACGGTCGATTGCGGCACAACTGCGGCGCTGCCGGTCTCCGGATGGGACAGCCCTGCTCCAAGGCGGCCGGCGCCTCCGCATCCGTCTGAACGACACATTGCCGTCCGCCGCACCGGAATGGCGTCAAAGCCCTGCCGCGATTGGTAAATTTTTCGTTATCTCGGCAACCCTGACCGACGAGTGATATGCTGGCACGCCCATTGCGTGCATCGACGGCAACGATAGCGGCGACAGCAGGACAACCGATGGCTGCGTTTTCAGACCATGAGCCGACTTCGGCATTAACGGACAAAGTTTAACGAAATTAACCATTTCCGGCAGTTTGCGTTTACAGATTATTAACTTTCTCTACCCTCGGCGGCGTCGAAGGGTGCGAGACGAGACGGAGACGAGACGATGTTTCAGAGCTATGCACCGACGGTGGGCGGCCAAGCCGCTGCCGAGCTCGCCGACGGAGAGGTGATCGAGGCGATCCGCCACCACGCCGGCTTCCTGCCGGAGGTCCAGCTCGCCTATGAGCAGGAGCTGCGGCTGCTCTGGGTCACCATCAAGCCGGAGCTGAAGCCGGTCTTCACGCTGCAGCTGCTCCAGAGCCTCGGCAAGGTGCAGCAGGCGATCATCGACCTCTGGGGTGCACCCGAGCAGTATCACGCCGCGCCAGTGCGTTTCCTTGCCTTCCGCGGCACGGGACCGTTCTTCACTCTCGGCGGCGATCTCGACTTCTATCTCGACTGCCTCGCCAAGAACGATCGCCCTGCTCTGGCGGAGTATGCCCGGCTTTCGGTCGAGGACGCGCTGCGCAATGCCAGCGGCCTCAACGGCATGGCCGTCACCCTGTCGACGATCCACGCCAAGGCGATTGGCGGCGGCATCGACGCGCCACGTTCATGCAACATCATGATCGCCGAGGAGCAGGCCTCGTTCGTCTACCCCGAGATCAAGTTCAACCATTTCCCGATCACCGCCGTCGGGCTGCTCTCGCGCCGGATGGGCCCGCGCGCCGCCGAGCACATGCTGCAATCCGGCGAGGAGATGAGCGCGGCTGAATTCCTCGCGGCCGGCGGGCTGGAAGCTGTGGTCCCGACCGGCACGGGCGAGGACTGGATCCGCAAATACGCGTCCGACTCGCTGCCGATCCACGCGGCGCGCACTGCCCTGTTCTCGGCCTTCAACCGCCGTGCCGGCAATCTGCGCGAGGAGCTCGAATATCTCGGCCAGCTCTGGACCGACTGCATGCTGCGACTGCACCCGAGCGCGATCTCAAAGCTGCAGCGCATCGCCCAGACGCAGGACCGCATGCTGGCCCGCGTCTACCAGCGCGACCCCGAGGAGGCGCTCGCCCACGCCGGCACCGCCTGAGCGGGGAGTGGAAATTCCCGGCGCGGTCGGCGTTCGCGTCGATCGCGCGACTCCGCCGCGTAACCCTCATGAAACTTTTACCTTTCCCTCTTAAAGCCGTTAGATGATGCGGCAAAGGATGGGGTCGTTCACCCGCCTCTCCAGTGACCGTCACGCGGCAGGAGTGGATGGCGGGAGTGGCGAACCGGTTGCATAGCGCCAGCGCCGACAGAGCGATCGCGGAGCAGCCGGCCGGCCATGACGGCCGGAGCGCGGTCGATCTCGCCGATTATCGCCTGCTGGTCTCCTCGCTGTTCTCCTCGCCCGGGTCGATCATCCCCGGCGGGATCGCTGGCATCCTCACGCCCTTCTTGTCCTGGGTCTCGACCAGGGCCGAGCTGTTCATGGTGCTGACGATCTGCGTCGCTCTCGTCGTCGTCTTGCGGATCATCACCGTGGTCCGCTATCGCCGCCTCGACCATTCCGAGGACACGCTCGCCCAGACCAGGCGCTGGGACCGGGAATATTTCTTGGGCGCGACCGTGTTCAGCGCCGTTCTCGGCTTCAGCTGCTATGCGGCGCTGGCCTGGACCGACGATCCCGCCGCCCACATCACTTCGGTATCGTCGACGATCGCGCTCGCCTCCGGCTATGTCGCGCGCAATGCCGGGCGGCCGAAATTCGTCGCCGTCCAGCTGCTGACCTTCTGCGTGCCGATGGCGATCGGCCTGATCCAGGCGCATAACCCATACTACCAGTACATCGGCTATTTCGCCTTCCTCTATGTCGTCGCCAATATCGCGATCACCAACTCGCTGCATCGCAACCTGCTGGCCCTGAGCGACGCGACCAAACAGTCGAAGGCGCTGGCGACGGCGCTGCGCTCGCAGAACCTGACCCTCGATGCCGCGCTCAACACGATGATCCATGGCTTGGCGATGTTCGACCGCAAGCTCGATCTCGCGGTCTCGAACGCACCGCATGCGGCCCTCTACGGCATCCCCGAGACGCTCGCCTTGCCGGGCACCCCGATCAGCGCGATCGCGCGCTTCCTGGTCGAGCGGCAGGTGATGACGCAGGAGCAGGTGCGCGACATCAAGGCCGCTCTCGACGGCGTACAGGCGACGCAACAGGCCGCCGTCTACGAACTGCAGTCGCGCAACGGCCGCATGCTCGTCGTCACCATCGCGCCCGCGGCCGAGGGTGGCGTGCTGATGCTGAGCGAGGACGCGACCGAGCGGAAGGCGACTGAGGCGCGGATCGAGCAGATGGCGCGCTTCGACGAACTGACCGGGCTCGCCAACCGCTTCGAGTTCAACTCGCAGCTCGCCGAGGCCTTCCGCCGGCAGGAGCGGACCGGCGAGACCTTTGCGCTGCTCTATATCGACCTCGACGGCTTCAAGCAGGTCAATGACAATCTCGGCCACGATATCGGCGACCGGGTGCTGATCCAGACCGCGGCGCGGCTGAAGAGCGCGATCCGCCACAACGACCTTCTCGCCCGCTTCGGCGGCGACGAGTTCGTGCTGATCCTGCCGGCGACCGATGTCGCGACCGTGCGGATGATCGCGCAGCGCATGATCGAGGCGATGGACCGCGCCTTCGAGCTGGAGACCAAGACCGTCTATGTCACCGCCAGCATCGGCATCGCGCTCGCCCCGGTGGACGGCGCGACCCCGGCTGACCTGCTGCGCCATGCCGATACCGCCCTCTACAAGGCCAAGGCCGCCGGCCGCAACACAGCGACCTTCTTCGACCCCGGCATGGCCGAGGAGATGCTCGAACGCCACGAGATCGAGGTCGACCTGCGCCAGGCGACGACGGAAGGCGCGCTGGAGCTGTACTACCAGCCGATCATCGACCTGCGCACGCAGGAGATCGTAACGCGCGAGGCGCTGATGCGCTGGCGGCATCCGTCACGCGGCATGGTGCCGCCCGGGATCTTCATCCCGATCGCCGAGCAGTCCGGCCTGATCGCCGGCATGGGCGACTGGGCGATCCGCCAGGCTTGCCGCGACGCGGCGAAATGGCCGGGCGGCATCGGCGTCTCGGTAAACATCTCCCCGCTGCAGTTCCGCGAGCCGCGCCGGATCGTCGAGACCGTCAAGAACGCGCTGCTGCTAGCGCATCTGGCTCCCGGTCGCCTGACGCTCGAAGTCACCGAATCGCTGCTGATCGAGGACAACAAGACGACGCTCGATGTCATCAACGAATTGCGCGCGATCGGGGTGAAGTTCGCGCTCGACGATTTCGGGACAGGCTATTCCTCGCTCGCCTATCTTTCGACCTATCCGTTCTCGCAGGTGAAGATCGATCAGAGCTTCAGCCGCGACGTCAACAGCGACGAGGCCTCCAAGGCGGTGATCGAGGCGGTCTGCCAACTGGCCCGGCGCCTGTCGATGAACGTCGTCGTCGAGGGCATCGAAACCGAAGCGCAGCGCATGGCCGTGCAGCTGCTCGGTGCGCAGCGGGCCCAGGGCTATCTGTTCGGCCGGCCACAGCCGATGTCGGACTTCAGCAAGGGCGACGAGCCACGCAAGATCGCCTGAGGGCGGCCTCCCATCCTCTTGCCCGCATCGGCCGCTTCCAGCCTAGGTATCGTCCAAGCGAACTTGATTCCGCCGCAGCGGCAACGCATCTGCACGGGCAGGACAGCGACCGGGAGACGCGGCGTGAGCGAAACCGCCAGCCCAGCAGCCAGCAGAGAGCCGCTGACGCCGGATATCTGCGTCATCGGCGATAGCCCCGGCGGCCTCGCCGTCGCGACCGCCGCCGCGCTGTTCGGCGTCCGGACGGTGCTGGTCAGGCAGAGCGGCAGCGCACTGCCCCTCAACGAGGGGGCACGCGGCCAGGCCCTGCGGGCCGTGGCTCAGCGCGCGCGGGCCATCGCGGATGCCGAGCCCTTCGGCGTCGCAGCGGGGGCTTGCGAGATCGATTACGGGCGCGTGCGGGCCCATCTCGACCAAGTATCGGCGAGATCAGCCGTGAGCGACTCGGACGAACGCCTCGCTGCCCTGGGCGTGCTCGTGCTCAAGGGCGAGGCACGCTTCCAGAATCGCCGCCAGATCGTCGTCGGCGAGAGCGTGATCAAGGCGCGGCGCTTCGTCGTCGCGACCGGATCGTTGCCGGCTCTGCCCGACATTGCGGGCCTGGCCGAGCTGCCCAGCCTGACCGAGGACAGCATCTTCGAGCTGCCGAAACGTCCGGAGCGGCTGATCGTGCTCGGTGGCACGGCCGCTGCGGTAGAGCTGGCACAGGCGATGCGCGCGCTCGGCAGCGAGGTCGCCCTGATCGCCCGAGACGGGCTCCTGCTGGACGAGGATCCCGAAGCGGTCGGGGTGCTCCGCCGTGCCTTGCTCGGCGACGGCATTACCCTGCACGAAGGCCGGCCGATCCTGCGGGCCGAGAGCCATCGCCAGCGCCCTCGCGTCGTCCTCGACGGCGACACCAAGATCGACGGCACGCATCTCCTGGTCGCGAACGGGCGCAGGCCGAATATCGCGGGCCTTGAGCTCGACCTCGCCGGCGTTCGCAGCGACGGGACCGGCATCATCGTCGACGCCTCGCTGCGCGCCGCCAATCGCAGCATCTACGCAGTCGGCGACTGCGTCGGCGGTGTGGCCGCCGGGCCGATATCCAGCCAGGCCGCACAGCACCAGGCCGGGCTGGTGCTTCGCAACGCGCTGTTCCGCCAGCCGACCCGCTTCAGGCGCGAATGGGTGCCGCGCACCGTCCATGGCTGGCCCGAGCTGGCGAGCATCGGCCTGACTGAGGCGCAAGCGCGCGCGCTGGGCGAGATCCGGGTGCTGCGCTTTCCCTATGCCGAGAGCACGCGCGCCCAGGCCGAACGGCCGGCCGAAGGACTGATCAAGCTGATGACCGACCGCAAGGGCGGCATTCTCGGCGTCGTCATCGCTGGGGCCCAGGCGGCCGAATTGATCATGCCCTGGGGGCTCGCCGTCCAGAAGCGGATGAACGTCAGGGAGATGGCCGGGCTGATCGCGCCATCACGAAGCCTGTCGGAGCTGTCGCAGAAGGCGGCGCTCTCCTTCCAGGCGCCGCTCGCTGCCAAGCCGGGCATCCGCCGCCTCATCGGCTTCCTCAGCCGTTTCGGATAGACTGGCTGTTGATGTCAGTGAGACGGTTCGATCCCAACACCCTGTCGATCAGCGTTGCGCGCGGGCCGACGCAGCTTGGCCTGTCAGCCAAGCTGCTGGTCCTGACCATTCTGTTCGTGATGCTGGCCGAGGTGCTGATCTACCTGCCCTCGGTCGCGAACTTCCGGCGCAACTGGCTGAACGACAGGCTCGCCGCAGCGCAGATCGCCGTGCTGGTGCTCGAAAACGCCCCGGCAGAGGGCCTGCCCGAGGGCAGCGAGGAGCGGCTGCTCGCCGGCGTCGGCGCCTCCGCCATCGCCGCGCGCGTCGGCGGCGCGCGACGCCTCCTGAGCCTCGATTCGATGCCCCATGAGGTCGCCAGGACCGTCGACCTGCGCGACCAGAGCTGGATGCAGTCGATCGTCGAATCGGTGGCGACGCTGGTCAGCCCCTCGCATGAAATGCCGATCCGGGTCGTCGGGCAGGCGGTCGGCGCAGCCGACTTCGTCGAGATAGTGATCGACGAGCGGCCGCTGCGCCACGCCATGCTGAAATTCTCGGTCAATCTGACCCTGATCACCCTGATCATCTCGATCCTGACGGCCGGCCTGGTCTACATCACGCTCAACTGGCTGATCGTGCAGCCGATCCGGCATCTCGCCGCCAATGTCATGGAGTTCGAGCATGACCCGGAGAATCCGCGCCGGATCATCGAACCCACCGAACGCGCCGACGAGATCGGCGAGGCGCAGCGGGCGCTGGCGCGCATGCAGGCGACGCTCGCCGACGACCTCAGGGCCAAGAAGCACCTCGCCGAGCTCGGCCTCGCCGTCAGCAAGATCAATCACGACCTGCGCAACATGCTGGCTGCAGCGCAGTTGATGTCGGATCGGTTGACCGAGACACGCGATCCGAAAATCCGGCGCTTCGCACCGCGCCTGATCGCGACGCTGGGGCGCGCCATCGATTTCTGCCAGGCGACGCTCGCCTATGGCCGCGCGGCCGAGGCGACGCCCGCGCTTCGCGACGTCGCACTGCGCCAGCTCGTCGCCGAGCAGGCGGAATTGCTCGGCCTCGGCGAGAACGGCGCGATCGCCTTCGCCAACGAGGTGCCGGCCGAGGTGATCGCCCCCTGCGATCCTGACCAGATGGCGCGGGTGCTCTCCAATCTGATGCGCAACGCGATCCAGGCGCTCGACGGCATCATGGAAGCCGGCGAACGCACCCCGACGCTGCGGATCAGCGCCGGCCGGCGCCATGAAGAAATCGTTTTGCGCATCGCCGACAACGGGCCGGGCGTGCCGCCGCGGGCGCGCGACAACCTGTTCCAGGCCTTCCGCGGCTCGGTCAATCCCGGCGGCACCGGCCTTGGTCTCGCCATCGCCGCCGAGCTCGTGCGGCTGCATGGCGGGATGATCGCGCTGGAGCCGTCCGAGGTCGGCGCGGTGTTCACGGTATCGCTGCCGGCGCGGCGCGCGGCTGCGTAACTTTTCTCGGCCCTTTGGAGACGAGATGACTACTGGCTAGCCCAGATCACCCGCGCCATGAAGGCGATCTCGGCGAGCGCCAGCACCCGGTCGGCATGCTCGGGATTGAGCGAGGCGAGCTCGACCGTCTTTGCGGTCTGGCGCCTGAGCTGCTTGGCGAGCACCTCGCCCTCGACGGTCTTGACCACGACCCGGTCACCACGGCGGATCGCCGCGCCGGGCGACACGATGATCGTGTCGCCGTCGCGATAAAGCGGCAGCATCGAATCACCGGCGATCTCGAGCGCATAGGCCTTCTCGTCCTGCAGGCCGGGAAAGGCGACCTCGTCCCAGCCGGAGCCGGCCGGGAAGCCGCCATCGTCGAAGAAGCCGCCCGAGCCCGCCTGGGCGAAGCCGATCACCGGGATCGTATGCGCAGGTGGCACGCCACGGCGCAGCACGTTCATGAACTCGTCGAAGGAGGCGCCGGTGGCGGAGAGGATCTTGGCGATCGATTCGGTCGAGGGCCAGCGCTCGCGCCCATCGGCGCCGATGCGCTTCGAGCGGTTGAAGGTGGTGGCGTCGAGCCCGGCCTTGCGGGCAAGGCCCGACGGCGTCAGGCCATAGCGCTGGGCGAGCGTGTCGATCGCGCTCCAGATCTGGTCATGGGACAGCATCGCGGAGAGGCCTCGTTCCTGATGGTGCCGGCGCAAAGCGGGGATAGAGATAGGAAATATCCCCTATTCGATAAGAATTCAATCTGTTTCGTGTTTCCGATTGGGCTCAGGCTGAAGAAATCCGGGAACCGGCCCGGCGCGGCATGCTTTCCCCTTTTGCCGACGGCCATCAGGCGATATGTCCGGCGCCATGCCGCTCATCTACAAGATCTGTCCCGAAGCGCTCTGGCGCGAAGCCGAGGCCGCAGGCCTCTTCCAGGGAGCGCCGGTCGACCTCGCCGACGGCTTCATCCATTTCTCGACCGGCGCGCAGATCCGCGAGACAGCCGCCAGGCATTTCGCCGGCCAGAGCGGGCTGCTGCTGATCGCCTTCGACGACGCCGCGTTCGGCGAGGCCCTGCGCTACGAGCCCTCGCGCGGCGGGGCGCTGTTCCCGCATCTCTACGCCACGCTCGCCCCCAAGCAGGCGCGCTGGATCGCGCCGCTGCCGTCAGGCGAGAGTGGCCATGTCTTCCCGGAGGATGTCGCGTGATCGGAGCGCTGTTCGGCCTGGCGCGGCCGCTGATCCACAAGCTCGACGCCGAGCAGGCTCACCGGCTGACGATCGCGGCGCTCGCCGCCGCGCCGCCGCTGCGGCCGGCAGCCGATGCGCCCTCGCTCGCTGTCGAAGCCTTCGGTCTGCGTTTCAGCAATCCGGTCGGGCTCGCCGCCGGCTTCGACAAACATGCCGAAGCGATCGACGGCGCGCTCGGGCTCGGCTTCGGCTTCGTCGAGATCGGCGGAGTGACGCCACTGCCGCAGCCGGGCAATCCGCGCCCGCGCGTCTTCCGCCTGCCGGAGGACGAGGCGGTGATCAATCGCTACGGCCTCAACAGCGAAGGCATGGAAGCGGTTGCGGCCAGGCTTCAGGCCCGCCGGAAGAAGGGCGGCATCGTCGGCGTCAACCTCGGCGCCAACAAGGATTCGGCCGACCGCAGCGCCGACTATGCGGTGCTTGCGGGCAGGCTCGCACCGCTCGCCGACTTCCTGACCGTCAACGTCTCCTCGCCGAACACGCCGGGCCTGCGCGACCTGCAGGCCGAGAGCGCGCTCGACGACCTGATCGCACGCACGCTCGCCGCCCGCGACGAGGCCGCCGCCGGGGGCAAGCCGACGCCGGTGCTGATCAAGATCGCGCCCGACCTCTCCATGCCCGAGCTCGACGGCATGGTCGCGGTCGCCCGCCGCCGCAAGGTCGACGGCATGATCGTCTCGAACACGACGATCGCGCGGCCCGAGAGCCTGCGCAGCAGCAACAAGGCTGAGACCGGGGGCCTCTCCGGCAAGCCGCTCTTTGCGGCCTCGACCCGCATCCTCGCCGAAACCTTCCTGCGGGTGGAGCGGCAATTCCCGCTGATCGGCGTCGGCGGCATCCACTCCGCCGAAACTGCCTTCGCCAAGATCCGGGCCGGGGCGAGCCTGGTTCAGCTCTATTCGGCGATGGTGTTCAAGGGGCCGGGGCTGGTCGGCGAGGTCAAACGCGGGCTCGACATGCAGGTGCGCAAGGCCGGGCTGCCGCGGCTCGACGCGCTGGTCGGCCGCGACGCCGAGGCGATCGCGCGCGGGGAGGCGCTGTAAGCTTACCGCTTCGAGGCGAACAAGCGGCTGATCAGCCAGAGCGGCACGACGACCAGGGCGCCGGCAAGCGCCCAGCCGCCGACCTCGCGGACCGCGTCGAAGCCCATATCGGTGAGCGAGCGGACGAAGCGGAGCGCCGAATCGAAGAGGCCGCGTGGCGACAGGCCGAGGAAGGCCATGGCCGCCCCGACCAGCAGCGAGATGAAGAACAGGCGCACGAGTACGCTGAGGACGGAACCGCCCAGGAAACGCTCGGTGCCACCGCCATTGGCCATGGAAATCCCCTTCCGATCGACCGCGTTAGACAAATCAGACCGTGCTTGAACCGGGCCTGAACGCCACCGTCAACCGGTAGAGCTCAGCTCGTCGCTGAAGCGCCCTGCGCGGCCCAGCCAGCGCCGGCGATCTTGGCGGCGGCGATCACGGCCTGGGTTCGGCTGTCGACGTTGAGTTTGGTCAGGATCGCCGAGACATGCGCCTTCACGGTCGCCTCGGAGACGCCGAGTTCATAGGCGATCTGCTTGTTGAGAAGTCCTTCCGACAGCATCATCAGTACGCGCACCTGCTGCGGGGTCAGCGTCGCCAGGCGCCGGACCATGTCGGCGGTCTCATGGTCGACCGGAGCTGAGAGGTCGACGCCCGGCGGTGTCCAGACTCCGCCGTCGAGCACGGCCTGGATCGCCTCGCCCATCTGCGCGACCTCGGCGGTCTTGGGCAGGAAGCCGAGCGCGCCGAATTCGATGCAACGGCGGATCACGGCAGGGTCGTCATTGGCCGAGACGACGATGACGGGGATCTCGGGATAGGACGCCCGCAGGAAGAGCAGGCCGGAAAAGCCCTGCACCCCCGGCATCGAGAGATCGAGCAGGATGAGATCAATGTCCGAAGTTTCGGCGAGCGCCTGGCCAAGCGCCTCGAGCGAGCCGACCTCGCTGACCTCCGAACCGGTCAGCCCATGCGAAACCGCCTGGCGCAAAGCGCCGCGAAAGAGCGGATGATCGTCCGCGATCACGATCCGTGTCATCATGCCCTCCGCGCGCCGATGCCGGACGAGATGCCGGCGCGTTTCCCCCTCAAAGTTCAAGCGCCCCCCATCTTACCCTGTCAATGCTCCAATCGCAGGGAGACACAGCGGATCGCTAATTGGCAGGGAGCAGCGCCTCCAATGTCTCGATCCGGTCGGCCTCGCCCGGCGGCTTGTCCCAGCGGATACGGTTGATCCGGGGGAAGCGCATGGCGACGCCGGATTTGTGCCGCGTCGAGCGCTGCAGGCCCTCGAAAGCCACTTCGAAGACGAGCCCACTCACGAGCGTATGCGTGACCTCACGCACCGGGCCGAAGCGGTTCAGCGTGTTCTTGCGGACATAGCGGTCGATCTCGATCAGCTCCTCGTCGGTAAACCCGAAATAGGCCTTGCCGACCGGCACCAGCTCGTCCGCGCCCGCCTCCCCCACCCGCCAGACGCCAAAGGTGTAGTCGGAATAGAAGGAGGAGCGCTTGCCGTGGCCGCGCTGGGCATACATCAGCACGCAATCGACGAGCCGGGCATCGCGTTTCCACTTGTACCAGTAGCCCTTGGGGCGGCCGGGCAGATAAGGCGAATCGAGCCGCTTCAGCATGCAGCCCTCGACTGCCTCGGCATCGGCGCCCGCCCCGGCTGCGGCCGGATCGGCACGGGCCTCCATCAGCTCGTCCCAACTCGAAAAGGCGATACGTGGCGACAGATCGAAGCGGGCGCTGTCGAGCTTGGTCAGGAAGGTCTCGAGCCTGGCGCGCCGTTCGGTATAGGGGTGAGCCCGCAGATCGTCGTCGCCCTCAGCCAGCAGGTCGTAAGCGCGGATATGGGCCGGGAATTCGGCCAGCATCCTGGCCGTCACCTGCTTGCGGTTGAGCCGCTGCTGCAGCGTGTTGAAGCTCTGGACGACACCATCGCGCATGACCAGCAATTCACCGTCGATCGCGCCATCCTGCGTCAGCGCCTCGGTGAGATCGGGAAAAGCGCCACCGATCTCCTCGCCGGTGCGTGAATAGAGCCGGACGATGCGGCTGCCATCGGCGCGCGTGCCGGCAACCGCCTGGACGCGGATGCCGTCCCATTTCCATTCGGCGGCGAATTCGTTCGCCGCGAGCTTGTCGAAATCGCCGTCCTCGATCGCGTGCGAGAGCATCACCGGGCGGAACGGCGCCGGATCGGTCGCCTCCGGCCGCGGCGCCCTGCCCTCCAGCCAGGCGAAGAGCGCGGTGTAAGGCGGCTCCAGCCCATGCCAGACCTGCTCAACCTCGTCGGCCGGAATGCCGCCGAGGCTCGCGGCGGCGGTCTTGGCGAGGCGGGCGGAGACGCCGATCCGCAAAGCACCGGTGATCAGCTTGAGCAGGGCCCAGCGCCCGGTTTCGTCGAGCGCATCGAGCCAGGAGGCAATCAGCCGCGGCAATTCGGTCTTGCCGGACTTTTGCAGGCCGGCGACGACATCCGGCAGATGCGGCACGTCGTTGGCGCCATGCCGAGCCGGCCACATCAGCGCGACCGTCTCGGAGAGATCGCCGACATAGTCGTAGGAGAGCGCGAACAGCACCGGGTCGACGCGCTCGGCGATCAGAGCGCGGATCAGGCCGGCCTTGGCGTTCTGGAAGACCAGTCCGCCGGTCATCGCCGCCAGCGCATAGCCGCGATCGGGATCGGGCGTGGTGCGCAGGTAATCGGCGATCAGCGCGAGCTTGCCGTTGCGGCGCGGCTCATAGGCCAGGCGGTCGAGCAGCCAGGCGAAGCGGTTCATGGCGCCGCCTCCTCCACCGGCCTGGCCTCGGGCTCAGCCTCGCCCTCGTCACCATAGCCGACGAGATGGAGCGGCATGCCCTTGAGGCCGACCGTGCCGCACCAATGCGCCAGCGCCTCCGCCTCGCCATGAGTGATCCAGATCTCGTTGGCCTGGACCTCGCGGATCGTCGCCTGGAGGTCGTCCCAATCGGCATGGTCGGAGATGATCAGTGGCAGCTCGACGCCCTTCTGGCGGGCCCGCGCCCTGACCCGCATCCAGCCCGAGGCGAAAGCGGTGACCGGGTCTGGGAAACGGCGCGACCAGAGGTCCTGGATCGCGCTCGGCGGGCAGATGACGATCTCGCCAGCAAATGCCTTGCGCCCCTCGGCCTTGCGTTCGCCGGGCTCGACCTTGCGGATCTCGCCGAGCGGGATGCCCTCGGCCTGGTAGAGCTCGGTGATTTTTTCGACCGCGCCATGGATGTAGATCGGGCGCTCGTAGCCGGCCTCGCGGATCAGCGCCATCAAGCGCTGCGCCTTCCCGAGCGAGTAGGCGCCGACGATGTGGGCGCGCTCCGGGAAGAGGCGGACGGAATCGAGCAGTTTGGCGGTCTCGGCGCTCGCGGGTGGGTGTCGGAAGACCGGCAGGCCGAAGGTCGCCTCGGTGATGAAGACGTCGCAGGGCACGGGCTCGAAGGGCGCGCAGGTCGGATCGCGCTCGCGCTTGTAGTCGCCGGAGACGACGATGCGCAGGCCCTTGTGCTCGACCACGATCTGGGCGGAGCCGAGGACATGGCCGGCCGGGACGAAGCGGAAGTCGACAGCGCCGATGCGGGTTGTCTCGCCGGGAGCGGCCACCTGCTGCGAGCCGGTGAAAGCCTCGCCATAGCGCAGCGCCATGATCGCCAGCGTCTCTTGCGTCGCCAGCACGGCGCCGTGGCCGGCGCGGGCATGGTCGGAATGGCCATGGGTGATCAGCGCCCGCCCAACAGGGCGGAGCGGATCGATATAGATGTCGGCCGGCGGGCAATAGAGCCCGGCCGGGGTCGGCGTCAGCAGGTCCGAAGGCTTCATCGTCTGGCCAGTGTCATTTGGCTCGGTTAAACCCGCAGCATGATCGAAAAGGGCAGCAGCGTGTACTCCGCCAGTTCCGGAGATGAGCGCCTCGACCGTCGTTATGCCTGGGCCGAGGCAGCATTGAAGGATGGCGATCCGCAAGCGGCGATCGACATCCTCGATCAAACGCTCGCCGAGAACTACGGTTTCACCGCTGCCTGGCATCTCTACGGGCTGGCGCAGGAAACCCTCGGGCATAATGAGGAGGCCGCGACCGCCTGGCGGCAATGCCTCGACCTCGACCCCAACGACCATGTCGGCGCCAAGCTCGACCTCGCCCGCATCGGCGCGCTGCCGGCCGAGCAGGCGACCTCGGAGAATTTTTCAGGCGCCTTGTTCGACGGCTATGCCGAACGCTTCGACAGCCATCTGGTCGGGACGCTGCAGTACCAGGCGCCGGCGCTGCTGAAGGAGGCGCTGGCGAGATATTGCGAACAGGCCAGCCGCCCCTTTCAGTTCGAAACGGCCTATGACCTCGGCTGCGGCACCGGATTGATGGGCGAGGCGATCCGCGCCGAGGTGGGTTTCCTCGCCGGCTGCGATCTCTCGCCGCGCATGATCGCCAAAGCGCAGGCCAAGACGTGCAAGGATGGCGGGCCGCTCTACGACAAGCTCGCCACCGCCGGCCTCACGGCCTTTCTGGCGAGCCGGCCCGACGCCTCGGCCGATCTTGTCATCGCCGCCGACGTCTTCGTCTATCTCGGCGATCTCGCCCCGTGCTTCCATCAGAGCGCGCGGGTGCTCAAAGCGGGCGGGCTCCTCGCATTCACCGTGCAAAGCCATGGTGGCGAAGGCATCACCGTTGGCCAGGACCGGCGCTTCGCCCATGCCGAAGCCTGGGTCAGGGAGGCGCTCGTCGACGCCGGGCTGAAGCCGGCGTTCGTCGAACCGCAGAGCACGCGGGTCGACCGCGGTCAGCCGGTGCCGGGACTGCTCGTGGTGGCGGAGCGCTGAGGCGCAAGCGCAGGAACCACGACGCAGAACCCCTCTCCTGGAAGGAGAGGGGCAGGGGTGAGGTGTTCGGACTGCAAACGTTGGCTTGAACCCGACCGCGCGGTGAGCGATCGCGGACTGGTCCAACCACCTACACCTCACCCTGCCCCCTCCTTCCAGGAGAGGGTTCCCCGAGCCCTTGCTTCTATTGTGCGGTCGACACCCGTTCCCTTTTCGTTCGACAGAGCCTATTTCTGTCGCTCGATGGATGCGCCCTCGCCTCTTCCGCCCGCCTTCTCCGCCTGGTTCGCCAGCCGCGGCTGGAGCGTCCGGGCACATCAGCTCGCCTTGCTGGAGGAAGCTCGCGCCGGGCGCTCGACCCTGCTGGTCGCACCGACCGGCGCCGGCAAGACGCTCGCCGGCTTCCTGCCCTCGCTGGTCGAGCTGACCCAGCGCGGCGGCGAGCGCGAGGGACTGCACACGCTCTATGTCTCGCCGCTGAAGGCGCTCGCGGTCGACATCGCCCGCAATCTGGAGACGCCGATCAGGGAGATGGGGCTCGACGTCAAGGTCGAGACCCGCACCGGCGACACCTCGCCGGCCAAGCGCGCCCGCCAGATCGAGCGGCCACCCGACATCCTGCTGACCACGCCGGAACAGCTGGCACTGCTGGTCTCGCATCGCGACGCCAAGCCGTTCTTCGCGAACCTGCGCCGCGTCGTGCTCGACGAGTTGCATGCGCTCGTCACCTCCAAGCGCGGCGACCTGCTCTCGCTCGATCTTGCTCGGCTGCGCGGTCTCGCGCCGCAGATGAGCGCGGTCGGCCTCTCGGCGACGGTGCGCGAGCCGGCGGACCTGCAGGCCTATCTCGGCGGCGCCGGCACGCCGTCGGGCCTCGTCACCGTCGAGGGCGGCGCGAAAGCGCAGATCGGCATCATGGCGACCAGAAGGCGGCTCCCGCTTGCCGGTCACGTCACCGCCCACGCCGTCGACGATATCTACGCCGCGATCCAGCAGCACAAACTGACCCTCGTCTTCGTCAACACCCGCATGCAAGCCGAGTTCATGTTCCAGGCGCTGTGGAGCGTGAACGAGGAGACGTTGCCGATCGCGCTGCATCACGGCTCGCTCGATGTCGGCCAGCGCCGCAAGGTCGAGGCGGCGATGGCGGCGGGCAGGCTCAAGGCCGTCGTCTGCACCGCAACGCTCGATCTGGGCATCGACTGGGGCGATGTCGACCTCGTCGTCAATGTCGGCGCGCCCAAGGGCGCGAGCCGCCTGATGCAGCGCATCGGCCGCTCCAACCACCGCATGGACGAGCCCTCGCAGGCGTTGCTGGTGCCGTCGAACCGCTTCGAGCTGCTGGAATGCCGCGCCGCCCTCGATGCCGTGGCAGAGGCGGCGCAGGACACCCCGCCGCCGCGGACCGGCGCGCTCGACGTGCTCGCCCAGCATGTCCTTGGGGTCGCCTGCTCCGACGGCTTCGATCCCGATGCGCTCTACCGGGAGGTCCTGACCGCCTCGCCCTATGCCGAGCTCGCCCGCGCCGATTTCGACGCCGTCGTCGATTTCGTCGCGACCGGCGGCTATGCGCTGAAGAGCTATGAGCGCTTCGCCAAGCTCAGGCGGAGCAAGGACGGCGTCTACCGCGCCAGCAATGCCCGCGTGATCCAGCAATACCGGATGAATGTCGGCACCATCGTCGAATCGACCATGCTGAAAGTCCGGCTCGGCCGCTCCAGGCCGGCCCGCCCCGGCGGCCAGCAGATGCTCAGCCGCGGCGGGCGCGTGCTCGGCGAGCTGGAGGAGTACTTCGCCGAGACGATGACGCCGGGCGACACCTTCGTCTTCGCCGGCGAGGTGCTGCGCTTCGAGGGCATCGTCGAGAACGAGGTGGTCTGCTCGCGCACCAGCGCCGGCACCGACCCGAAGATCCCGTCCTATGCCGGCGGCAAGTTCCCCCTCTCGACCTTCCTCGCCGCGCGCGTCCGCGCCATCCTGGCGACGCCGAAGGAATGGGTGAAGCTGCCGGACGAGGTCTCGTCCTGGCTGCATGCGCAGCGGCTGAAATCGCGCCTGCCCAAGCCAGGTGAATTGCTGGTCGAGACCTTTCCGCGCGCCGGCCGCTTCTTCCTCGTCGCCTACCCGTTCGAGGGCCGCCTCGCCCACCAGACCCTCGGCATGCTGCTGACGCGCCGGCTGGAGCGGGCGCGCCTGAAACCGCTCGGCTTCGTCTGCAACGACTACGGCATCGCGGTCTGGACGCTCGGCGACATGGGCGCGGCGATCGCGCGCGGGGCGCTCTCGCTCGACGAGCTCTTCGCGCAGGACATGCTCGGCGACGATCTCGAGGAGTGGCTCGCCGAATCGGCGCTGATGAAGCGCACCTTCCGCTCTTGCGCCGTGATCGGCGGCCTGATCGAGCGCCGCTTTCCCGGCCAGGAGAAGAGCGGCCGGCAGGTGACGATCTCGACCGACCTCGTCTACGACGTGCTGCGCCGGCACCAGCCCGACCATGTGCTGCTGCGCGCCGCACGCGCCGACGCCGCGACCGGCTTGCTCGATATCGGCCGCCTGGGTCAGATGCTGACACGGATCAGCGGGCGAATCGTGCATCAGCCGCTCGATCACGTCTCGCCGCTCTCGGTCTCGGTCATGCTCGAGATCGGGCGCGAGGCGGTCCATGGCGAAGCGGCCGACGAGATCCTGGCCGAGGCGGAAGCGCAGATGCTCGAAGAGGCGATGGCGTGAACCTGGCGGCGCAGCAAGTGATTGAGATGGCTGCCGAGGCGTTCATGCTCGGCCGGCTCGCTGTCGTGCCCGATCTCTCCGGCGCGCTCTATCTGCCGGACGAGCGCACGCTCGTCGTCGCCGACCTGCATCTGGAGAAGGGCTCGGCCTATGCGGCCCGCGGCGTGCTGCTGCCGCCCTATGATTCCGCCGCAACGCTGCGGCTGCTCGGCGCCGCGATCCTGCGCTACCAGCCGGCGCGCGTGATCGCGCTCGGTGATTCCTTCCATGATCGCGGCGCCGAGGCGCGGATCGACGAGAGTTGCCTTGCCACCTTGCGCGCCTGTCAGGCCGGCCGCGACTGGTTCTGGGTCAGCGGCAACCACGACCCTTCGATCTCGGCCGCGATGGGCGGCACCGTGCTCGACGAGCTCGATATCCGCGGCGTCAGGCTGCGCCACGAGCCGAGCCCCGCGGGCGCCTTGCCCGAGATCGCCGGCCATCTGCACCCCGCCGCCAAGGTCCGCATGCGCGGCCGGGCGTTGCGCCGGCGCTGCTTTGCGCTGTCGCCGAGCCGCTGCGTCATGCCGGCGATGGGCGCCTATGCCGGCGGCCTCAACGTCCGCGACCCCGCCTTTCGGCCACTGTTCGGCCTGGGTTTCTCGGCCCATCTCCTCGGCGACGGCCGGCTCTTCCGCATCGACCAGCGCCTATTGCTGCCGGACTGAAAACAGAGGGCCATAGCGAGGCCGAACACTCCATTGGTCATGGAGCGGTCGAGCGCCCTTCATTTTCATGTGCAGGGATATGTGCGGAACAGGTTGCGTCGGGGCGGGGCTTGTGGCATCAGGACGCCGCTTCGGAACGGCGCGGCGCCCTCCCGGTCCTCAAGAGACCTGAAACGCCAGCACATCCCGGTCCTGCTGCGGTAGCTCAGTGGTAGAGCACTCCATTGGTAATGGAGAGGTCGAGAGTTCAATCCTCTCTCGCAGCACCAGCCATCTCCCGGATAACCTGGGAGTTTCCGGCGACGCGGAAAAAGCGCGCCTTCAACGCGACTTGGTGATCCTGCTGCCACTGAAAAGTCGTGGATCGCGGGCGCGCGTGCCGCGAATAGACGGCCAACCAGGCCTCTGTCTCTGCAGGGCAGCTTCGGATTTTCCGACAAGTCTAGCGGCGTTAAGCCTGAGACAAGTTAGCATTGACCGGAGACAGGTTCGCAATTCAGCCTGTCGGCTCCGGGCCCTTTCCCGACGTTCGAAATGTCCGGTTTCGGGCGGTTCAATTTCGCGACGGGCCGCGCTGCCGGGGTTGGCCCATTCCCGACCTCTGGAGCGTCCGGTTTCGGACGGCTCAATTCGGAGGTGTGCCGCACAGCCAGAACTGGCGGGCTCCAAACGGGCGTGGGGCGATCGTTAGGCCGGCGCCAGCGGAGTTTCGACTTTGGTGCAGCGCACGAGCCGTCCTTCGCCCAGCCGGATTGCAGGCGGCAGGCCCGTCCGGCAGGCGTCCTCGGCCTGCCTGCAGCGTGGCGCGAAGGAGCAGGAGGACGGCGGCTCGTTCAATGCCGGCGGGGCGCCGGGAATGGCTTCGAGCCGCTCGCCCTTCTTCGCCCCGTGCAGGTTCGCGGCGAGCAGCCCCTTGGTGTAGGGGTGCCGCGGATTGCTGATCAGCTCGCGCACAGTGCCGGTCTCGACGATCTGGCCGGCATACATCACCGCGAGCCGGTCCGAGACCTCGACCGCGACGCCAATGTCGTGGGTGACGAAGATCACGCCCATGCCGAGATCGCGCTGGAGCTGGCGCAGCAGCAGCAGAATCTGGATCTGCACGGTGGCGTCGAGCGCCGTCGTCGGCTCGTCGGCGAGCAGGAGCTTGGGCCTGGCGGCGAGCGCGAGCGCGATCATCGCGCGCTGACGCATCCCGCCGGACATTTCGTGCGGATATGCCTTGAGCCGCCGCTCCGGCGAGGGGATGCGCACCAGCTCGAGCAGTTCGAGCGCACGCTTCATTGCCTCCCGCCTGCTGATCTTCTCATGCCTGCTGATCGCCTCGGCGATCTGCTCGCCGACGGTGTAGACCGGGTCAAGCGCCAGGGCCGGGTCCTGGAAGATCATCGAGGTGACGGCGCCGCGATAATCCGAGAGTTCCTGCGCGCCAAGCGCGAGCACGTCCTTGCCGTCGACCATGACCTTGCCGCCGATCTCGGTCCGTCTCTCCGGCAGGAGGCGCAGCAGCGTCTTCAGGGTGACGCTCTTGCCGGAACCGGATTCGCCGAGAATGCCGAGCACCTTGCCGGGCTCCAGCGTCAGCGAGACACCGTTGACCGCATGGACGGTCTGCGCGCCCTTGAAGCGGACGGTGACATTCTCCATCGCGACGAGAGGCGTCGTCATGCGGCATCCTCCAGCGCGGGGGCGCGGCTGTGGCCGGAGCCGGGAATCTCCATATGGCAGGCGGCGAGCCGCTCGCCGCCGCCGACCGGGGGCAATGCCGGCTTGACCTTCGAGCAGACGGTTTGCGCCTGCGGGCAGCGCGGGTGGAAACGGCAGCCCTCCGGCGGATTGATCGGGTTCGGCGGATCGCCGGCGAGAGGCGCTTCCATCGTCCGGTTGTCCGGGTCCATCGACGGCATCGCCGAGAGCAGCGCCCGCGTATAGGGATGGCGCGGATCGTCGTAGAGCTCCTCGACCGGCCCGATCTCCACGACCTCGCCAAGATACATCACCATGACCCGGTCGCTGATGAAGCGGACGACGTTGAGGTCGTGGCTGATGAAGATGTAGGTCAGCCCGAACTCCTCGCGCAGGTCCATCAGCAGGTTGAGCACCTGCGCCTCGACCGATTTGTCGAGCGCCGAGACGGCCTCGTCGAGAATGACCAGGCGCGGCCCCAGCGCCAGCGCCCGGGCGATATTGACGCGCTGGCGCTGGCCGCCGGAGAGCTCGTGCGGATAGCGTGCGGCGAAGCGAGCGGGATCGAGCCCGACGCGGGCGAGCAGGTCGCGGGCCCGCAGGATCGCCCCCGACTTCGGGACACCGTGCACCATGGGCCCGAAAGCGATCGAATCCTCGATGGTCAGCCGCGGATTGAGCGAGGCGTAGCTGTCCTGGAAGACCATCTGCGCCTGGCGGCGATAGTCCTTGAGCGACAGCGCCGAGCTGCCGACGGCCTCGCCATCGAAGAGCATCTCTCCCTTGTCCTGCGGGATCAGCTGCATCACAACGCGCGCGGTCGTCGACTTGCCGCAGCCGGATTCGCCGACGACGCCGAGGGTCTCGCCCTTCATCACCGAAAAGTCGACACCGTCGACGGCACGAACCACAGCGCCGCGTCCAAGCGGGAAATGCTTGGTCAGCGCTCGCGCCTCCAGCAGCGGCGTGCCGGCGCCGCCGCGATCGAGTCCGTCTTCGGCATGGAGCGAGAGCGACATGGGTCAGCCTTTCACGTCCATGGCCGAGCGCAGCCCGTCCGAGAGCAGGTTGAAGGAGATCGAGGTGATGAAGATTGCGACGCCCGGCAGCGCGGCGACCCAGGGCTGGACATAGATCGCGGTGCGCAGCGTGTTCAGCATCAGCCCCCATTCCGGTGTCGGCGGCTTGGTGCCGAGGCCGAGGAAGGAGAGGCCCGAGGCCAGGATCATCGAGACCGAGATCAGGCTGGTGGCATAGACGAAGATCGGCCCGAGCACATTGCCCAGCACATGCACGCGGATGATCGTGCCGGAGCCAGCGCCGCTGGCGCGGGCGGCTTCGACATAGTCCATGCTGCGCACCTGCGTGGTGACGCTCTCGGCGATGCGCGCGATCGGCGGGATGAAGACGATGGTCAGCGACAGCAGCGAGTTGAAGATGCCGGCCCCGAGCGCGCCCGAGAGCGCGATCGCCAGCAGCACCGAAGGGAAGGCGTAGAAGATATCGACGGTGCGCATCGTGATCGTATTGAACTTGCCGCCGAAGAAACCGGCGGCGACGCCGATCAGCGAGCCGAAGCCGAAGGCGATGAAGACCGGAACCACACCCATGAACAGCGACAGCCTGGCTCCGTGGATCAGGCGCGAGAGCATGTCGCGGCCGAGCTCGTCGGCACCGAGGGGGTAGCCCGGCGTGCCGATCGGGCGCAGGCGCCGCAGCATCGAGGAGCGAGTCGGGTCGGCCGGGGCGATATAGTCGGCGAAGACCGCCATCAGGATGATCAGCAGGACGATGATGCCGGCGCCGACCGCGACCTTATCCTTGCGGAAGCGCCTGAAGACGCCCGACCAGTAACCAGGAGAGCGTGCCGGCTGGGGGATAGCCGGTATGGTCGTCGGAGAGGTCACCGCACTCATCTCAGCGCCTCCTCACGCGCGGGTCGAGCAGGCCCTGGACGATGTCGACGAGGACGTTGAGGCCGACGAAGAACATCGCCAGCACCAGGATCGTGCCCTGCAGCAGCGGCAGGTCGCGCTGGAAGATGGCGTTGCCGAGCAGGAAGCCGGTGCCTGGCCAGGAGAACACCGTCTCGATCAGGATCGAGCCGCCGAGCAGGTAGCCGAGCTGCAAGCCCATCACCGCGAGCGCCGTCGGTGCGGCGTTCTTCACGACATGGCGGAAGACGCCGAAATCCATCAGGCCCTTGGCCCGCAGCGCCGGCACGAATTCCTGGTTCAGGATGTCGGCGACCAGCGCCCTGACCGTGCGCGAGATGATGCCCATCGGGATCACCGACATGGTGACCGCCGGCAGGATCATGTGGCTGACATGCTCCCAGTCCCATTTCCAGGCGGCCGAACCGCCAGGGCCGGCACCGCCCGGCGGCAGCCAGCCGAGCTGCACCGAGAACACGATCACCAGCACCATGCCGAGCCAGTAATGCGGGACGGAGACGCCGAGCACCGCCAGCATCGAGGCGAACTTGTCCAGGAAGGAACCGCGAAAATAACCGGCGACGAAGCCGAAGAAGCAGCCGAGGACAAAGCCGATCACGGTGGCGAGGCAGGCAATCAGCAGGGTGTTGCCGACGGCGCGCCAGACCTCGGCGGCGACCGGGCGGCCGGTCGCGATCGAGGTGCCGAGATCGCCCTGTACTGCCTTCCAGAGCCAGAGCCCGAACTGCACCGGCAGCGGCCGGTCGAAGCCGTAGAGCTTCCTGATCTCCTCCTGCATCTGCTGGGAGGCATCCGGCGGCAGCACCGAGGTCAGCGGGTCGCCCGGCGCGATATGGACGAGCAGGAAGCAGAACAGGCTGACGCCGAGCGCCACCGGCAGCACATAGAGGATGCGCTTGGCGAGATAGGTCAGCATGGGAAGTCCCACTTGTCAGTCCGGGGCGCGGCGTAGCCGCGAACCCGGAAGCCACGACTGGGCACTCCGTTTGAACCGAGCGACGCAAGCAGAGCTCGCCCGGTCGCGGGTTCCGGGTTCATCGCTCCGCGATGCCCCGGAATGACAGCGGAGGCAGTCGCGCCCATCATCCCGTCACTTGTCCATCGAGATCGGCGAGAAGTCCTGGAACCAGTTCTGCGCCTGGACGAAGCCCTTGACCTTGGCCGACAGGGCGCGCGGGTTGACGTCGTGCGTCACCATCAGGAAGAGCGCGTCGTCGACGTATTTCTCATGCGTCTTCTGCAGGATCTTGGTCTGCTCCACCGGATCGAAGGTGGTGCGGATCTGGTCGAACAGCTTGTCCATCTCGGGGTCGCAATAGAGGCCCCAATTGGTGCCCGCCGGCGGCTTCAGATCGCATTGCAGATGGCGGATGAAGCCGGTGAACGGGTCCTGGATGAAATAGGTGTAGTTCATCCCGGTCGCCTTGCGGGACGAGTCGTGGTTCGCGCCGGCCCGCCAGATGTTGATCAGCGTGTTCCACTCGACCACCTCGAAATCGACCTTGATGCCGACCTCGGCGAGGTTCTGCTGGACGAACTCGTTCATCGGCAGCGGCTGCATCTGGCCTGAGCCCGAAGGCGAGATCAGGATGCGGGTCTGGAGCGGCTTGGCCGGGGAGTAACCGGCCTCGGCGAGCAGCTTCTTGGCCGCCGCAGGGTCGTAGCTCAGCTTGAAGCTCGGCTTGCCGAACCATTGATGGCCGGGCGGGTAGAAGCCCTCGGCCGGGATCATCATGCCGCCGAGCAGTTCCTTCAGTCCCGCGCGATCGATCGCGAGATTCGCGGCCTTGCGCACGCGGATGTCGTTCCAGGGCGAACCCTCGACGCGTGAGAGATGCCAGGTCCAGTTGTGCGGATAGGCGTTGGTGACGATCTTGTAGCCGGCGCCCTTCAGGGACTCGACGAGATCGGGCGCCGGCGCCTCGATCCAGTCGACCTGGCCGGAGCGCAGCGCGGCGGCGCGTGCATTGGGCTCGGGCAGCGGCAACAGCACGAGCTTGTCGAGCTTGGGTACCCGCGCCTTGTCCCAATAGTCCTTGAACGGCGAGAGCTCGGCCCGCTCGCGCGGCTGGAAGGCGGTGAGCTGCCACGGGCCGGTGCCGGACGGCGTCCTGGCGAAGGCTTCCCAGTTCTTGCCGACCTTCTCCCACTGCGCCGGCGACGACATCATGATCCAGGCGAGCTGGTAGGGTAGCGTCGCATCGGGCGACTTCGTCGTGATCTCGACCTTGTACTTGTCGAGCACCTTGTAGGCGGCGACGGCCGGGATGCGCGAGCGGCCTTGCGCTGCCTGGCGCTGGTCGAATTGCGGGCTGTCGTTCTTGAGCAACTTGTCGAGGTTCCAGACCACGGCCTCGGCGGTGAAATCGGAACCGTCATGGAACTTCACGCCCTCGCGCAGGGTGAAGGTCCACTTGGTCTTGTCGCTCGCATCCACTGCCCAGGCCGTGGCGAGGCCGGGCTTCAGGTCGGAGGGCTTGTCGGCGCTGGAGAGGTCCCAGTTGATCAGCGCGTCATAGACCGTATAGCCCATGAACCGCATGCCTTCGCCGCCCTGGTCGGTCTGGCCGGTGGTCAGCGGGATGTCGGAGGCGGTCATGCCGATGCGGAGCGTGCCTTGCGCCAGGGCCGGCTGGGCAAGGAGCGCGACGCCTGCGGCGAGCGAAAGGGCCAGGGCAGTGCGAAGCATCGGGCACCTTTGATCTGGAAGGGTTCTGAACCGGCTCAGCAAGGGCCGTGCCATGGGCAAGCGCGTTGACCGTTGCCGTCATGCTCGCCCTTGTGGCGAGCATCCACGTCTTGAACACCGCGCTCGACCGGCGAAGACGTGGATGGTCGGGACAAGCCCGACCATGACGGCCGGGCCTCGGTGCGAGGCGGACTTTGCCGCCGTCACTCCATCGACATCGGCGCGAGGTCGATGAACCAGCTCTTCGGCTGAACCACGCCCTTGACCTTGGCGCTCATCGCGCGCGGGCCGACATCATGCGCCACCCAGACGAAGGGCGCCTCCTCGACGATGCGGGCGTGGAGCTTGGCGAGCGCCGCATCGCGCGCCGTGCCGTCGAAAGAGGTGCGGGCGTCGGCGATCAGCTTGTCGAACTCGTCATTGCCGAAATAGCCCCAGTTGTTGGAGACCGGCGGGAAGGTCTTGGTCGAGACGAAGCGGACCATGGCGAAGAACGGATCCATCGCCGCATAGGTGACGTTGGTGGCGTTGGCGCCGCGGGCGTTGGCGTGCTTGGCGCCCTCGCGCCAGTTGGTGAAGACGGCGTTCCACTCGCCGACCTCGAGCGCGACGTCGAAATAGCAGTCCTTCAGCGCCTGCTGCATGAATTCGTTCATCGGCAGGGGCTGCATCTGGCCGGAGCCGGAGGCCGAGGTCAGCACCTTGACCTTCGCCGGCTTCGACGCCGAGAAGCCCGCCTCGGTCATCAGCTTCTTGGCTGCGTCGAGATCGTACTTGATCTCGAACTTCGGATTGCCCCACCAGGGATGGCCGGGCGGCACCGTGCCCTTCGGCACCTCCATCAATCCGCCGAGCAGAGTCTTCAGCTCCTCGCGATTGACGCAGAGATTGGCGGCGTGGCGGACCTTCTTGTCGAGCCAGACCGAACCCTCGGCGAAGGAAAGCTGCCAGGGCCAGACATGCGGCTGGGCGTTGGTGTAAAGCGAGAAGCCGCGCTGCTTGATCTGCGGCACGGCGTCCGGCGCCGGCGCCTCGATCCAGTCGACCTGGCCGGAGAGCAGGGCAGCGGTGCGGGCATTGGCTTCCGGCAGCGGCAGCAGCACGACACGGTCGACCTTCGGCACTCGCTTGGGGTCCCAGTAAGCCTTGTTGGCGACCATCTCGAAGCGTTCGCGCGGCACGAGCCTGACGCCCTTGAACGGGCCGGTGCCGGACGGGTCGGCCGAGAAGGCGGCCCAGGCCTGCTTCGAGCGTTCGGCCGCATCAGTCACCGAAGCCGGTACGGCGGCGAGCTTGGCGGCCCAGTGCGCGGGCGAAGCCATGTAGAGATTGGTCAGGTTGATCGGCAGGAAGGCATCGGGCTCGGAGGTGGTGAGCTCGACGGTGAGCGGATCGATCGCCTTGGCCGACTTCAAGGTCGGCATGCGCGAGACGGTGACACCGACCTGGTCGGCAGCAAAGTGTGCTGCCTCCTTATTGAGCACTTTTTCGACGTTCCAGACCACCGCTGCGGCATCGAAGGCCGAGCCGTCCTGAAACTTCACGCCCGGGCGCAGCTTGAACACCCATTTCGTCTTGTCGCTGGCGTCGACTGCCCATTCGGTGGCGAGGCCGGGAATGACGACGCTGGCCTTGTCGGCCGAAGACAGGTCCCAGTTGGTCAGCCCGTCATACATCGGTATGCCGGTGAAGCGGTTGCCTTCGAAGCCCTGATCGGGCTGGCCGTGGGTGCGCGGGATATCGGCGGCGGTCATGCCGATGCGCAGGACTTTCTCCTGCGCCAGCGCGGCGCCCGCCAGCGCCGTCGAGACGCCGAGTGCCAGCATGACGGCGCGTGTGATGGATGTTGACCACATGACGGTGCTCCCCTCGAGGCCCTGCGTTGGTTCGCGCGGATCGAGCAGGGGCTAGCAACGGGCGTGCCATTGATCCGGGCAGCCACTGCAAGGGAAGAGAGATAGATGTCCGATATCGGGAACTGTACCGAGGTCAGCTGCTGGCGCACGGCAGCCGGATCGAAACGGACCTTGTTACAGGCCAGAGAGCTAGTCGGCCTGTCGAGCGGTTGCCTTGAGAAGCTGCCCATGGCGATATCGGAGGCGCGAACCACCTCCTTAGCTATCAGTTTCGAAGCAATATCTCTGCACATGCGCGAGGACGCTAGCAAATGGCCAAACGCATTCTCCATGTCGTCAGCAATGTCGCCCACTATGCCGATCCGACCCAGCCGACCGGCCTGTGGCTGTCGGAGCTGACTCATGCCTATGACGTCTTTGCAGAGAAGCGTTATGGGCAGACGATCGTAAGTCCGCTGGGCGGCGTCTCGCCGCTTGAGCCTCGCGCCCTCAAATGGCCGCTTCTGGACGCCTCTGCGAAAGCCTGGCTGGATGATCCGAACCGCATGGCTCTTCTGCAAGCGACAGCCGCGCCCGACGAGATCGACCCGACGGACTTCGATGCGATCTACTTTACCGGCGGCCATGCGGTCATGTGGGATTTTCCGGACAGCGAAGGCTTACAGCGCATCACCCGCTCGATCTGGGAGCGCGGCGGGATCGTCTCCGCGGTCTGCCATGGCTATTGCGGCCTGCTGAACACGAGGCTGTCCGACGGCAAACTGCTGGTGGCCGGCAAGCGGCTCACCGGCTTTTCCTGGACGGAGGAGGTGCTGGCCGGGGTCGCGAAGAAGATGCCCTACAATGCCGAAGCCGAGATGAAGGCGCGCGGAGTGTTGTACAAAAAGGCCTTCCTTCCGTTCGTTTCCTATGCCGTCGCCGACGGCCGCCTCGTCACGGGGCAAAATCCATGGTCGGCAAAGGCGACGGCGGAGAAAGTCGCAAGTCTTCTGTGATGCTTTGCCCATCCGTTTGCCTGCGCCTGTTCGGCCTCGCGGATCAGGTCATCGACAGGACGACCTTTCCTTTCGCCCGGCCCGTACCCAGATGCGCGAAAGCCGCCGGTAAGCCCTCGAACGGGAAGACCCGGTCGATCACCGGCTTGATGCGGCCCTCATCGACCAGGCGAGCGATCCCAGCAAGCTGCGCGCCATCGGACTCGGTCAGGAAGCGGTAATAGGCGACGCCCGTCTCGCGGCTGGCCGCGAAGACGCGCCGCGCCATGAACCACATGACGAGCCGGATCAGCGGATTGGCTCCGACCTGGTCGGCGAACTGGCGGTCCGGCGGGCCGACGATCGAGACGACGGAACCGCCCCGCCGCGCGACCTTGAACGCATCCAGCGTGAAGGCCCCGCCCAGCGTGTCGAAGACGATGTCGTAATCGCCGGGCTGGGTGAGATAATCCTCCTTGTCATAGACAATGACGGTGTCAGCGCCGAGTGTGCGGACGAATTCGGCGTTCCTGCTGCTCGTAGTCGTGGTGACATGCAGGCCGAGCGCCTTGGCATATTGAATGGCGAAGGTGCCGACGCCGCCGGAGCCGGCATGGATCAGGATGCGCTGCCCGGCTTTCGCCCGTGCCCGGTCCACCAGTCCCTGCACCGTCGTCAGGCCGACCAGAGGGAGCGAGGCGGCTTCCACATGCGTGAGCGCCGCGGGTTTGCGCGCGAAGAAGGATTGCGGCAGCGCGATCCTCTCGGCGAAGGTCCCGATGGTTTCGCGCGAGGCCCGCACGAAGACCTCGTCGCCCGGCCTGAAGGCTGTGACGTTCGATCCCACGGCGCGCACCGTGCCGCTGGCGTCGAAGCCAATGGTGTGTGGCAGGTCGTATCGGATGACCTGCTTCAGGTCGCCGGCGATTGTCTTTTGATCGATTGGATTGAGCGCGGCCGCCTTGATGTCGCAGACGACCTCGTCAGCCCCTGGCACAGGGTCAGGAAGGTCGAGGAGCCGGACGACATCCTGAACGTTGCCATAAGCCGTCATCACATAGGCGCGCATGGCAGGTTAGACCGCTCTGGCGCGAGGGCGCCGCGTTGCCTTGCCGGCCGGTTTGTCGTCGACCGCGCCTGTCGGCGTGTCTACAGCCTTGCCGAGCATCCGCGACAGAACCCTGCGGGCATTGGCGGCGCAATCCATGTCGCCGGGCTTCGCCTCGATGTCGCCTATAAGTCCGACGAGCTGCGCCTTGCTCTCGGCCAGCCGCTGCTCCAGCGCCTCGATGTCCCTGACCTTCTTTCGGAGTGCATCGAGCAGCGCATCATGCTCCCACCGATCGAGATCGCTCGGCAGAAGCGTGCGGATCTCGTCGAGCGAGAAGCCCGCCTTCTGCGCCGTCGTGATGAGTTCGAGGACCAGCACCGCATCGGACGAATAGGTGCGGTAGCCATTGGGCCGACGGTCCACCGTCTTCAGGAGGCCGGCGCTCTCATAGAAGCGGATACGCGAATTCGTCAGGCCGGTCCGCTTGGCCAGTTCCCCGATGTTCATGGTCGCAAATTCCAGCGAAAAATTCTCTTGACCTTCAACTTAACTAAAACGTTACGGTCTGTCCAAATCTTTCTTGGAGCGACCGATGTCCCTGTTTTCCCCGCTTGTCCTGCCCAATGGCATCACCGTCCCGAACCGCATCGCCAAGGCGGCGATGGAAGAGAACATGGCCGACGATGATCACGCTCCGTCAGGCGAACTCATCCGGCTGTACCAGAACTGGGCCGATGGCGAGGCCGGGCTGATCATCACCGGCAATGTCATGGTCGACGCTCGCGCCATGACGGGTCCGCCGGGTGTGGTGCTGGAAGATGATCGCAATCTCGACCGCTTCAAGGCCTGGGCCGATGCGGCGCGCTCGGGCGGTGGCCAGGTCTGGATGCAGATCAACCATCCCGGCCGGCAGATGCCTGCCGATCTGGGTCAAGCGACGCTGGCGCCGTCCGCGATCGCGCTGGATCTCGGCGCGCAGTCGAAGCGCTTTCCCGTGCCGCGCCAGATGACGGAGGCCGAGATCGCCGAGGTCGAGCAACGCTTCGTCAAAACCGCTCTCCTGGCCGAGGCGGCCGGGTTTGCCGGCGTGGAGATCCATGCGGCGCATGGCTATCTGCTCAGCCAGTTCCTCTCCCCCTTGTCGAACCATCGGCAGGACCGCTGGGGCGGCAGCCTCGAGAATCGGGCGCGCCTGCTGCTCGACATCGTGCGCGGCGTGCGCGCTGTCGTCGGACCCGGTTTTGCAGTCTCCATCAAACTCAACTCCGCCGACTTCCAACGCGGCGGATTCTCCCCGGAGGATGCCCAAGCCGTAGTCTTGATGCTCAATTCCCTGGGCGTCGATCTCGTCGAACTCTCAGGCGGCAGCTACGAGGTGCCGGCGATGATGGGCTCGGCTCGGGACGAGCGTACCCTCGCGCGCGAAGCCTATTTCCTCGAATTCGCCCGCGACATCGCCAAGGTCGCAACGATGCCCCTGATGGTCACCGGCGGGATCAGGCGGCGCGAGGTCGCGGAGCAGGTCGTCGCCAGCGGTGTGGCCATGGCGGGGATCGCCACCGCACTCGCGATCGATCCGAGCCTTCCGCGCAAATGGAAGCAGGGTTTGGCGGACGCTCCGGCACTGAAGCCGATCACCTGGAAGAACAAGCCGATCGCGTCGGCGGCTCATATGGCAGCGGTGCGATACCAGCTCGTGCGCCTCGGCGATCGGCGGCGCACGGCGCCGAAGGTGTCGCCGATCTGGGCGCTGATCACCGCGCAGATGGCCACCAGGCGACACACCCGGCGATACCGGCGCTGGATGGCGCAACGACGCTCGGCCGCGTGACCGAAAGCCGCGCGCCGGCCAGCGCCGGCGCGCTCCCCCATCGTCTCCAGGACCAAACCGATCCTCGAGACAAACTCGTGAGATGAACGTGACGGTTCCGGCTCTCCTCGATCCCCTCGCCGACATGGCAGGCCTGCTGGAACGCCAGCGCGCCGCCTTTCTCAATGATGGGCCGCCCAGCCTTGGCGAGCGCAAGAAGTGGCTCAAGCGCCTGCGCGATGTGGTCCTCGCGCATCGCAGCGCATTGGGGGAAGCGGTCAGCGCCGATTTCGGCCACCGCTCCCGTCACGAGACCGAGATCATGGAACTCGTCGGCGTCGTCCAGTCGATCGACTATCTCACGCGAAACCTGCGCCGTTTCATGAGGCGCGAGCGTCGCCATGTCGATCTGTTCTACCGCTCGGGTCGCGCCTATGTGCACTATCAGCCCAAGGGCGTCATCGGCGTGATGGCGCCCTGGAATTACCCCATCTCCCTGACGCTCATCCCGCTTGCGACCGCTCTGGCCGCCGGCAACCGCGCCATGCTGAAGCCCTCCGAGCTCACGCCGCGGACCAGCGAACTGATGCAGCGGATGCTCGCCTCCGTCTTCCCGGCGGAAGAGGTCGCGGTCGTCCTCGGCGGGCCGCAGGTCGGCGCCGCTTTCAGCGCCCTGCCCTTCGACCATTTGCTGTTCACCGGCAGCACGCCGGTCGGCCGCAAGGTCATGCAGGCGGCGAGCGACAATCTCGTGCCGGTGACGCTGGAGCTCGGCGGCAAGAGTCCGGCGATCGTGGCGCAAGGCCATGTCAACGATCGGACGATCGGCAGTCTCGTCTTCGGCAAGCTGTCGAATAGCGGGCAGACCTGCGTCGCCCCAGATTACGCCCTCGTGCATGAGAACGATGTGGAGACGTTCGTCGAACGGTTCGGTGCGGCCGTCGCACGCGCCTATCCGGCAGGGCCGACCGGCGACGATTACACCTCGATCGTCAATGATCGGCACTACGAGCGCCTGAAGGGGCTGATCGACGATGCGCGGCGCCTTGGCGCTCGCGTCATCGAGACCGGCGCGCTGCCAGAGACTGCCATCGCGCGACCGCGCACGCTCGCGCCCACCCTGGTCGTGGGCGCCACGGACGATATGGCGGTCATGCAGGAAGAAATCTTCGGCCCGATCCTGCCGGTACGGACCTATCGGACGATCGACGACGTGATCGAGTACGTGAACGCGCGCGCCCGTCCGCTGGCGCTCTATTATTTCGGCGAGCGGGATGCCGATTGCGCAAGTCTGCTGGCGCGCACGACCTCCGGCAATGTCGGCATCAACAACACGATGATCCATGTCGCGCAGGACGATCTGCCGTTCGGCGGCGTCGGCCCAAGCGGCATGGGCGCCTATCACGGCATCGAGGGCTTCCGGGCCATGAGCCATGCGAAAGGCGTGTTCGAGCAGGGGCGGTGGGCGTTGCCGAGCCTGCTGCGAGCACCATTCGGGCGGCTGGCGGAGCTGGCCTTGCGGAGCGTGCTTGGTCGAGGCTGAGCCAGGCAGCTTCGCCGACAAAAGGGCGTGCCTCGGGCATTGCAGAGAGATTCTGGCTCCCTGCAATGCCGCCGATTGACGACGGCGACTGCCTCTAGCTGCGAATGAACTTCAGCAGATCCGCGTTCACGACGTCGGCGTTGACGGTGAGCATCCCGTGCGAGAAGCCGGGATAGATGATCAACGTGCTGTTCTTCAGGAGTTTGTCCTGCATGATCGCCGCACATTTGTAGGGAACGACCTGGTCGTCGTCGCCCTGCATGACGAGCGTCGGCACGGTGATCGCCTTCAGGTCCTCGGTCTGATCGGTCTCCGAGAAAGCCTTGATGCCTTCGTAATGGGCCTTGGCGCTGCCCATCATGCCCTGGCGCCACCAGTTCTCGATCACGCCTTGCGAAGGCTTGGCTCCCGGACGGTTGTAGCCGTAGAACGGCCCCGCGGGGACGTCGATGAAGAATTGCGCCCTGTTGGCCGCCAGCGCTGAGCGGAAGCCGTCGAAAACCTCGATCGGCGTCCCGTCCGGATTGCCGGCCGTCTTGACCATCAGCGGCGGCACGGCACTGACCAGCGCCGCCTTGGCGACGCGCCCTTGCGGCTGGCCATGCTGCGCGACATAGCGCGCAACCTGCCCGCCTCCGGTCGAATGGCCGATATGGATGGCGTTCCGAAGATCGAGATGTTCGGCGACCGCCGAAGCGTCGGCCGCATAGTGATCCATGTCATGCCCGTCGCTGACCTGGCTGGAACGGCCATGGCCACGGCGGTCATGGGCAACGACACGGAAGCCTTCCTTCAGGAAGAACAGCATCTGGTTGTCCCAGTCATCGGCGCTGAGCGGCCAGCCATGGTGGAAATGGATGGGCTGCGCGTCCCTCGGCCCCCAATCCTTGTAGAAAATCTCCGTCCCGTCGCGGGTGGTGACGAATGGCATGGCTGCTCTCCTTCCTGCGGGTGACTGGATCAAACAGACTCATCTTCGAAAACTTGCGACTGCGGCCGGCGCAGGGGCCCTCTTGTGGGTTTGAGCGTCCAGCGCTTCCAGCCCGTCAGACATGGCGGGACCGAGCGTAAGATTAAACCTATGTTGAAGGTCAAGCGGCGGTTGTCGCGTTCCGGTGGCCAGCATGTCCGGCCGCCCAAAGGAGCTACGAAAGCCGCTTGACACTAAAGTTAACTTTAACGTTAGAGCTGCGGCATCAGCAACCCCTTCGAGGTGCCGTCAATGAAGACGAGAACTCTCGCCGCAGCGTTCGGTGTTATCTTCAACCTGCTCGCCAGCTCCAGTTGGGCGGGCGATCGCTCCGTGGTGAAGCAACCGGAGACCACGACGATGATCGACATCGCCGGCCAGCAGGTGCCCGTGGTCAAGGGCGGGCTTTACGATCGCTATCGCTCCAATCCTCCGCTGTCGGTCATTGCCGCGGAAGCGCCGGATGTGGACCTGAGCTGGTTCAGGCAGCTCAAGAAGGAGCGCGTCGACATCGGCTTCGAGTCCTATTCCCCGAATTTCTACTACAAGAACAGCCGGGTCACGGCGATCTTCACGGCCGACCTGGACAAGCTGAAGGAACTCATGCCGGCCGAGGTGCTGGCGAAGGTCCAGCCGCTCCAGATATGGCCCGGCCGGGGCCTGATCGCCCTGACGGCTTACACCTATCGTTATTGCGACAATGACAGCTACGAAGAGATCGGCCTGTCCGTTATCACCAACAAGCTAGGCTCCTTCAATCTCGGCCCCTTCTCGTTGCTCGGCCAGATGATGGACAGCGATTTCTGGGGCTATGTGCTCAAGCTCCCGGTCAACACCGAACTGGCCCGGGTGCGCGGCGTGGTCGGCTACAACCTGCCGAAATGGCTGACCGACATCAGTTACAAGGAGACCGACAAATCCGTCGTCGTTGAGATTTTCGACGCACAGACCAGGAAGGTCGATGTCACTTTCGAGACGCGCAAGCTTTCCGACGTTTCCAGCAAGGAATCGATGGTCAAGAACAGCTTCACCAACCTCGACCAGAAGGGCCGCCTGACGACAGGCTACACAATCTCACGCCAGTTGCGCCACGCGAGCAGCTCCAGCGCAGACTCCGTGAAGCTGACGCTCGGGGACGGCAGCCTGTCGACCTACATCAAGGCGCTCAAGCTCGGCACGCTGGTGAAGTACGAGTACGTGCCGGAGTTCCAGGGCGCGCTATACTCGCCCAAGGTGCTGTGAGGCGCGGTCTGGTCTTCTTCTAGGAGCCCGGCATGCCGTCTGTCCGCTGAGCTCCCCAGCGCCAGAGTGAGCTGCCGGTCGAGTCCGGCAGCCAACCAGCGCGCGCTCTCGGCAGGTCCGCTTCGGGCAGGAACTCAGAGTCCGCTTGTGGCGCAACGCAGTCTACCGACCTTCGTCCGCCATAGCGGCCAGCTCATTTGATCCAGAGCAACGTAGTCGCAGACACGCTTGGCCGGGCGGGCCTATGGTGGCATCCGACGATGCGAATCGGCGCCTGCTGGAGACGGGTCTGGCGAGGCTCGGCCCAGTCTTGGGGTCGATATTGAGCCGGATCGACGGCGCCCATCGACGGTCTCCAGATTCCCGGCCGGTGGCCAGTGTCAGAAGGAGCCGCGCAACCCGCCGATTTGATCGGCTACCGCTGATGGCTCTGGTCAGATCAAGAACTCATGCAAACAGGCCAATTGCAATCGATTGAGCCGAGTGAGAGGTATACATACGCGTCGAGCAGGCCGGTCAGCTCGCCAAGTTCGACCGCGAGCAGGTCCCGATCCCAGCCGGCATTCTCGGCGATCTTGTTATCGGCCAGCATCAGCGCTCGCCGCTGTGCCGCGCTCAGCCCGGCAACGCAGAGGGTCGGGACCTCAGTTAGCTGCAGGTCGTTTGCAGCGCGCAGCCGGCCATGGCCGGCGAGCACCCCGCCCTTCTCATCGATCAGCAGGGGATTGGTGAAGCCGAACTGTTCGATGCTCCGCGCGATCTGGGCGACCTGGGCCTTCGAATGGGTGCGCGCATTCCGCGCGGACGGACGAAGCGACGCGACCGGGCGGAGCTCGATCTGTCGCGAGATTTGAATGCCATAATTAGGTTTCAATTTTGCATACTCCGAGCTGTTCGACATGGATTCAAGTCCCTCGCCGGCGCCCGCGGCGCGTCGGCTCGGTCTTCGAGAACAGATGGTTGAGCTGAATAAACGGGTTCATGAGTTCGATGATGAGCGTAGGACTTTGCGCGTAGGCATCCAGCGCAATGCGCCTCTCCAGCTCTTCCTTTCCTCGGCAGATATTGTCGGGCCTCGGCCCGTCCCCGCCGGCGACCGTACGTGTCGACGTCGCGACAGCTTCAAGGTCTGCATGGATGCAGAAGAAGACCATCTTCTCCGCGTCCTCGACCACATTCCCCTTCGCGATGAGCACCTCTTTGCCGACCGCGTTCGCGCTGGCAATGACCGTCTCTTCGATGTCGAGCAGCGAAGCGATATCCACCTCGGTCATCCTTCGATGTTCGCGCTCGAGCGCCTCTCGGAATTTGCGAAGTGAATCGACAGCTCCGCCCTGCGGCAGGCCGCAGCTCATCAACCGAAGTGCGATAAAAAGCGCGAACACAGAATACGCAGAGAAGGTGACATCGCGGCCAGAGCCGGCCGCCTCACCGTCATGAAACGCGAAAACGGGAGGCGTGATTCTTCCTAGTGGCGGCCTACTCTTTCGGTCGAGGTCCAGCAGACGCTTGATCCGAGTCAGTATGATGTCATCCGACAGGCGCGAGTGGCTCGACCGGATGGCCTTAACCAGGACATCGTTGATCTGGTTGCGCTTGTACATTGAAACCCCAATCGATGCCTCAATCTGCGGCGCCGCAATTGCGGTGTCAAGTTAGGCTTCTATTTTCGGGAGGCGCAGCGCCCTGCTCCGGGCGACAAAGGCCAGGTAGCCGTCGCTGATCGGTGGTCGAAGCTTCCCTGCTCCCAGCCTAGGGAAGCCACTGGCTATGCCACTGAGCTGTCGAAGGAAATTGCGAAGCCGCGCGGCTGAGAACGTCGATTTTCCGCGGTTTCGCTGTTCTTTCCGTGTTAGCAGGGAAAGTCACTGCAGAGACGGGTGCTCCACGGACTGCCAGCAGCACCAGCCCCTCCCGGCCCTCACTTTATGATCTTGGCAGATGCAGCGGTCTCTTCAGCCGCTCAGACCCTCTCGTCGCGAGCCAGTCGCCAGAGCAGATAGATCCCGCCCAGGAGCCCGGTCGTCAGGCCGATCGGCAGATTGAGGCCAGTCGGAACGCGCTGGCTGACCAGGTCCGCCGCCAGCAGCAGGACTGCCCCCATCGCTGCGCCGGGCAGGAGAGGCACCTCCGGCGAGCGGCACAGGCGCCGGGCGAGCTGCGGGCCGGCCAAAGCGATGAAGGCGATCGGCCCCGCCGCGGCCGTCGCCATCGCGGTCAGACCGACGGCCGTCATCACCATGGCGAGCCGCGTGCGCTCGACGGGGACGCCGAGCTGGCTGGCGGCCTCGTCGCCCATTTCGAGCAGAGCAAGGCGCCGGGCATGCAGGAGCGCGACCGGCACGATCAGTACCAGGCCGAGAGCGGCCGGGGCGGCATGCGACCAGCTTCGCGCCGTCAGAGAGCCTGCGAGCCAGATCTGGGCGGCGATCGAACGATCGAGATCGCTCGCCACCAGCAGCATGGTGTTGACGCCCGTCAAGGTCGCACCCACGCCGATTCCGACCAGCACGAGCCGGTAGCCGCCGGTGACGCGTCCCTTCAGCGCCAGCAGGAAGACGAGCGCTGCGGTCGCCATCCCCGACAGCACCGCCGCCAGCGCGATGGCGAAGGGATCGGCGCCGAACAGGAGGATCTGCACGATCGCGCCGGTCGCCGCGCCGGTGGTGAAGCCGATGATGTCGGGCGAGCCAAGGGCGTTGCGCGAGATCGACTGGAAGATCGCTCCGGCCATGCCGAGCGCGGTGCCGACGCAAGCCGCCGTGACCACGCGCGGCAGGCGCAGGCCCCAGACGACCCGCTCGGCCATAGGGTTTTCGCCCCTGCCGAACAAGGCGGCGACGACTTCGGCCGGGGCGAAGGCGAGCGTGCCTGTACCGAGCAGGACGACGGCAAGGGCAAGAGCGGTTCCGGCAAGCACCGCGCAGACCAGCGCAGTGCGCGGCCGCCAGCGCAGCGAGAGCGATCTTATTCTGAGCGTGGCGGGAGTACTCACGGCCGGCTCACCCGGAAACGGCGTACGGCCATGATGAAGAAGGGGCCGCCGAGCAGCGCCGCGACGATGCCTGCGGCGATCTCCGACGGGGCAGCGACCACGCGCCCGATCACATCGGCGCCGAGCAGGAGCAGCGCGGCGAAGAGCGCCGAGCACGGCAGGATCCAGCGATGATCGGGCCCGGCGAGCGCGCGCGCCAGATGCGGCGCGATCAGGCCGACGAAGCCGATCGGGCCAGCCGCGGCGGTGGCGGCGCCGGCCAGCAGCATCACCGCGAGGCAGGCAGACAGCCAGATCGTACGCGGCGCGGCGCCGAGCGCCCGGCCGAGCTCTTGCCCGAGCGCCAGGACGTTGAGACCGCCGACGATCGACAAGGCTACGCCAAAGCCCGCCGGCACGCCGACGGCCAGCACGACAGCGGCTTCGACGCTTGCCCCCTCCACCGAGCCGGCAGCCCAATGGCGGAAAGTGTCGAAGGCGATGGGCGAGGCGTTGATCACCATGATGCCGGTTATCGCGCCCAGCACGATCGAGAGGCCGGCGCCGGCGAGCACGAGCCGGACGGGATTGGTCCCGGTCTCGTGCGCCCGCCCGAGCAGGAACACGGCAGCGCCGGCAAGGCCGGCTCCAAGCGCCGCGAGCCCGACATAATGGATCGGCCGGGTCAGGCCGAGCAGCGTCACCCCTAGTAAGACGGCGACCGCCGCGCCGGCGTTGATGCCGAGCAGACCAGGCTCGGCCAAGGCATTGCGCGTGACCGCCTGCATGATCGCCCCGGCAAGGCCGAGCGCCGCACCGGCGAGAACCGCAGTGACCAGCCGCGGCACCCGCAATTGCCAGACGACCAGATGCAGATCATTGCCGGGATCATAGGCGCGCAGCGCGGCAAGGACGGTCGCGAGTGGGACCGGCCGCGAACCGATCGCCAGGCTCGCCAGCGCCAGCAAAGCGAGCGCGATGAGGCCAGCGACGAGCCACCACCGGCGCCTGTGCCATCTCATCGCCTGGCGAAGCTCTCGCGCAACCGCTCGATGATCTGACGCCCGGAATAGGGATCGATGCGGAAGGAAGTCAGCCCGAGCGGATAGACCCTCTTGCCGACAACCGCCGGGTGATTGGCGAGGACCGGCTCGGCAAGGAAGGCTTCGACGTCTTTTTCAGTCGCCCGCAAAAGGAAGACGGTGTCGGCGGCGATCGCGGCCGAGAGGTTCTCGCGCGAGAAGAACTCGAAATCCGATGGACGTGCCGAATTCGGCTTCAGCTCCGGCGGCAGGCCGACGACCTCGAAGCCCAAAGCCGAGACGAGCTTGGAAACCGGGCTCGCGGTCCGCGCCACCGAATAGCTGCCGGCGATGTTGTAGCCGACGATGCTGGCCTTCGCGCCCTTTGCGGGGATGGCACCCGCGGCGGCGGCGAGATCGGCGTCGAAGCGAGCGATCGCGGCGGCAGCCTCCTTTTCCAGGCCGGTCGCCTTGCCGAGCTCGGTCGCAAGCTCCTGCCAGCTCCGGCTCGAATAATCGACCACCAGGGTCGGCACGCCGAGCGCTTCCAGCTCGGGACGATGCTCGAGGACGCTGTCGGCGCCGGTGGTCGAGGCGATCACCAGGTCCGGCTTCCAGCCGAGCACCGCCTCGATGTCGAATTTCAGGTTGGGATAGAGCACCTTGACGCCGCGCTTGTCGGCATCACCGGCCCATTGCGAGAAGAAGCCCTTGGCGTCGGTGAGCGGGCTCGGCGTCGTCGCCGTGCTCGCCAGCAAGGGCGCCTCGATCGCCAGCAGGATGCCGGTCACGCTCGGCGTGGTCGAGACGATGCGCAGCGGCTTCCTGGTCAGCGTCAGTTCGCCGGCGGCGTGCCGGATGGTGCGGGGCCAATTGGCCTCCTGGCTGCTGGCCGGCTGGCCGCTCCCGCCAAGTCCAACTGCGATGGTGATGATGGCGATGAAGAGCTTGATCAGGGGCATCGTCGGTATCTGGGCTGTGTCGGCCTGCGGGTCAGGAACAAGCTCCGACCATTGTTCCGCATGTCAGCGCATATGCGCTTCATCCCCCATGACGGATCGTATTCCGCCATGCAATATGGACTGGGATCAGGCAGTCAGTTATCGAACGTAAAACCGCTGACGGTGACTGCTTTACCACAACTAGAGCCGAAAGGGATGCCGTCGAAGGCCACGAATTCGAGGACATCGACTGTAGATTGGAAGAATTGAAAAGTACTATGCAGCCAGACTCTCGCCTCCACGCCGATGCGCTGACGCTCCGCTACGAGGCGCGCACGATCTCGACCGGCCTCTCGCTCTCGATCGCCGACGGCTCGTTCACCGTGATCGTCGGCTCCAACGCCTGCGGCAAGTCGACCCTGCTGCGGGCCCTGTCGCGCTTGCTCACGCCAGCCGCCGGCCAGGTGATCCTCGACGGCAGGCAGATCGGCGAGCGCCCGGCCAAGGAAGTCGCCAGGCGGCTCGGCCTGCTGCCGCAGAGCGCCATTGCCCCGGATGGCATCACCGTTGCCGACCTCGTCGCCCGCGGCCGTTACCCGCATCAATCCTTCCTGCGGCAATGGTCAAGGGCAGACGAGATGGCGGTCGCCGCTGCGATGCGGGCGACGCGCGTCGATACGCTTTCGACGCGCCCGGTCGACGAGCTTTCCGGGGGCCAGCGCCAGCGGGTCTGGATTGCGATGGTTCTGGCGCAGGAGACGCCGATCCTGCTGCTCGACGAGCCGACGACCTTCCTCGACATTGCCCACCAGATCGAGCTGCTCGACCTGCTCGCCGAGCTCAACGCGCAGGGGCGGACGATCGTCGCAGTGCTGCACGATCTCAATCAGGCCTGCCGCTACGCCTCGCATCTCGTCGCGATGAAGGACGGCGCGATCGTCGCCGAGGGCAGCCCGGCAGACATCGTCACGGCGGAGCTGATCGAGCAGGTCTTCGGCCTGCCCTGCATTGTCACCCCCGATCCGATCGCGGGAACCCCGCTGATCGTGCCCAGGGGACGGGGACGGGGCCGGGCATCGCATCCCATCGAACGTTCGAAGTCGTCATGACCAAGCAGCTTCATATCGGACTGAGCCTGACGCCGACCTGGCTGAAAGGCCGGGCCGCGGATGATCCGGACACCAGGCCGGGCGATCCCGTCGAATTCAACCTCGCGCTGACCCGGATGGCCGAGCGGGCCAAGCTCGATTTCGTGTTCAAGCCCGACTATCTCCTGCTGCATCCGGGCGCCGCCGGCAGCGGTTTCGTCGGCCTCGACCCGACGCTGCTGCTGACCGCGCTCGCCTGCCGGACCGACAGAATCGGCCTCGTCACCACCATCTCGACCAGCTTCAACCCGCCTTTCGTGGTGGCGCGCCAGATCCAGTCGCTGCACTGGATCAGCAAGGGGCGTGTCGGCCTCAACATCGTCACCTCGATCGAGGGCGCGGAGAATTTCGGCGATGCGCCGATGCCGCCGCCAGAGGTCCGCTATCGCAAGGCGGCCGAGTTCACTGAGGTCATGCGCAAGCTCTGGCGGAGCTATCCGCATAAGGCGCTGACGGGCGGAGCGCCGAGTGCGGCGATCGATCACCGCGGCGAGTTCTTCAGCGTGAAGGGGCCGCTCAACGTTCCCGGCCACGCGGCGGGTCCGCCGCCTCTGTTCCAGGCCGGCGCCTCCGATATCGGGCGCGACTTCGCCTCCTCGATCGCCGACGCAACCTTCGCCGCCATGCCCGACCGCGAGGCCGGCATCGAGCTACGCGGCGACCTGCGCCGACGCGCGCAGGGGCATGGCCGCAGCCCGGATTCGGTGCGGGTGCTGCCGGGCCTGCATTTCTTCCTCGCCGAGACGCGCGAGGAGGCCTGGGCGCTGCATGCGCGGGCGCACGCCCATCTCACCGCCGAGCAGCGGCGCAAAATGGTGCAGTCCGTCCTCGGGCTCGACCTCGGCGACTTGCCCCCCGAGGCGCGGGTGACGCCGCAGATGCTGCCCCCGCCCGACACGCCGGTGCGCAGCCGCACCCATGCCGAGCTGCTGCGACGCTTCATCGAGACGAACGAGCCGACGGTGGCGCAGGTGCTGGCGCGGCCGGAAGTGGTCGGCTCGGCCCATTGGGTCTGCGTCGGCACCGTCGACGACGTCCTCACCGAGATCACTGCCTGGTTCGAGGCGGGAGCGATCGACGGCGTGATCGCGATCCCCGGCGGCTCCATGCAGTCGCTGCGCCTGTTCCTGGAGGAGCTGGTGCCGGCGCTGGCGCGGCGCGGCCTGTTCCGCAGCGACTATGACGGTACGACGCTGCGCCAGCATCTGCGGATCGATGCGGAATCGTAGAGCGGCTTCAGCCACCCGAATCCCGCGTCGCCGCCTGCGCCGCGGCGAACAGGGCGGCGCGATGCCCCTCGGCCTCGGCCGTCTTGACGAAAGAGACGGTGGTGACGACGCAGGCGATCTCGCCGAGCGCATTAAAGACCGGAGCAGCCTTGCCGGTCAGCAGCGAGAACAGGTGTTCGTTCAGCTCCGCACCGCCGTCGCGCCTGACGGCGTCGAGCATCTCGGCCGGCGGGCGGCTGCCTCGGAAGGAGGCCGGCTGCAGTTTGCGCGCCGCAGCGATCGCCTCTTTCGGCAGATGCGCCTGGAAGACGAAGCCGCAGGCGGTGTTGTCGACCGGCAGGACGTCGCCCAGCGTCACCGTGCTGAGCGCGAAATCGGTGTTGCGGTACCAGCGCACGATCGTCGGACCGCGCTCGGTCCAGATCGCGACGCCGCAGCTGGCGGCGATATCGGAGGCCAGCGTCTTCATCGCCCGCGCTGCGACCTCGACGGCGTCGATGCGCCTGAGCGCACGGACCCCGATGCTGAGCGCCACGGGGCCGAGGTCGTAATGGCCGGTGACCTCGTCCTGCGCCGCAAGCCCCTCCCGCACCAGGCTCTGCATATAGCGATGGGCGGTGGACGTGCCGGTACCCGCGCGCCGCGCGACCTCGCCCAGCACCAGAGGCCCGTCGGCCTTGGCCAGGATGTCGAGGAAGCGGGCGGCGATCGAGACCGACTGGATCGTTGCCGAACGTTTGGTGCTGAGGCTGGTCGTCATGCGAATCGCGGCCGGAAAGCGCGGCATATGCCGGCCCGCGCTTTGTGACACCGGGAGCCGGCTGGGGACAAGCACCGCCCTCATTCGAGTGCTTCCAAACACCACGGCGCCCCAGGCCCGAAACTGCGACCGGAAAAGCACAACGGGCAGGCAATACGGCGGTTCTGTGCCCGCTTCATGTTGACATGCGGAATGCATCCCACACTGTAGGATCATTCAGTGTGACCTCGCGAGCCACGGCCTCGTCCCCAGCCAGCGAGATTTGATCGGGTGGTGGGGAACATCATGTCGTCCAAGCTTGTCCTGATGCGCAGCGTGAGCTTCGCATCGCTCATCGCCGTCGCCGCTGCGACGCCGGCCTTCGCGCAGAGCAATCCAGCACCGACGGCGGGGACGATCGAGCTCGATGCGATCACGGTCACCGGCGAGAAGGTCGAGCGCGACCTCAGGAACACCGCCTCGTCGGTCTCGGTCATCACCGACAAGGACATTGCCCGGGCGAACACCGGAAACGCCACCGTGTCCGAGATCCTCGTCGGCACGCCCAACGTGACCTACACCGATACGGTCAGCGCCCCGATCATCCGCGGCCAGGACACGCAAGGGCCGCTCACCGGCCAGAATTCGTTCTGGGGTGGCACGGTGCCGCGCGCCACGATCAATGTCGACGGCCACTATCTCAGCTACAACGAGTTCTATTTCGGCGCCACCTCGCCCTGGGACGTCAAGAGCATCGAGGTGTTCCGCGGGCCGCAGACGACCTCGCAGGGCGCCAACGCCATCGCCGGCGCGATCATCGTCAACACCAAGGATCCGAGCTTCACCCCGGAAGCAGGCTTCCTGACCGAATTCGGCAGCTATGCGACGCGGCGCGCGGCGCTGATGCTTTCGGGGCCGATCATCAAGGACCAGCTCGCCGGGCGCATCACGCTCGATTATTCCGGCCGCGACACTTTCATCGACTACATCAGCCCGAACTTCCAGACGCGCTATGCCGATCGGGATTTCCGCAATCTGAACCTGCGGGCCAAGCTGCTCTGGCGCCCAAGCGAGCTGCCCGGGTTCGGGGCGAAGCTCACCTATTCGCGCAACGAGAGCAACCGGCCGAGCCAAGAGGCAGCCTCGGCGCCATTCGACCGGCTGAAGCACATCACCACGACGATGCCGAGCTTCCGGCAGAACAGCAATACCGGCATCCTCGACCTCAGCTACGATTTCGGCAACCGCTTCAAGGTCTTCAACCAGACCCAATACACCGACCTGTCGGTGAGCCGGAAGACCGGCCTGCTCGGCAATGGCGACGCCTATATCGACCAACGCAACATCTCGAACGAGCTCAGGGTAACCTATGGCGACCAGAGCGACGTGCTCAGCGGCGTTGCCGGCATCTACTACGCCCACACCAAGACGGACGAGATCCTCTATCTCACCGGTCAGTCGACCTTCGACGACACCAAGCGCAATCTCGGCGTCTTCGGCGAGTTCAGCTACCGCCTGACCGACCGTTGGACCTTCACCGGCTCGCTGCGCTTCCAGCAGGACCAGATCGAGCGCGTCGGCCGCACCGTTTTCGCGGCGCAGGGCGTCGACTATGACAAGACCTTCCAGGCCGTGCTGCCGAAGGCCTCGATCGCCTATGCGGTGACGCCCGACTGGACCGTCGGCGCGATGGTCAATCGCGGCTACAATCCCGGCGGCGTCTCGCTCAACCTCACCGCCGGCCGCTGGCAGCCGTTCAAGGAGGAGACGCTGTGGAACTATGAGCTGTTCACCCGCGCCAGCCTGCTGAACAACCGGCTGAATGTCAGCGGCAACCTGTTCTACACCGACTTCCAGAACGCCCAGTACTTCATCCCGGTCGTGCTCACGACGGGCGTGGTCCAGTCCTATGCGATCAATGCCGAGAAGGCCCATGCCTATGGCCTCGAGGTCAGCGCTGACTATCGCCTGCTCGACAATCTGACCCTGAAGGCCGGCGCCGGCCTGCTGCGCACCGAGATCGACAAGATCTCCGCCAATACCGGCTACAAGGGCAACGAGTTCGCGAAGTCGCCAGGCTACATGCTGAGCTTCGGCGTGAGCTGGGACGTCACCAGCAAGCTCAACCTAACCGCCCAGCTGCGCCACACCGACGGCTACTATTCCGACGTCGCCAATACGCGCCTTTACCTGATCAAGCCCTATACGATCGCCGACATGCGCGCGAGCTACCAGGTCGCCGACAATCTGCAGGTCTATGGCTACGTGAAGAACATCTTCGACGAACGCGCGCCGACTTATATGCAGCAGAACCGCGGCATCGGCGGCACCGAGGCGAGCATGACCGAGCCGCGCATGTTCGGCGCCGGCATCAAGGGCACGTTCTGAACGAGCGCACTCGGCGCATCTGACAGTCATGGGCCGGCGGAGCGATTGCGCCCGCCGCGCCCCTGTCACTCCTAATGTCCTGCAAGGAGGTTCGTATGAACGACCTGTCGCGCCCGGCCGCGCCACCGCCCGGCCCGCCTTTGCGCCTGCTCCGGCAGATCGCCGCCTATCGCACTTCCCATTGCATCCGCACCGCGGTCGAACTCGGCCTCCCCGCCTTGCTGCAGGAAAGGCCACAGACCGCCGGCGAGCTCGCCGAACGCATCGACGGCAAGGCCGAGCTGCTGGCACGGCTGCTTGGGCACCTCGTCAATGAAGAGGTGATCGGTCGCGATGATGCAGGCCGCTATGTCGCCCTGCCGACGACGCGCGCTCTCGTTCCCGGCCATCCCCATTCGCTGGTGCCTTGGGTCCGTTTCGAGCTCGATCCGCTGCATGGGCGCGCCTGGGAGCGACTCGGCGAGCAGATCAGGGGCGGCACGCCTGCCTTCGAGCTCGCCCATGGCAGCCCATTCTTCAGCTGGCTAGGCCAGGATGAACCGGCGCAGGAGCGCTTCGACATCCAGATGCGCGCGATCGCGACGGCCCTGATCGGTGTCGCGGTGCGCCACATCCAGTTCGCTGCTGCCGAGACGATCGTCGATGTCGGCGGCGGCGACGGTTCGCTGCTGGCGGAATTGCTGAGCCGCAATGCCGGCACCACCGGCGTACTCTACGAGCTGCCGCGGGCGACCGAAGCGCTCAATCCGCGCTTCGCCGAGCTGGTGCAGGCCGGACGCGCCCGGGTGCAGCACGGCTCGTTCTTCGACGAGATCCCGTCCGGCGGCGACGCCTATGTCTTCAGCCGGATCCTGCACGACTTCGACGACGAGGCCGCCGGCCGCATCCTCGCCAACGCGAAAGCCGCGACCAAGGGACCGGAGCGTTTCGTCGTGGTCGACATCATGGTCGATCCCGCTCGCGCCAGGCCGAACGAGACTTCGCAGGATCTGCTGATGATGGTGCTGATGGGCGGAAGGGAGCGCAGCGCCGGCGAGTTCTCGCAGCTGCTGATCGACAACGGTTTCGAGACCGCCTCGGTCACGCCGACCGCGTCGCCCTTCCACATCCTCGAGTTCCGCCACCCACGCTGAGGCGGGTGGCGCGTCGATTCGATCAAACCAGGATCAGCACCCGCGTCAGCAGCAGGTCGCCGCGGCGCGCGAAGCGGGCTTCGATCTCGCTGCCGGCCGGGAACTCCGGCGACAGCTCCTCGACGAGGCGCAGGCGCGCCCTGCCCTGCGCATCCCAGGCGATCAACTCGGAAGCGTGGAAGGACATCGGCTGGCGCAGCAGCGGATGCAGCGCCTTGAACAAGCTCTCCTTGGCCGAGAAGGCCAGCGTCACCGAGAAGGGGGCATTCCCGAGACGACGGCGCTCCCGAGGCGTCAGTGCCTCGGATGCGACCTCGCTCGCCCCCTGCCCGTCCATGACCCGCTCGATATCGACGCCGAGGCCGCGGCAGGCGCCGGCGCGCGCCGCGAGGGCGATGGCGACCTCGCCGGTATGCGAGATCGAGCCGACGATACGGTCGGGCCAGACCGGAGAGCGGTCGGACGCCATGCCGGGACAGGCGCCCTGCCCGGTCAGCAAGCGCAGGGCCTCACTGGCGCAGCGTCGCCCTGCCAGCCATTCGGCGCGACGCCGGGGTGCGGCGCGCGCGATGCGATCCGGCAGGACGATACCAGAACCAACTAGGCCGCACCCGCGCGAGAACCGCAGCGCGACGCAACGATAGTCGACGGGCTCGTCCTGCCAGGGATGGAGCAGCTCCGGTTCGCTCTCCACCAGCGCTCCGGCTCAAGCCGCCAGGCGGCGCTGCTCGATCAGCGCCCACCAGCCGTTCAGCGTCGGCACGCGGGCGAGATCGTCGAAGCCGACGGTGACGCCGCGCTCCTTCAATTCGCCGGCGAGCACCATGACCTGCACCGAATCGAGCCCGTAGAAGATCAGGTTCTCGTCAGGATCGAGTTCGGTCTCGTCCTCGACCAGCTCGAGCACGCGCGCCTGCAGCCATTCGCGCGTCGCCTGCGGACGCTCCGCCACACCCGCAAGACTGTCGGTCGAAACCAGCGCGCCGCAGCGCGTCGCGACATAGCGCAGCGCCATCAGATGCTCGGCCTCGGAGAAATCGGCGACGGCGTCACCGACCAGAAAGGGCTGGATATCGCTCATGAAGGCGTCGACCGCCGTCACCATGCAGCCGATATGGGCGTAGACGCCGCCAATCACGAGCTGATCACGACCGAGTATCCGCATCCGCTCCAGCAGGTCGGAGCGCTTGAAGGCGCTGTAGCGCCATTTGGTCAGGACGATGTCCTCGGGCCCCGGCGCCAGCTCGGCGACAACCTCCTGGAGATCGGGCGCGGCCACGGTGAGGCCCGGCCCCCACATGTCGTTGAGCAGAGCGCGATCTCCATGCGGCTGTTCATGCGGCTGGGCGGTGTAGACGACCGGCACGCCATTGGCCCGCGCCCAGGCGCGCAGGCGCACGAGATTGCCGATCAGCTGCGGCAGCAGCCGGCCCTTCGCGTCGTAGAAGCGCAGGAAATAGCGCTGCATGTCGTGGATCAGCAGGACGGCGCGCTTGGGATCCGGCCGCCATTGCGTGCGGTTGGCCGGAAAGGCGCTCGCCTGCGGCATCGGGTAGTCGGTGATCTGCGGAATGGCCATGTGAACTCTCGGATGGATGAGAAGGGGATCAGGCGAGTTCGGCGCGCAGGCGCTTCTTGTCGATCTTGCCGACTGGAGTGAGCGGCATCGTCTCGATGAAACGGACGCGGTCGGGGAGCTTGTATTCGGCGACGCCGAGCTCCAGCAGGTGGCGCCGCAGAGCCGGTCCGCGCAGGGCCGCATCGCGGGCGACGATGAAGGCACAGCTCTTCTCGCCCAGCAGCACATCCTGCATGGCGACGAGCGCCGCATGCGTCACCTCGGGATGGCGCAGCAAGAGGTTCTCGATCTCCTCGGCCGCAACCTTCTCGCCGCCGCGATTGATCTGGTCCTTGACCCGGCCGACCACGCGCAGATGGCCGCCGCGAACCCGCTGAACGACATCGCCGGAGTAGTAGAACCCATCGGCGTCGAAGACCTTGGCGTTGTGCTCGGGCGCGCGATAATAGCCGCGGAAGGTGTAGGGGCCCCGCGTCGCCAGCTCGCCGCTGGCGCCCTCCGGGACCGGATCGCCGTCCTCGTCGACGATCCTGACCTCGTCATCGGGGCTGATCGGCCGCCCCTGGGTGGTGAAGACAAGCTCGTCGTCATCGTCGAAGCGGGTGTAGTTCACCAGCCCCTCGGCCATGCCGAACACCTGCTGCAGCGCGCAGCCGAACACCCCGGGCACCTGCCGCGCCAGCGCCTCGGCGAAGCTGGCGCCACCGACCTGCATCAGCCTGAGCGAGGCGAGCTTCGGCTTCTCTCTCCCCGCCGCCGCCAGCCAGAGCGCCACCGCCGTCGGCACCAGCGCGACCATGTCGACCTGGTGCTGCTCGATCAAAGCAAAGCAGGCGAGCGGCTCGGGGCTCGCCGCCAGCACGACGCAGCCGCCGGCATGGAAGACCCCAAGCGCGCCGGGCGAACTCAGCAGGAAATTGTGGCCGGCCGGCAGCGCGCAAAGGAAGCGCGTCTGCGGCGAGAGCCCACAGATCTCGGCACTCGCCCGGACACTGTAGTCGTAGTCGTTATGAGTGCGCGGGATCAGCTTCGGCGTGCCGGTGCTGCCGCCGGAGAGCTGGAAGAAGGCGACCTCGTCGGCGGGCGATGGCGACCCAGTCGGGGCCGCGCTGCTCTCCGACGCCAGCCAGCGCTCGAGATCGTTATAGGCGCGGTTGCCGCCGAGCAGCAGCACCAGCGACAGGCGCGGCGAGAGCTCCCTGAGCTCGGCGGTGAAGCTGTCGTCGGCGAAGAGTTCGTGCGCCCGGGCTCCGATCACCAGCCGCGGCTGGATCTGCTGCGCATAGGAGGTCATCTCCAGCCTGCGGTGGCTGAAGAGCGCATTGACCGGAGCGACGCCGATCTTCAGCAGCGCGAAGAAGACGATGTAGAACTCGGCGCAGTTCGGCAGCTGCACCAGTGCCGTGTCGCCCTGCCCGAGCCCTGCCTCGCTCAATCGCTGCGCCAGATTCGAGGCTTTGCGGTCGAGCTCGGCATAGCTGATCTGCCTGTCGCCGCAGATGATCGCGATCGCGTCGGGGCGCTCCTGCCGCTGCGTGTCGAGGATGCGGGTCAGGGGCTGGTCGAGCCAGTAGCCCCGTGCGCGATAGCGCGCGGCGAACTCCGCCGGCCAGCGCTGGAAGTCGATGGTCATGCCATGATCCTCGGATGTCAGGCGGCGAGGCCGCAGGCGCTGAGCATGGTGCCGAGCTTGGCTTGCACCTCCTCCCATTCGGAGGCGGGATTGGAGGCCTCGACGATGCCCGCGCCGGCGAAGAGCCGCAGAGTGTCGCGCCGGGCGATGCCACAGCGGATGGTGATCGCCCATTCGCCATTGCCCTGCGCATCGCACCAGCCGACCAGGCCGGTGAACAGCCCGCGCTCGAAGGGCTCGACATAGCGGATCAGCTTATGGGCGCTCTCAGTCGGGAAGCCGCAGACCGCCGGCGTCGGATGGATGATGCAAGCGAGCTGGAGCGCGGTCATCGCCGGGTCGTTCAAGACGCCCTCGATCGGTGTCGAGAGATGCCACATCGCCGCGGTGTTCATCAGCGAGGGACCATCGGGAATGTGGAGCTCGCCGCAGAGCGGCGCCAGGATCGAGCGGATGTTCTCGATCACCAGCCGGTGCTCGTACTGGTCCTTCTGCGAGCGCTCCAATTGCTCGGCCGCGGCACGATCGGCCTGCGGATCGGGCTGCCGCTTGGCCGAGCCGGCGAGCGGATTCGAGACGATCCGGCCGCCCTCCTTGCGGATCAGCAGCTCAGGGCTGACCCCGACGAGCTCGCCCTCGTCGGGCAAGGGAATTCTGAACAGATAGCCCTGGCTGTTCTGGGCGCGCAGGCTGGCCAGCAGCCGGCCGACATCCATGCTCCCGGCAAAGCGCAGCTCGCGCACCACTGACAGCACCGCCTTGCGGACATCGCTATGGCGGAAATTGACGATGGCGTGCTCGACCGCCTTCTTGAAGCCGTCCTCGTCGGGAAGGCTGCGCTGGTCGAGCAGGTCGGGAACGCCCGGAGGCTCGCCTGCCGCCTCGGCCGGAGCCTGCTCGCGCCACTCATAGCCCGCCGGGACATAGAGGCAGGAGGGTTCGCGCACATCGAAGGGAATGGCGCCGATCAGGATCGGATTGGCCTGCCCTGCCCGCCTGGCCCGCTCGAAGGCTGCCTCAACCGCCGCGTGCAGACCCTGTCCGCGATCCTGCCCACCACGGGCTGGCACGGAGATCCACTCATGGATTCCCGATGACAACAATTCTCTGCCATTTGATGCGAACAAGGCACCAAATTTGAAATTGATATTGTGTTTCAAGGCCAAACTTTCCAGCATTGAAGTTACTCTACTTCTAAAGAGGCTTCATTCAGCGATGCTGATCGCAGATGTTGACAGCTTCTTGCTTTCGTAAGAAGCAATGTCAATCGAAATCGATTTGCAGTAATCGATTATAAATCTTCAAAACAAATGCCATGAACATACGACAATTGACGCCGATGCAGGCGGCTTATTGGTTTGGCCGCCAATCACATACCTCCCTCGGAGGCGTGACGGCACATCTTTATGGCGAGTTCGACGGACGCGACCTCGAGCCCGAGCGGCTGCGCGATGCCGTTCGCAGGCTCTGCCGACTGCATCCGATGCTGCGGCTGCGGATCGATGCCGAAGGCTGCCAGCACCTCGATCCGGCAGCCGATCCATTGCCGGTCGAGGTCGAGGACATGCGGGAGCTCCCGGCGGACGCGCTGGAAGCACGCCTCCTCGCCAAGCGCCGGAGCTGGAGCCATCGCCGGCTCGATCTAGGCCGCGGCGAGGCGGCGGCGTTCGGCCTCAGCCTGCTGCCCGACAGCGCCTGCCGGCTGCATGTCGACACCGACATGATCGCGGTCGACCCGAACAGCTTCCGGCTCGTGATCGAGGATCTTGCCCGGCTCTACGATCATCCGGACCGACCGCAAGCGCCCGCCTCCCACGGCTTCTTCGACTGGCTCGACCGGGCGGGCGCGGGAGCCGAAGGCGCAAAACGGCGCGAGCGCGACAGGGTTTGGTGGCGTGCCCGTCTCGCTGACATCCCCCCGGCACCCGCGCTGCCCGCAACACTTCATGCTCCGGCAGAGCCGACAAGCGAGCGCCTGGCCGCCCGGCTCTCGTCCGATGAGCGCCGCGCGCTGGAAAGACGTGCTCGCGATCTTCGGGTGACGCCGTCCGTGCTGGCACTCGGCCTCTTCGCAGACGTGCTCGGCCGGGCGACGCGACAGGCCCGTTTCCGCCTGAACGTGCCGAGTTTCTGGCGTGCGCCGCTCGTTCCCGATGTCGAGCGGATCGTCGGCGAATTCTCGAACGTGCTGATCCTCGGCGTCGACCTCGCGGCCGCAGCGACATTGGCCGAGCTGTGCCACGACATCGGCCGCCAGATGGTCGAGGTCATCGCCCATGACGCCTATCCCGGCGTCAGCGTGATGCGCGACCTGTCGCGGCTGCACGGCTCCGTCCAGACCGCGCCGGTCGTCTTCACCGCCGGCCTCGGGCTCTCCGGCGGCGAGCTCTTCAACGAGACCACCACGCGCGTCTTCGGTCCGATGAACTGGGTGATCTCGCAAGGGCCGCAGGTGGCGATCGATGCCCAGGTCGCGGCCTGCGACGGCGGCATCCTGGTGAACTGGGACATCCGGCTCGACGCTCTGCCGGAAGCCTGGGCCCGCGAAACCTTCGCGGCCTATGTCGCGCTGCTGCGCGCGGCGCGGCCAGAGGCGCTCGACGCCGCACCGGCCGCGGCGAAGGCAGGGCCGGGCCGCAAGACCACCAACCCGACCGAAGACATGCTGGTCAGCCTGCTGGGGCGCCTGTCGCCGGGCGAAGCGGTGCACGGTTGTAGCGCGATAACCGCGGCCGCCAAGGCCGAAATCACCCGCTTCCTCGACCGCTACTGCCCCATTGGCGCGCCATCGCGTTCGGATTTCGACGAGGCGACGACGCCTCGCAGCCTCGCCGATCTCGTCCGCGCCCGCTCGGGCGGCGCCTCCGACGAGATCGCGCGCATCTTCCTGGAGACGATCGATGCGGGATGATTTTTCCGATGCCGCGCCGGGCGGAGCCGTCGGGCGGGACGAAGTACCGCTGACCGACCTGCAGCAGGCCTATCTGCTCGGGCGCGAGCGGCATCTGCCGCTGGGCGGCGTCGCCATGCAGGAATTCCGCGAATATCGCGGTGCGATCGATGTCGCGGCGCTGCCGCCGCGCCTCCTTGCGATGGTCGCGCGGCATCCGGCCTTGCGCACGCATATCGACGCACAGCGCCGGGTTTCGTGGGTCTCATCCGAGCCGGCCGTCAACTATGACGAGATCGACCTGCGCGGCCTGCGGCAGGCAGAAGCGTTGGCCTGGATCGACGGGCAGCGCGAGGACTACGCCCATCGCCTATTCGACCTCACACGCTCGCCCTGGAACGTGACGGCGTTCCGCCTGCCGGACCCGGAAGCGGATGATCCCGACCGGGCGACCTGCGTGCTGTTCGCCCGCTTCGATGCCATGATCCTCGATGGCCGCGCCATCGCTTCGCTGCTCGTCGAGCTGCTGGGCGGTGAAACACCACGCCTGGAGGCTGCGGCCCTGCCACCGCCGACCGACGAGGCGAAGCGGCGTAAGGACGCCGCCTATTGGGCTCACAAGCTCCAGCCGGTCGAAGGCCCGCCGCAACTGCCTTGGACCAAGCCGCTGGAGGCGATTCCCGCCTCGCGCTACGAGCGCGAGAGCCTGACTATCTCGCGCGAACGTTTCTCAGCGCTCTGTCGCCTCGCCGCCAGGGAGCGCCTGTTCAAGAACACGGCAGTGACGGCCGTCGTCCTCGAAACCTTGTCACATTGGCTGAACGAAGGCGCACTCTGCGTCGGTATCCCCGTCGCGCCCGCCGCCTCGTCCGAACTTGCAAACCGGTCGAGCTTCATCGCCGTCAACTGGGATGCCCGGCAAGGCGACTTCCGCGAGCGCGCGCAATCCTTGCAGGGCGATGTGCTGGAAGGGCTGGAGCATCTTTCGCAAGCCGGCGTGCAGATCAGCCGGCTCCTGATGAACGCCCAACCGGGCGGGCCGGCCCTGCCCGTCGTCGTGACCAACGGCCTCGGCTGGCCGAAGCTGGCGAAGGATGCCGGGATCCGGCACCATGCCGGCCTGACCCAGACGCCGCAGGTCGCCGTCGATATCCGCTTCCGCGACGATGACGAGGGCAATCTCGTCGTCGACATCGACTACGCCCGCGAGGCGATCGACCGCGGAATCATCAGCGACATCCTCGCCGCGCTCGACCGGCAAGTCGCCACGATCTGCGAGCGCGGCGCCTTCGAGATCGTGCGGGGCGAGATGCTCGACCTCGGCCACTATCGGCTCAACGGCTCCGAGGATGAGTTCGCCTGCAGCCGCTTCCTGCAACGCATCGCCGACAACCTTTTCGCGGGAGATAGGGACAAGATCGCCCTGATCTCGGGCGCCCGCCGAATCTCGTATGGCGAACTCGGCACGAATGTCGGCAAGGCGGTGTCGGCGCTGCGCGAGCGCGGCGTCGGCAAGGGCAATGTCGTCGCGGTCTGCCTGCCGCGCGGGCCCGAGCACACTGCGATCACGCTCGCCTGTGCGCTTTCCGGCGCGATCTGGGTGCCGATCGACGCGGCCTCGCCGCCTGAGCGGCTGGACTATCTCCTCGCCAATTGCCGGCCGGCCCTGGTGGTGTCGACGGCTTCGGTTTCGGGGCATGAGGCGGCAACGCCCGAGGCCCTGTTGAGCGGCGAGCCACCGGCCGATCCGCTGGCGCTGCTGCCGGCGCTGGACGCGCTCTCGGCAAGCAATGAGCCCGCCTATTACCTCTACACCTCCGGCACTACCGGCCGGCCCAAATGCGTGGTGCTCTCGAACCGGGCGACCTCGAACGTCATCGGCCGCACGCTGGAGAACTGGCAGGCGACGGAAAGCGACGTCTTCATCTCGGTGACGCCGCTGCATCACGACATGTCGGTCTTCGACGTGTTCGGCTGCCTGACGGCGGCCGCGACGCTGGTCCAGCCGGCGCCCGGCGAGGAGAAGGACGCGATCGCCTGGAACCGGCTCGTCGCCGACCACAAGGTCACGCTCTGGTGCTCGGTGCCGGCGATCCTCGAGATGCTGCTGTCCTGCCGGCAAGGCGACGAACTGCGCTCGCTCCGGCTGATCGCCCAGGGCGGCGACTACATCAAGCCGGCGGTGATCGCCGAACTGCGCCGTCTCGATCCGGCGCTGCGGCTGGTTTCGCTCGGCGGGCCGACCGAGACGACGATCTGGAGCATCTGGCACGAGATCGGCCCCGAGGACACCGGACAGGTCCCGTATGGCCGGCCGCTGCCGGGCAACCGCTATTTCATCCTGAACGAGCGCGGCGAGCATTGCCCGTCCGGAGCCGTCGGGCGCATCCACACCGCGGGCGTCAATGTCGCGCTCGGCTATCTCCAGGACGGCGTGCTCGGCCAGAGCGACTTCGTCACCGTCGCCGATGAAGCCGGCGAGCCGGTGCGCGCCTTCCGCACCGGCGATCGTGGCCGCTATCGCCATGACGGCACCATCCTCTTCGCCAGCCGGGTCGACGGCTATGTCAAGGTCCGCGGCGTGCGCGTCTCCTTGCCTGATATCGAGGCGGAGCTCGGCGCCCATCCCGATATCCGCCAATTGCTGGTGGTCGATTGCGGCGTCGAGCAGCGCGGCGAGGCTGAGATCGGCGTCATCTATGTGCCGGCGCAGGCGGGCAAGCCGAGCGCCTTCGACTTGCGCGCCCATGCAAGGCGTGTGCTGCCGGAGTCGCATGTCCCGACCCGCTTCGTCGAGGTCGAGACATTGCCGCTTTCGGCGAACGGCAAGCCCGATCGCCGCAAGGCTCGCGAATTGCTGGCCGCTGCCGCGGAGCGCCGCGAACCGGCGGCAAGGGCTGCACCGCCAGCCAATCCGCGCAACAGCAGGATTCTCGACCTTTACCTCGCCGTGCTCGGCCAGCCAGCCTCGCCGGAGATCGACGATACCACCGATTTCGTCCGCCTCGGCCTGCTGCCCTCCCACCTCAAATCCGTGGCGAGCCGAATCCGCGACGAGCTCGGCACTGATCTGACGCCGCATCAACTGCTGCGCTGCCGCAATGCCGGGCAAGTCGCGCTGCTGCTCCGCGACCAGGAGCGGTGAGGCAGCTCGCCGCCGCCCGCATAATCCAAATTGGAGATTCCCATGTCGCAGGCCGATTCGCGCCGCGCTTTGATGCCGCTCACTTTGCCGCAGCTCGATTTCTGGGAGGAATTCACCTTCCATCCCGACGAGCCGATCGCGACCGTGGCGCATTGCCTCGACATCGACGGCGTGACCAACGAGCCGATATTGGTCGCGGCCATCATCCAGACCATTACCGAATCCGACGCGCTCTGCGTGCGCTTCCATGTCGAAGCGGACCGCGAGATGCCGCTTCAGAGCTGCGATCCACAGTTGCGGCCTGTCCTTCAGCAGATCGACCTGAGGGGTGTCACGAATCCCCTGCAGGAAGCAAGAGAGCGGATGGAAGCGGATATCGCGGCGCCGCTCGACCTGCGCGGTGACGGCCTTGCGGCAACCTGGCTGCTGCGCGTCGGTGAGCGGCGCTATCTCTGGTATATCCGCGCCCACCATATCGTCCTCGACGGCTATGGCTTCACGCTGATCGAGCAGCGCTGCGGCCAGCTCTATTCGCAGCGCCTCGTAGGGAGCGACGCCGGTCCAGCCTTCCACCCCTTCGCCAGCTTCATCGCGGAAGAGAAGGCCTATCGGGCCAGCCGCCGCCACGAGAGCGACCGCGCCTATTGGCGAAGCGAGTTCGCCGCGCACGCGCCGCTGCCGATCCTGCATCGAGGCGACAAGCAAGCCGGCGAAGCACCGCACGAGGTCCATGGCACGCTGTCGGCTGATGTGAGCGCCGGATTGCGCGGGCTTTCGCAGAAGACGGATATCGGCTGGCCCGATTTGCTGGTGCTGCTCTCCGGGCTCCATCTCTCGCGCCGCCTGCCGCGGCAACGGATCGAGGGGCGCGAGGTCCTGGCCTTCTGGCTGCCGTTCATGAGCCGCTGGGGCAGCCTCGCCGCCCACACGCCCGCCATGGTCGTCAACATCCTGCCCTTCCATCTGTCTTTGGGACCGCAGGAGAGCCTCGAAGACGTCCTGCGCGGGAACGCCGCAACGCTGAGGAGCCAGCGCCGCCATGGCCGCTACCGGATCGAGCAGATCGCCATGGACAACGGCATGCCCGCGGGCAGCCGCTACTTCTTCTCGCCATTGATCAATGTGCTGCCGTTCAGCGCGCCAAGCTTCCATGGCTGCACGGTGACGCGGGAGATCATGGGCAGCGGCCAGGGCGAGGGCATCGACCTCACCTTCCGCGGCGAAGACGATGGCAGCGGATTGAGCTTCGCGATGTCGGCCGACCCGGCGATGTTCGCGAGGGAACCGTTCGAGCGGCATGGCGAGGCATTGCCGGCCTTCCTGGCGCGGGCACTCGTCCCGGAGGCGCTGGCTCGACCGATTGCGGAGCTCCTGGCGGAGCAGCGAGAGGATGCGCTCGGCTTGGTGTGAGCCAGCGCGCAACGGTTTTTCCAATAGGCGTGCGCGAGACGGAGGCGCGGGGAACCCCTATCCCGGATGGGAGAGGGGCAGGGGTGAGGGACCGCCGCTGATTATTAAAGTGAGACGGCAGCGCAGCGCCTTCTATGGATAGGGCAGGTTCTCATCCCTGCCCTTCTCCACCGATCCCGGGTCTACCCGAGATCGGCACTCAAAGTGTCGAAGTCGGATAAATCCGACTTCGATGCGGGAGAAGGGTTCCCCGCGCTCTTCATCAGTTGCTTGGGTAGCTTGGTGAGCAGCGGTGGCGCTCACCCCTCCAGTAGATGGGCACCCAGCTCGGCCAGCGTCACCTGCGCCCCGCCAGCCCGGCCCATCAGCGCGAAGACCGCGCTGGTCGTCGTCGTGATCTTCTCGACCTCCTGCGGCCCGTAATGCTCGGAGCGATAGCTCATCAGCACGCGGATCGAGCGCTCACCGGCAAGATCGGCCTCCTCCATCACCTCGAAATGCAGGCCGAGCATGGATTCGTGCCGCTCGGGGTCGACCTGCCGAAACGCGATGCTGCGCCCGTCCGGCAGCGCCAGCTCGCCGTTCAGCTTGTTCTTGGCGTGGATCTGGATGAAGACCTCGAAGAGATGGTCGCGGCCCGGCGTCATGCCGAGCGCCTCCTCGACCAAGTCGATCGGGATCTCGCTCGCTGGCAGCGAGTCGTTGACCAGGTTCCTGACCTGGCCGACCAGCCCGCCAAGGCTCATCGTCTCGTCGAAGCGGATGCGATGGGCGACGACGGTGGTGAAGTAGCCGACCGTGTCGAAGAATGCAGCGTCGCTGCGGCCGGAGGCCGAGGTGCCGACCACCAGCTCCGGCAGAGAGCCGAGCTGGCGCAGCGAAGCGGCGATACCGGCATAGACCACGTTGAACAGCGAAGCGCTGCTCTTTTTGGCGAGGGCGTAGAGCCCTTCCGTCGCCTTCCGGTCGAGCTTGAACTCGACCCAGCCGCCTGCGGCGGACGCCTCTTCCCGGGCAGGCTCAGCCCGCTCCTGACGCTGGAGGATCGGCTGGGGCTGTGGCGCCCCGCGCAGCATATCCGTCCAGTAGCCGAGATGCGCCTGGTCGACGCCAACAGCATCCTGAAGCCGGGCGAATTCATGGAAAGGCGCCGGTGCATCCGACCAGACAGGCATGCCGCCGGCCGCGCGCATGCGGTAGCAATAGGCGATCTCGTCCATCATCAGGTTGACCGACCACTCGTCAAGCACGACGTGATGGAACAGGAAGGAGAGCACCTGCCGGCCCGTCGCCGGATCGATCAGGAAGCGCAGGCGGAACGGCAGTTCGCTGGCGAGGTCGAAATGGTGCAGCGCCTCGTCGCGGCGATCGACGCCCACGCTCTCGGCGCTGGTCCAGAACCATTTGTAGTGCGGCAGCTCGGCCGCCGGCACGACCTGCTGGACGATCCTCTCGCCCTCGCGCCGGAACAGGCTGCGCAGGCCTGAATGACGTTCGAGCACATCGGTGAAGGCGCGCCCGTACAGGGCTTCGTCGACCGGTTCGAGGAAATCGAGCGCGAAGGGCAGGTTGAAGATCTCGTTGAAGCCGAAGGCGGCATAAGCCTTCCAGAGCGAAGCCTGCGCCAGCGAGAGCGGCGCGCTCGGCGCCTCTTCGATCGGCGCGGCACGCGACGTTTCCGTGACCGCGTCGCCGGTACGACGCGCCTTGAGCGCGAGCGCCGCGGCGCTCGGATAGCTGAACAGGTCGTTGAAATGCAGCTCGATGCCATGCTGGCTGAGCAGACGCCCGATGATGCGCGTCGCGATCAACGAGTGGCCGCCATGGTCGAAGAAGTCATCGTCCGGCCCCAGTTCCGGCGCGTTGAGGGCGGCGCGGAACTCGGCGAGGATGAGGGCGATCACCGCATCGGCCGCCGGCGCCTCGGCTGCGATCGTCCTCCCCTGCAGCTTGTATGCAGCAACAGCTGGCGAGACACCCGGCAAAGCGCCCTCGCCTTCCTTCAACCAGGCCAGGAAGCGCTCCAGGAGAACAGGGCCGATCCGCGGCGAGAGTCCCTGCCCCGTGACAAGCTCGATCGCGATGCCGCCCTGCTTGCCGCGTCCGACAGCGAACGCCAGATCGGGGCGGGTCTCCAGCGTCGGCAGCGGCAGCCGTTCGATCGATACGCCCGGCATCTGCAAGCCGTCCGCGGGATCGTCGAGCCAATTGACGAACAGGATCGGACGCTCAGCCCTGCCTGCGCAGCGCGTCGGCGCAGTCGCCGTCCGGCCGAGCCGATCCTGGATCGCGCGAACGATCGCTTCTACCGGCGCCTGTCCGTCCGCCGTCAGGAGGACAGTTTCTCCACCCGTGACGGATGAGGGGGGATCGCCGATCTGCGCAGCCGGCCCGCTCGGGACCAGCAGGTCGATCTCCCGCTTGCCGGACAGAGCGGACAGGTAGCGGGCGAACAGCGCGGCGAGATAGGCGAGAACCGCCTGATCCGATGCATCCGGCGCGAGGCCGTTCAGGAGCTCCAGCCCGATCGTGACGCCGTATCGACCGGCCAGTGCCCGTTCGGACTGCGGGGCACGGAGATTGCCGAAATCGACGATGTCAGGACCCGTGGCGTTTTCGCTTCGACACATCCAGCCCGGCAGCATCGCCGAGGCCTCGCCCGCTGCCAGCAGTGGTGTCCCGGGAGCCCGCGTCACGGAGCGAGAGGCCGACGGGATCGGCTCGCCCGCATAGGCCCTCCCAAGTGCGAACAGGAGTTCCGCGGCGGGGTGCGCCGCCTCGAGGATACGATGCAGGACCAGCGCGAGAACCGCCTCCTGCGGGCAGCTGATCACGAGCGCCTCGAAAGGCGGCTCGCCATCGCTGTCCCAACCTGCACCCTGCCGGTCGAGGATCGCCGCGATCGCCTGTTCCGGCGTCTCGGCCCGGATCATGCTGACGATGCGCGCCTCTTCCCCAGCGAAGCGCTTGTGCAGCTCGCCATCCTCGCCGAAGCGGAAGCGGGCATTCAGATCGGGGCGAGCGCGCACGACATCACGCACCGCGCCGACGAGGCGCGCCAGATCAGGCTCTCCGGTCAGCCGGCAAGCCACGACATGCTTCAGCACCGCCGCGGGAACCTGCTGCTGCGCCAGCCAGACGTGTTCTTCGTATGCGCTTGGAGCCGGCGCCGCCGACTCGTTTGGCGTCGCCTTCCCAGAGAACATATGCAGGGCGGCCTCGAGGCGCCGCTGCTCGGCGCGCGTCAGCACATGGTCGAAGTCGGCAGCCATGGCTGGTCTCCTCTAGGCTTCGGCAGATGTCGATGGATGGCGGGCCGGCCGCCTCACTCGTCGAAATCGTCGTGCACGGCGACGGCGCCGCGGCGCCAGTAGCCATGGGCGCGGACCCATTTGCGATTGGCGCCGCGCTCGTCGACGAGGACGCTGCGCAACTGCTTGGCCGCGCTGGATTCACAGGCGAGCCAGGCGAAGTAGTCGCCATCGGGGAAAGCCAGAACCGGCAAGGCCGCGAGCAGCGCCGCACCGGGTTGCGCCCCGGCGGCACGATGAGCCCAGACCACCTCGACGCCGGGCGGGCGCGGCAGCAGCAGCTCCTCTTCCGCTCCACCGACCTCGACCAAAGCGAGTGCCCGGCTGCCCTGCGGCAGCTCTTCCAGGCGCCGTGCCAGAGCAGGCAGCCCGGTCTCGTCGGCGACCAGCAGATGCCAGTCGAAATCGAAGGGAACGATGAAGGAGCCGCGCGGGCCGGCGATCCAGGCGGAATCGCCCGGCTTGGCCTGCGCCGCCCAGCGGCTGGCCGGGCCGTCATGCAGCAGGGCGAAGTCGATATCGAGCTCGCCCGCCTGCGGATCATGCCGCCGCGGCGTGAAGTCGCGCGCCAGTGGCCGCGGACCGCTCTCGGGGAAGGCCAGACCATCCGGGCCGACCACGGGCAGGACCGGGCTTGTCTCGCCGGGCGCTGCGAAGAACATCTTCACATGGTCGTCGAAGCCGAGGCTGGTGAAGCCTTCGAGCTCCGGCCCGCCCAGCGTCACCCGGCGCATCGACGGGCTCAGATCGGTCACGCGTAGGACGTCGAGGCGCCGCAACGCCACCTTGTGGCGCTGGCGCTTCGGCAGGCGTCCGTCCGGCACGCCTGTTTCAGTGGCGCTGGTCATGGTCTGGATTCCTTGCGGTTGGCGGCCCGTTCGCGACATGACCGCATCGAGCCTTTGCGGCCGCGCGAGGCGGCCCTGTGATCTGCGGCGAGGCCCCGAGGGCGGCGTCACTTGGTCAGGATCAGCTTTCCCTGCCGCGTGATCCTGAGACGATAGAGCTCACCATGGTGCTCGATCCCGATCTCCGTCTCGCCCTTGAAGACTGCCGCGCTGGCGACCGTCCTGACCGGCCGCATCGCCGCTGGACGAGTCAGGCGGCAGGCCCGATCGAGGCATCCGGGGCCGGTCGAGACCGACAGGAGGGGCTGGCTGTTCATGGAAAAAGACTCGGAACGATAAGCTGCGGCGAATACGCGACCAGCTTAGCCGAGATCAAAAATCCAAGCAATTACAATAGTTTATATGTATAAGCATTCAAAACTCCGGATGAGACGTGCAGCTCGCCTCATCCGTTCAGGTCATGCGCGCCTCTGCTGGGCACTGGCTCGATACTGCTACGCCGTCGCACGGCGCCCGGCCGTGAGGGCCAGGATCGCGACGAGCAAGGGCGCGAAGGACAGCATCAGCACCATGTTCCAGCCGAAGGCGGAGAGCAGGCCTCCGGAGAGGAAGGAGCCGATCGCCATCGTGCCGAACACCGCGAAATCGTTGAAGGACTGCACGCGGGCCTTCTCTTCCGGGCGATGGCATTCCAGGACCATGGCCGAGGCGCCGACGAAGCCGAAGTTCCAGCCGAGGCCGAGCAGGATCAGCGTTGCCCAGAAATGCGTGACGTCGATGCCGAACAGCCCGACCGCCGACGCGGCCCCGGTCAGGATGAGGCCGGCAGCGACGACCTTCGCCGCGCCGAAGCGCGTGATCAGCCGCCCGGTCCAGAAGCTCGGCCCATACATGGCGACGACGTGCCATTGCAGCCCGAGATTGGCCGATTCCTGCGAGAGCCCGCACAGCTTCATCGCCAGCGGCGCCGCCGTCATCAGGAAGTTCATCAAGAGGTAGGAGACGACCCCGCAGATCACCGCGAGGACGAATCGGGGCTGGCGCACGATCACGCCGAGCGGCCGCCCGCCCGCCTGTTCCGCGGCAGTCGGCATCGGCAGCTTGACGCCGAGCAGGATGAGGGCGGACAGCGCCGCGACCGCCGCCTGGCCGACATAGGTGGCCGCGAAGAGATAGGGCGGCCAGAGGTTCATCGTATGCGTCACCAGTTGCGCGCCGATGACCCCCGCGAAGACGCCGCCCGCCATCACCGCGGACAGGGCACGCGGGCGCCTTGCCGGCGCGGCGCAATCGGTCGCGGCGAAGCGGAAGGACAGGACGACCGCGGCGTAGATGCCGGCACAGAACGTGGCGAAGCAGAACAGCCAGAACGAGGCGACGAGCATGGCGAGGCTCGCCAGCGCGCCGGCGAGGACACCGCTGCCGGTGCCCAGCATGAACACCATGCCGCGGCCATGGCGCTGCGCGATCGCGCCGGCCGGCAGCGTGCAGAGCGCCATGCCGACGACGAAGATCGAGACCGGCATCGTCGCGAGGGCCTTGCTGGGCGCCAGCATGTCGCCGACGACCGCGCCCGTGGCGAAGACGACGGTGGCGTTGGCGCCGGCGAGCGCCTGGCAGACCGCCAGACGCAGCACATTGCTGCGCTCCCGCCGAAGCGAAATCGCCGCCTCGGCGTCCGGAAGAATGGATGTCGTGGTCATGCGGCGACCTGAGTTCTCCAGTGGGCCCGGCGACGCAGCCCGCTTCCCGCTTTTGCGAGCGACGAAGCGGTTGCAGCAAGCGCATCGGCCCTCGCCAGCCATGTCTTCCGCCTATCAGGAATCCCACTGACCTACTTTCGATGCTTTGCCAAAAACTATAGAATATCAGACAAAGCAGGCGCGCCATGAGCTGGTCCATCATCACCACCCCGCCCGATGCCCTGCCGCCGCGACCGATGACAATGCGGGCGCAATCGATTCCGCCCCGGCACCATTTCCCGGACCATGCTCATGACTGGCACCAGCTGGTCTATGCGATCGAGGGCGTGCTGACCGTCTCTACCATCGGGCAGACCTTCATCACCTCGCCGGACCAGGCGGCCTGGCTGCCGACGGGCGTGCCGCATCGCGTCGGATCGCTGCTCGGCGCGGAGTTCCGGAGCCTGTGGATCGCGACCGAGGCGGGAAGCGCCCTGCCACGCGCCCCGACGGTCCTGGCAGTGTCGCCGCTGCTCAAGGCCCTGATCGTCGAAGCGGCGGCGATCGAGGGCCAGGGCGACCCCGACGGCTATGGCGGGCGGGTGGTGACCCTCATACTCGACCAGTTGCGCCGCGCCCCGGCCTTGCCGACAGCCTTGCCCTGGCCGCGCGACGGCCGCCTCGCCGCGCTCTGCGAGGCGCTCTATCTCGATCCGGCCGATGAGCGCAGCGCCGCGGACTGGGCCCGGGAGCTCGGCCTCTCCAGCCGGACCCTGACACGCCGGTTCGAGGCCGAGATCGGCGCGCCGCTGCGATCATGGAAGCGCCGCCTGCGCCTATTCCGGGCAATCGAACTGCTCAGCGGCGGGATGTCGGTGACGCAGACCGCGATGGAACTCGGCTACGGCTCGGCCTCGGCTTTCATCTTCGCTTTCAAGGCGGAGATGGGCGCAAGCCCGCATGCCCATGCCCGCCAGAACAGCCGGCGCGGCAAGCCGGCGATCGATTTTCCGGTGCACCCTGCCCGGGCAATCGCGCATACTCCGCGCGCCCCGGAATCATGATCTCTCGGCAAGGCGACAATGGCGATGGCGATGACCGGCGAGCCGGGCACAGCAGAGCTTTCGGACGCGGTTCCGGCCGGCAGGCCGGGAATCGGCGACAAGCTCTATGATGCCCTGACCAGCGCGATCGTGACGGGAGAGATCGCCCCGGGCGAGAAGCTGAGCGAGCCGGTGATCGCACGCCGCTACGGCGTCAGCCGCGCGCCCGTCCGCGAGGCGATCCGCCGCCTGCAGGAGCGCGGGCTGGTCAGCTACGTCACCAACCAGGGCGCGCGCGTCGCCCAGCCGAGCGCCGACGAATTCCTGGCGCTGCTCGACGTACGCGAGGCGACCGAGGGCATGGCGGCGCGGCTGGCGGCGGAGAGCATGAGCGACGCGGAGATCGCGGCGCTCGAGGCGCTGGTCCAGGGCCATCGCGGCGAGATCGAGCGCAACCCGACGGGCGCCTATCTGCAGGACGAGCCCGAGGCCGATTTCCATCGCCGGATCGCCAAGGGCAGCGGCAATCCCATCTTGGCGGAGCTGCTCTGCGAGCAGTTCTATCCGCGGCTGCGCCTGTGCCGGCGGCTGCATTCGACCGTACCCGGTCGCGGCCGTGAGGCCTGGCACGAGCATATCCGCATCACCGAGGCGATCAGCCATCGCGACGGCGAACTGGCCGAGATCCTGATGCGCCGCCATATCCGGGCAGCGCGCACCGCGCTGCAGGCCGCGCTCGCCAGCGCCGAAAGCGCCAGGCCCATGGCACGGCGGCGCGGTGGCCGCTCAGCCGGCTGAGGCGGGCTGAGCCTCGGCCTCCTCGGCGCGCCGTCGCCGCCAGGCGAGCAGAGGCGGCACGGTGAGGACCAGCGCCGCGATGGCGAGCAACGAGGCCGAGATCGGCGTGCCGACCAGCACGCTCCAATCGCCCTGGCTGACGGCGAGCGCCCGCCGCAGCTGAATCTCGGCCTGCGGGCCGAGGATCAGGCCGATCAGCGCCGGCGCCACCGGAAAATCGTAGACGCGGGCGACGTAGCCGATCAGGCCGAGCCCACACATCAGGGCAAGGTCGATCCACGAGGTGGAGAGGCCCCAGACGCCGACGAGCGCGAACACGACGATGCCGCCATAGATGTATTGGCGCGGGATCAGCAGCAGCCTGACCCAGATGCCAACCAGCGGCAGGTTGAGGACGAGCAGGATCAGGTTGCCGATATAGAGCGAGGCGATCAGGCCCCAGAGCAGGTCGGGATTGGTGGCGAACAGCAGCGGCCCGGGTTGCAAACCGTAATTCTGGAAGGCGGCTAGCAGGACCGCGGCCGTCGCGGTCGAGGGCAGGCCGAGCGTCAGCAGCGGCACGAGGATGCCGGCGGCGGCGGCGTTGTTGGCGGCCTCAGGCCCGGCGACGCCCTCGATAGCGCCCTGGCCGAACTCCTCGGGATGCGGCGTCAGGCGGCGCTCCAGCGCATAGGAGAGGAAGGTCGGGATCTCCGTGCCGCCAGCCGGCAGCGCTCCGATCGGGAAGCCGATGACGCTGCCGCGCAGCCAGGGTTTCCAGGACCGCGCCCAGTCCTGCCGCGTCATCCAGTAGCCGCCGGAGAGCGGATTGATCGCGGGCGGCGCCGAGGCGTGCCGACTGGCGACATAGAGCGTCTCGCCGATGGCGAAAAGCGAGACCAGCACCACGGTGAAAGAGACGCCGTCGAGCAGTTCGAGCATGCCGAAGACCATGCGCGTCTGGCCGGTCTGGGTGTCGATGCCGATTGTGCCGAGCGCGAGGCCGAAGAACAGGGCGGTAAAGCCACGCAGCAGCGAGCGCCCCATCACCACCGCGACCGAGGTGAAGGAGAGCACCATCAGCGCGAAATAATCCTCGGGGCCGAAGACGAAGGCGAGCTCGGCGATCGCCGGCGCCAGGAAGGTGAGCGCGAGCGTGCCGATCGTACCCGCGACGAAGGAACCGATGGCCGCCGTCGCCAGCGCCGCGGCCCCGCGGCCGCTGCGGGCCATGCGGTTGCCTTCCAGCGCAGTCATCACCGAGCCGCTCTCGCCGGGCGTGTTGAGCAGTATCGAGGTGGTCGATCCCCCATAGAGCGCCCCGTAGAGGATGCCGGCGAACATGATGAAGGCCGAGGCCGGGTTGATCTGCGCCGTCACCGGCATCAGCAAGGCAATGGTCAGGGCCGGGCCGATGCCAGGCAGGACACCGACGGCGGTGCCCAGCGCGCAGCCGACGAACGCCCAGAACAGGTTGATCGGCTGCAGTGCGACGGCAAAGCCGCCGATGAGCTGGTTCAGGATGTCCATCGCCTCACCCGATCAGCGGCAGGAAGCCGCCGAGGCTGATGCCGAGGCGGGAGAAGCCGAGCCAGGCGGCACTGCCGAGCGCAAAGCCGATCACGAGGTCGAGGCCGGTGCGGCGCGAACCGAAGGCATGGGTGACGAGGGCGAAGGCCAGCATCGCCGTCAGTGGGAAGCCGAGCCAGCGCATCGTCAGCAAGGGGACGGCCACCCCTGCCAGCGCCAGCAGGAAGGCAGGGTGGGAGGGCGGCGCCTCCGCCTCGTCCGCGACGGCGGCGAACTCCCCGCGCAGCGCCTGAAGGATCAGGAGGATGCCCAGCACGGTCAGGCCGAGGCCGACGGCAAGCACGATCGCCGCCGGACCGAGACCGATATAGTTGGTCGTAGAGGAAATGCTCCGCGCGCCGTTGAGCCAGAGCGCGCCCATGATGGCCAGGGCGAGTCCCATCCACCAGGGCTTGGACCGGCGATCCCGCTGCTCTGCTTGTCGTTTGCCTGTCATGATCGCCCGCTCCCCGGAGTCGATTGGACGCGGCGCGTGGCCACTATTTGAGGATGCCGACCTCCTTGAGCGCGCTCGTCCAGTTCGCCTCCTCCTCCTTGAGGAAGGCGTTGAACTTGTCGCCGGGGAGATAGGCGTCCTCCCAGCCCTGTGTCTTCAGGGTCTCCTTCCAGGCTGGCGTCTCGTGCAGCTTGGCGAAGCGTTCGAGCCAGAGCTTCTTGGCCCCCTCGCTCATGCCGGGCGGGCCGACGAAGCCGCGCCAGTTGCCGATCTCGACCGGGATGCCGGATTCCTTCAGCGTCGGCGCATTGATGCCGTCGACGCGGGACGGGCCGGAAACGGCGATGATCCTGATGCGCCCGGATTCGGCGAACTGCCGGAACTCGGAGGCGCCCGAAATCGCCGCCTTGATCTTGCCGCCGCCGAGCGCTGCCAGGATCTCGCCGCCCGAGAAGGACACGAAGTTGATCTTGGCGACCGGCGCGCCAGCGTGCTTGGCGAGCAGCGCCAGCATGACATGGTCGGCGCCGCCGGCCGAGCCGCCGCCGACCGAGAGCGCGCTCGGATCGGCCTTGAGCGCCGCGATGAAGTCCTGCGGCGTCTTGATCGGCGAGTTCGCGGGAACGGCGATCGCGTTGTATTCGTTGGTCAGCCGGAGCAAGGGCGTCGTATCGGCCAGCGAGACCGGCGTCTTGTTGGTGATGACGCCGCCGACCATGATCACGCCGGTCACCAGCAGGGCGTTGTCGTCGCCCTTCGCCGTGCGGACGAACTCGGCGAGGCCGATCGTGCCGGCCGCGCCCCCCTTGTTGGTGAACGAGGCGCCGTCCGTGAAGATCTTGCTCTGGGCGAAGGCCGCCATGGTGTGGCGCCCGGCACCATCCCAGCCACCGCCGGGGTTGGCGGGGATCATCACCTTTGCCGGATCGGCGAAGGCCGTCACCGCGCCGAGCCCGAGCACCAGCGCGCCGGCCATCGTCAAACGCTTCAGCATCGTTTTCTCCTCCCGTTGTTCGTTACGCCGCCTTGTCCGGTCGGTCGTCTCGTGCCGCATCCTGCGCGGCGGCCGTCCTCATGACGTCTCGCGCTGCGGCATGCCCTCGGGGATCACAGTCGCGACGATCGAGGCGTCGAGCGCCTCGTAGTCGGCGAGCCCGACGGTCCGGTAGAGCTCGGCGCGCGTCTGCATCTCGTCGACCATGGCGTGGGTGCCGCCGTCGCGGGCGAGCGCGGCATAGAGCCGCTGCTGCGCCTTGTTGGCGACGCGAAGCGAGGAGACCGGCCAGATCACCATGCGATAGCCCATCGCCTCGAACTCGTCGGCGGTGAAGAAGGGCGTGCGGCCGAACTCGGTCATGTTGGCGAGCAGCGGCACGCCGGGTACGCGCCTGGCGAATTCGCGGAACATCTCGGCCGTGTTCAGCGCCTCCGGAAAGATCGCGTCGGCGCCGGCTTCGAGATAGAGCTTCGCGCGGGCGACCGCACCGTCGATGCCCTCGCTTGCCGCAGCATCGGTGCGGGCGATCAGATAGAGATGGCGGCGGGCCCTGGCGGCGGCGGCGACCTTGGCTGCCATGTCATGGGCGTCAGCCAGCTTCTTGTCGTTGAGATGGCCGCATTTCTTCGGCAGCAACTGATCCTCGATATGGACCGCGCCGGCGCCGGCCTCCTCGAAGACGCGCACCATGTGCATGACGTTGAGCGCCTCGCCATAGCCGGTATCGCCATCGACCAGCAGCGGCAGGCCGCTGGCGCGGGCGATCTGGCGGATGAAGAAGGCGACCTCGTCGACGGTGATGATGCCGAGATCGGGCAGGCCCATCGACGCCGTCATCGCCGCGCCGGAGAGATAAAGGCCTTCGAAGCCGGCCGCCCTGGCCTGCAGCGCCGCCATGCCGTTATGGGCGCCGGGCAGGCGCAGGATGCCGCCGCGCTCGACCAGCGCGCGGAAGCGCTGGCCGGCCGGCTCGCTGGGCAGTTCGGAGGCGACGAGATAGGGCATGGGCGCTCAGTTGCAGTAGAGGTCGACGTAGTCGTGGACCGGCATCGCCTCGAGCTTCGCCTGGTCGAGCGAGACATCGAGGATCCGGCGCTGGCGCTTCTCGACGAAGCGGCGGGCGAGATTGGTGCGGAACTTCGCCTCGAGCAGCGGAATGCCGTCGGCGCGGCGGCGCTTATGGCCGATCGGGTATTCGACCACGAGTTCTGGCAGCACCGTGCCGTCCTTCAGCGTCACGGTCATGCCATTGGCGATCGAGCGCTTGTCCGGATCGTGATAGTCGCGGGTGAAGGCGGGATCCTCGACGCATTCGATCTTGTCGCGCAGCGCGTCGATGCGCGGATCGGCGGCGACGTCGTCCTCATAGTCGGCGGCGGTGAGCCGGCCGAAGATCAGCGGCACGGCGACCATGTACTGGATGGTATGGTCGCGATCGGCCGGATTATGCAGCGGGCCGCGCTTGTCGATGATGCGGATGCAGGCTTCGTGGGTGCGGATGCGGATCGAGGCGATATCGTCGCTGCTACGGCCCATCTCGCGCAGGCGCTGATGCAGGCTCATCGCCGCCTCGACCGCGGTCTGCGAGTGGAACTCGGCCGGATAGGAGATCTTGAACAGCACGTGCTCCATCACATAGGAGCCGTAGGGGCGCTGGAACTTGAAGCTCTGGCCGCGAAACGAGGCGTCGTAGAAGCCCCAGGTCTTGGCGGTGAGCACCGACGGGTAGCCCATCTCGCCGGTCTGGGCGATCAAGGCGAGCTTCACCGCCCGGCTGGTCGCATCGCCGGCCGCCCAGCTCTTGCGCGAGCCGGCATTCGGCGCGTGGCGATAGGTCCGGAGCGCCTGGCCGTCGACGAAGGCGAGCGACAGCGCATTGACGATCTCGTCGCGATCGAGCCCCAGCATCCCGGCCACGACGGCGGTCGAGGCGACCTTGACCAGGATGACATGGTCGATGCCGACCTTGTTGAAGGCGTTCTCCAGCGCCAGGCAGCCCTGGATTTCGTGCGCCTTGATCATCGCGGTCAGCACGTCGCGCATGGTCAGGGCAGGACGGCGGGCCGCGACCGCGGTCCGTGACAGCCAGTCGGCCACGGCGAGGATGCCGCCGAGATTGTCGGACGGGTGGCCCCATTCGGCGGCCAGCCAGCAATCGTTGAAATCGAGCCAGCGGATCATCGTTCCGATATTGAAGGCGGCCTGGACCGGATCGAGCTGGTAGGGCGTGCCGGGCACCCGCGCTCCGTTCGGCACGACGGTACCGGGCACGACCGGGCCGAGCAGCTTGGTGCAGGCGGGATAGTCGAGCGCCTCCAGCCCGCAGCCGAGCGTGTCGATCAGGCAATTGCGGGCCGTCTCATAGGCGAGCGCGCTGTCGACACGATAGCCCAGCACATAGTCGGCGATGTCGACGAGGACGCCGTCCGGAGCCGGCCGTTCGTTGTTGCTGCCGCTCGCCATGGCCCGATCGTCCCCTCGCATCGCAGCGGTCGCTTCGCATCGGCCGCCTATTGTCGACATAAATTGCAAACATAAGCTAAGAATGCAAGTTCGCCACGCTATTCAATCCCTAAATTGTCGACAATAATATCCAAGCGAGACAGACGCCTTCCGCCGCAGCCGGGCTGAAGCCGCGCTGGCGAGGCGTGACAGGTCGAAGAGGGGTGACCGGCCGGGGACAGGGAAAAGCGCGCATGGGCCCACGCGGCCAGGTATCGCGGCCGGCACTGATCTGCCCGCATCTGGACGGGTCGCCGTCTCCTGCGCGCTGCGGCTGGAGCCTCAGCCCTTCCGCGCCGTCAGCACGAACATCGGCACGTCGCCAGGATAGGGCGAGGCCGGAAACAGATGCTGCCAGCTCCGCGCCGGACCGAAGCCGGCTTCGGCCAACATCATCCGGGCTTCCTCCTCCGTCAGCCCGTCATGGCGCGGCAGGCTGTTGGCGAGGATCTCAGGATAGGTCGAGCGGTACTGGGCCGCGACCGACCAGAGGCCGTCCGAGACCAGCAACACCCCACCGGGACGCAGAATGGCATGAGCCCTGCGCAGCGCCGCCATCGGCTCGGGCAAGGTCCAGAGCACGTTCCGCAGGGTCACGATGTCGGCGGAACCAGGAGCGAACGAGGCCTCTTCGATTAGGGCATGCTCGAAGGTGATATCGAGCCCGGAAGCTGCGGCCGCCTGCCGGGCTGCCGCGAGCATGCCCTCCGAACCGTCGCAGGCCCGCACGCGATGCCCCAGCGAGGCGGCGATCAGCGCACAGGCACCGGTGCCAGTGCCGAGATCGACGACATCCTTCGCCTCCTCCCCTTCGAAGGCAGCAGCGAGGACGTCGCGCCAGAGCGAAGCCTGCGCGACATGGGACGCGACGCCGTCGAAGGCCGGCGCGCGCCGGGTCCAGTAGTCGGAAACCTGGGTCTGCGCTTCAGCCGCCTTCATGGCTACCTCCGTTCGGTCTCGATCAGATATTCGATGTGCCGGCGCCCCGACGCCCCCTCACGGATCGACACAGCCACGCCGAAGATGCGCTGGATCGCCTCTGCGGTCAGGACCTCGTCCGGCGCCCCCGCCGCCTGCAGCCGCCCCTCATGCAGCAATGCGATCTCGTCGCAGAACATCGCCGCGAGGTTGAGGTCGTGCAGCGCCATGATGCAGGTGATGCCGAGCCGGCGGACCAGGCCGAGGATCGAGAGCTGATGCTGGATGTCGAGATGGTTGGTCGGCTCGTCCAGGATCAGCTCGCTCGGCTCCTGCGCCAACGCGCGGGCGATATGGACGCGCTGGCGCTCACCGCCCGAAAGCGTGTGCCAGAACTGGTCGTGCCGCTCGGCGAGCCCGACCCGCGCCAGCGCTTCGTTCACTGCCGCCTCGTCGGTGCCGTTCCAGGAGGCGAGTGCGGCGCGATGCGGTGTGCGGCCGAGGCGGACGACATCGCAGACCGAGAGCTGGATCTCGGTGGTCGCCTGCTGCTCGACGAAGGCGAGGCGACGGGCAAGCTCGCGCCGCGGCACGCCGGCGATGTCGCGCTCGTCGAGCGTGACGACGCCGCTCGCGACGTTGCGCAGGCGGCAGAGCAGCCGTAGCAGGCTCGACTTGCCCGAGCCGTTCGGTCCGATCAGCCCGAGCACACGGCCGGGAGCCGCCTGCAGCGTCACCCCGTCGACGATCATCTTGCCGGCAGCGCCCCAGCGCACCTCACGGGTCGCGAGCGTCATGCCGGACGCCTCGCGCGATAGAGGATGAGCGCAAACACCGGCGCGCCGAACAGCGCTGTCACCACCCCGATCGGCAGGATCTGCTGCGGGATCAGCACGCGCGAGAGGATGTCGGCGAGGATCATGAAGATCGCGCCGACGACGAGGCAGGCCGGCAGCAGGCGGGCATGGCCGGAGCCAACTAGGAATCGGGCGGCATGGGGGATGATCAAGCCGACGAAGCCGACCGTGCCGACGATCGAGACCATCACTGCCGTCATCACGGCGGTGGTGGCGAAGAGCACGACCTTGACCCGCGTGACGGCGACGCCGAGCGAGGCAGCGGCATCGACGCCGAAGGCGAAGGCGTCGAGCGCCTTGGCGTGCAGCATGCAGATGCCGAAGCCGATGAAGGCGACCGGCGCGGCGATCCAGAGATCGGGCCAGCGCACGCCGCCGAAATTGCCGAGCAGCCAGAACATCACGCCGCGCGCCTGCTCGGCGCTGGCCATCGTCGTGACGATCGTCGCGGTCGCCGCGTTGAAGAGCTGCGAGGTCGCGACGCCGGCGAGGATGACGCGATCGCTCGCCCCGCCCGCCCCTGTCGCCAGCAGCGCGACCACGGCAAGCGCGGCGCATGAGCCGATGAAGGCTCCGGCGGAAACCGTCAGCGCCGTGCCGCCAATGCCGACGCCGAGGATCAGCACCGCGACGGCGCCGGTCGAGGCGCCGGCGGAGATGCCGAGGACATAAGGCTCCGCCAGCGGGTTGCGCAGCAGCGCCTGCAGGATCGCGCCGGAAAGCGCGAGCGCGCCGCCGCACAGGCCTGCCATTAGCGCCCGGCTCAGGCGGTAATCGAAGATCACGCCCTGCTGGATCGCGCTGACCGGAAAATCGAGATCGAAGAGCCCGTTGCCAAGCGCTCGCAGCGCCACATCGAACGGAATGCGCATCTCGCCGATCGTTACCGCCAGCGCCACCGAGACCGTGAGCGCGACGATGGAGGCCAGCGCGATGGCGATCCGCGCCGGCCAGTTCGGGCCGTGAGCAGCGTGGCTCAAGGAGACAGGCCGAAGCCGGAGATCGCCTTGGCCAGCGTCTCGATGCCGTCGACCGTGTCGAGCCCGGCGCGAGTGGCGCCGACATCCAGGATGACGATGCGGTTGTTCCTGACCGCGTCGAGCTTGCTGGCGACGGGATCGGTCTTGAGGAAGTCGAGCTTCTTCTCGATGTCATCGGCGGGAAAGCGGCGGCGATCCATCTTCACCGTGACGATCACCGCGGGATTGGCTGCGGCGATGCTCTCCCAGCCGACCAGCGGCCATTCCTCATTGGTGGTGATGATGTTGCGGGCGCCGAGCTTCGACAGGATGTAGGCGGGCACGCCGTTCTTGCCGGCCATGAAGCCGTCGCCCTTGATGTCCTTGCTGGAGAACCAGACCACGACCGGGACGTCCCGGGCCTTGACGTTCGCCACCGCCGCGACCGCCTTGTCCTCGCGCGCCTTGAGCTGGGCGACGAGCGCCTCGGCCCGGTCGGAGACGTCGAAGATCTGCCCGAACTCGCGGATGTTGCGATAGACCAGCTCCATCGTGAACATCTGGGTGCGCACACCATCGCCAGCGCCGGAATTGTCCTTGCCGACGCAGTCGGTCGGCGAAACATAGGTCGGGACCTTGACCTTGGCGAACTGATCGCGCTTGCCGACGATACCGTTGGGCCCGACATGCCATTCGAACATCGCCGTGACGAGGTCGGGCTCCTGGGCGAGCACCGCCTCGAAGCTCGGATCATTGTCGGCGAGGCGCTTCACCTTGGTATTCACCGCCTCATAGGACTTGGCGACCGGCGAGAACCAGACCGCGGTGCCGACGACGCGATCGCCCAGACCAAGCGCGTAGAGGATTTCGGTCTGGGTCTGGCCGATCGCGACGACGCGCTTGGGTGGGCCGGCGAAGGTCACGCTCTCCCGGCAATTCTCCAGGGTCAGCGGATACTGCGTCGGCGCGGCGGAGGCCTCCCCTGCTAACAGAGCGCCGAGGAGCGCCGCGGCGGCCCCTTGCAGCAGGCGGGTGGCATTCCGAGTAGCCGGCACGGCGGAAACCTCAAATGTAACAATGTTGCATTTCTGATAGAAGTGACGGCGCACGGCCGTCAAGCTCCCCGCGAGGGCGCGGGCGGTCTTCGTGAACATGGGTCTCATCGCTCCCCGAGATGGCGGGCGGGGAGCTGCGCAGGAGCGTGGATGGATGGAAGGTCGCGGGACCGCCATCGACACACAGCTCCGGAACACCCCGTCCGAAAGACGTCTTCGACGACCGGGGCAGGTCTCCTGGCTCGCGGGTCAGCGCCGCTTCCGCCCGGCCTTCCCGGCGCCGTCGGCGCCAGTGGACGATGGGCGGAGAGCTCGCCGCTTACAGTTGCGGGGGCAGCCTCGGCTTCGGCGGAATACGCCTCACCGAATTCCCTCTTAGCTCCGGAGCAATCCGGAGAACCTCGATCGCGGCCACCCTATAAGGCCGTGCCGCACCGTCAAGCCCGCCCGCAGCCGACGGCGATGGCCACAGCCTCCGGGCTTGCTAAGGTAAGGCCGGGCCAAGGGGTGGGGCATGCAAAGCGAATACCGGGTCGCCATCGTCGTGCTGCCGAACTTCACCCTGCTGGCCTTGTCCAGTGTCGTCGACACGCTCCGGCTAGCGAACCGGGCGCTCGGGCGCGAGGCCTACGCCTGGAACGTCTACGGCCTGCAGGACACCGTGGTGGCCTCGAGCCATGTCGGCATCGTTCCCGACAGCCTGCTGACGGGCGTGCATGACGACGAAGTCGATATCGCCATCGTCTGCGGCGGGATCGGCGGTCATCTCTACAATGAGCGCCATTTGCGCGCCTGGTTGCGGGATCTCGACAGCCGCGGCGCCATCATCGGCGCGATCTCGACCGGCATCTGGCAGGTGGCCCGTGCCGGCCTGCTCGACAGCTATCGCTGCGCCGTCCACTGGGACGACCTGCCGTCCTTCTCCGCGACCTTCCCTCTGGTGGAGGTGCGCCCCGAGATCTTCGTGCATGACCGGCGCCGGCTCACCTGCTCGGGCGGCGTCGCGGTCATCGACATGATCCTCTATCTCGTCGCGGTGCAATTCGGCATCGCCCAGGCCGACAGCGTCGCGGACCTCTTGATCCATGCCCGGATCCGCTCCTCCGACGAGAAGCAGCGCGGCACCGCCGGCAGCCCGCAGGCGACGCCGCGGACCGTCCGCAGGGCAGTGACCCTGATGGAGCGCAATATCGAGGCGACGCTCCCGATCACGGCCATCGCCCGCGAGATCGGCTGCTCGACCCGCCAGCTCGAACGCCTTTTCACCGAGGCGTTCGGCATGTCGCCCAAGCGCTATTACGATGGCGTGCGCCTGCGCCACGCGCGCAAGCTCCTGGTCGAAACCGACGTCCCGCTCTCGGACGTGGCAGTGCAATGCGGCTACCCATCCCAGGCGCAGTTCGCGACGCGGTTCCGGACCGCCTTCGGCAAGCCGCCGCTACGCTACCGCCTCCATGCCCACCGTTGAGACGCCGGCGCCGTCAAGCGATGCTGCAACGCCGCGAAAGCTCTGTCGCCTATCGAGAAAAGATGTCGCTTTCTTGAAAGTCATAGCTGCCACCGTTCCATAGCCTCCTTTCAAACGCTGCCCGTCGAGAGGGCGCCGGGAGAATTCCAGAATGGCCCGCCTGGATGAGCGGTCGACGGCCGGCAAGCCGTTGCCCGTCCGTGAGCATGCACGCCTACTGGTCATCGGAGCTGGCCCGGCCGGCCTGTCGGCAGCGCTCGAAGCCGCCCGGCGCGGCGTCGCGGTCGTGCTGGTCGACGAGCATCCGGTCGATCATGCGCTCATGGGCCTGGACGTGCCCTTCCATTTCGGCCAGCGCATGGGCGGGGCAGTCCGCAACAAGTCTCGGATGATCGAGACCATCGCCGCAGCGGATGAGCGGATCGCGGAAGCCTTCGAGGCGGGCGTCGACGTCCGGCTCGGCATTTCCGTCTGGGGCCTGTTCTCGCCGCGCCCGGGCCTGCGCTGGCTGCACGGCCACGTCGCCGGCCTCAGCGACGGCGAGAGCAGCTGGTTCCTCTCCTTCGACGCGGCGATCGTCGCGACCGGACGCCGCGATGTCGGCCTCGCCTTTGCCGGCTGGGAGCTGCCCGGCGTGATGGGCGTGACCGCCGCCAGCACCCTGCTGCAACGCTACGAGGCCTTCGACGGCCGGGCGCTGACGATCCTTGGCTCCGGCGTGGAAGCGACCGGATTCGCCAAGGCGGCCCTCGCTGCCGGACGCGAGATTGTCGCGCTGATCGAGGTGGGAGAGACGCCGCGCGATCCCGCCGGTTGCGCGGAGCTCGCCGAACGGGGCGTGCCCGTGTTGACGCAGACGATGATCGCCCGCGCCATCGGCGGTCATGACGGCGTCGAGAGCGTGCTGGTGCGAAGGCTGGACGGCGATGCTGCGGACGCAAGGGAGGAACTTGCCTGCGATACCGTCGTCCTCGCCACGGGCGCCGCGCCCGTGATCGAGCTGCTCGACGTGGCCGGCGCCGAGATCGGCTTTGTCCCGCATCGCGGCGGCTATGTCCCGCTGCTCGACGCCGACGGCCGGACCTCGGTTGCCGGCCTCTTCGCCGCCGGTGACTGCGCCGGCATCTGGTCCGACAAGACGGTCGATCCCGCCATCGCGGCAGCGGAAGGCGTTCGTTCCGCGAGCGCGGCCTGCGACGAGCTTGCAGGCGGCACCACGACGATGTGGCAGCCTGCACCTGCGGCCGAGCCGAGCCCGGCCGACGAGGATGTCGAGGACGTACGCTCCGCCTGGGTCGCCGCAGCGATGACTGTCGCCGATGCCGGCACGCATCTCTGTCAGTGCGAGGAGGTCAACCTGGCTGACCTGCTCGGCGTCCGCCCGCCACGCTATCTGTCGGGCAAGGACGGCGAGCGCAACTCACATGATCTAGCCGCGCTCGCCGCCGACGGGCAGGTCAGCCAGGACCAGATCAAGCGCCTCACCCGTGCCGGCATGGGTCCTTGCCAGGGCCGCCGCTGTCGTGAGCAGGTCGGCGCGGTGCTGGCCAAGGCCACCGGCACGCCGCTCGCCCGGATGCCGCTGCCGAGCCATCGCGCCCCGGTCCGGCCTTTGCCGCTCTCGGCCTTCGCCGAGGATCACGAGCCCGATCTCCTCGCCCGGAACTGGGAAGGCTGGTTCGGCATCGCCAGCCAATGGGAGCCGTTCTGGACCTTGTCCTCGGATGCAGCCAGCACGGAGGACCGGCCATGACGGCGAGCCATGATCGCAAAGGCGCCGATGTCATCGTCGTCGGCGGCGGCGTGACCGGGCTGAGCACCGCCTGGTGGCTGGCCCGGGCCGGCGTCGACGTGATGGTCATCGAGAAGGGCATCGTCGGCTGGGGCGCCTCGGGCCGCAATGGCGGCGGCGCGACGCATCACCAGAGCCCGCTCTTCGCCGAGGAGCAGCGGCTCTGGCCGCTGATGGACGAGTTGCTGGGCTATCCGACCGAGTACCAGCCCAAGCGCGTCCGCATGGCCCTGAGCGATGCGCAGATGGACGAGTTCAGGATCGGCGTCGATAACACGCGAGGCCAGGGCTTTCCGGCCGAATGGCTCGATGCCGCGCAGGTGCGCGAGATGGTGCCGCTCGCCGGCGACAATGTCCGGGGCGGCGTCTATTACGAGCGCGGCGGCCACGCCAATCCGCAGCGGACCGTGCAGGCCTATGCCTGGGCCTTGCAGGACCTGGGCGGGCGCATCCTGCAGCATACGGCGGCGACCGGCTTCGAGCGGCGCGGCGATAGGATCGTCGCCGTCGAGACCAGCGCCGGCAGCTTTTCCTGCAATACGCTGGTGCTGGCGGCCGGGCCGCAGACCGGCATCCTCACGGCCCTGCTCGACAGCGAGGTGCCGGTGACCCCGGCCCGGGCCGAGATGATCGTCACCGAGCCGCTGCCGCTGATGCCGATCGGCGGCGTCGACGGCAACCATCTCTATGGCCGCCAGACGCTGCGCGGCAACCTCGCCTATGGCGGCGGCCCGCATGAATGGTTGAGGCCAGAGGACGATGGTGTCGCGGCTCGGCCGTCGAGCCCGCTGGCGCGCAATGTCGCCAAGCGCCTTGTCGAACTCTTCCCCAAGGCCGCGCATATCCGCGTCATCCGCAGCTGGGCCGGTGTGATCGAGAACACGCCGGACGGACGGCCGGTGATCGACCGGCTGCCAACCGCCGGCAACGTCATCGCCGCGACCATGTCGAGCGTGGGCTTCGGCCTGTCGCCAGCGACGGGTCGCGCCATCTCGCAGCTCGTGCTCGACGGGCGCTGCGACTTCGCCGACCTGTCGAGCTTCCGCCTGTCGCGCTTCGGCAATCTCAGCCCGGACTGGCGCGAGGAGCGCGGCTGGCTGCCCCCGCAAACGGATGATGACGATGCTCGCGCGGCCTGAACCGATCGCCGACCGCTATTCGGCCTGGCGGCTGCTGACGGAGAGTCTCTCCAGCAATCGCGGCTGGAAGCCGGCCTGGCGCAAGCCGGAGCCGAAACCAGCCTATGACGTCATCATCGTCGGCGGCGGCGGCCATGGTCTGGCGACCGCCCATTACCTCGCCAGCGTGCACGGCATCACCAATGTCGCCGTAGTCGAGAAGGGACCGATCGGCCTCGGCAATGCCGGCCGCAACACCACGATCGTGCGCTCGAACTATGGGCTGCCGAGCAATACGCGCTTCTACGAATGGTCGCTGAAGCTGTGGGAGGGACTGGAGCAGGACCTCAACTACAACGTCATGATGAGCCAGCGCGGCGTGCTCAACCTGTTCCATTCGGACTCGCAGCGCGACGCCACCGCCCGGCGCGGCAACTCGATGCGCCTGCAGGGCGTCGACGCCGAACTGCTCGACCGCGAGCAGGTCAGGGCGATGGCGCCGTTCATCGCGATCGACAATCCGATGTTCCCGATCTTCGGCGGGCTGCTGCAGCGGCGCGGCGGCACGGCCCGGCACGACGCGGTGGTCTGGGGCTTCGCCCGCGCTGCCGACCGCCGCGGCGTCGACATCATCGAGCATTGCGAGGTCACCGGCATCCGCCGCGAAGGCGGGCGCGTCATCGGCGTCGAGACGACGCGCGGCTTCATCGGTGCGAAGAAGGTCGGCGTCGCGGTCGCCGGCAACACCTCGCGGCTGGCAACGATGGCGGGCCTCAAGCTGCCGGTCGAGTCGCATCTGCTGCAGGCCTTCGTCTCCGAGGCGATCAAGCCGATGATCGACAGCGTCGTCACCTTCGGCGCCGGGCATTTCTACATCAGCCAGTCGGACAAGGGCGGGCTCGTCTTCGGCGGCGATCTCGACGGCTACAACTCCTATTCGCAGCGCGGGAACCTGCCGCTGGTCGAGCACCTGATGGGCGCCGCCGTGTCGATGATCCCGTCGATGTCGCGCCTGCGGGTGCTCCGGCAATGGGCCGGGATCATGGACATGACGATGGATTCCTCGCCCTTCATCTGCAAGACGCCGATCGACGGGCTCTATTTCAACGGCGGCTGGTGCTATGGCGGCTTCAAGGCCACGCCCGGCTCGGGCTGGTGCTTCGCCCACACCATCGCCAACGACGCGCCGCACGCCTTCAACGCCGACCTGACGATCGAGCGCTTCCGCGACGGCCGCATGATCGACGAGCGGGGCGCCGGCCCCAATCCCTGGGCGCAGTGAGGCGGCGGCGATGCACCTGATCCCCTGCCCCTATTGCGGCCAGCGCCCCCAGGACGAGTTCCACTATCGCGGCGACGCCACCGTGAAACGTCCGGCGCCGGACGCCGGCGAGCAGGCCTTCTACGACTATGTCTACACGCGGGAGAACCCCCGTGGCTGGCATGACGAGTGGTGGCACCACTATGCCGGCTGCCGGCAGTGGATCAAGGTCCGGCGCAACACGCTGACCCATGCCGTCGCGGCCTCCGCCGGGCCTGCCGACGCGTTGCCGGAGGCGACGCCATGACCTCGCGACGCCTCCCGGCTGGCGGCCTGATCGACCGCAGCAAAACCATCCGCTTCAGCTTCGACGGGCGTGAGCTCTCCGGTCATCCCGGCGACACGCTCGCCTCGGCCTTGCTCGCCAATGGCGTGCGCCTGGTCGGCCGCAGCTTCAAATACCACCGGCCGCGCGGGATCATGACCGCCGGCCCCGACGAGCCGAACGCGCTGGTCGAGCTACGCGAGGGCGCGCGGCGCGAGCCGAACAGCAAGGCGACCGAGATCGAGCTGCATGACGGGCTCGTCAGCCGCAGCCAGAACCGCTGGCCCTCGCTCGCCTTCGACGTGATGGCGCTCAATGCGCTGGCCGGCAAGGCGCTCTCGGCCGGCTTCTACTACAAGACCTTCATGTGGCCCAAGCGCTTCTGGGAGACGCTCTACGAGCCGCTGATCCGCCGGGCCGCCGGCCTCGGCCGCGCCGCGACCGAAGCCGACCCGGACCATTACGAGGCGATGCATGCGCATTGCGACGTGCTGGTGGTCGGTTCGGGCGCCGCGGGCCTGGCGGCGACCCGCGCTGCTGGCGAGGCCGGGGCGCGCGTCATCCTGTGCGAACGCGATGCCCTGGTCGGCGGCGGGCTGCTGATCTGCCCGCAGCACCAGGCCTGGCATGCCGAGATGCTCGCTGCGCTGAAGGCGCTGCCGAACGTCGAGATCCTGCCGCGGACCAATGTCTTCGGCTATTACGACCACAACCTGCTCGGCGGGCTGGAGCAGGTTGCCGACCACCGGCGAGAGCCCGGCGAGCACGAGGTCCGCCAGCGCTACCGGACCTTCCGGGCCAAGCAGGTCGTGCTGGCGGCCGGCGCGAGCGAGCGTCTGATCGCCCTGCCCGGCAATGACCGGCCGGGCGTGATGATGGCCGGTGCCGCCCTGACCTATCTGCGCCGTTTCGGCGTCGCTCCCGGGGAGAACGTCGTCGTCTTCACCAACAACGACAGCGCCTATGAGACCGCCCTCGCCCTGGCGGAGGCCGGCCTCGGACAGGTGACGCTCGCTGACGTCAGGCCGCAGAGCGAGCTCGCCGGCGTGGTCGCGGCGCGCGGTGTCCAGGTCCGGCTCGGCACCGAGGTGGCGGGCTTCGACGGCAAGGTCGCGCTGCTGCGCCCGCGCGGCGGCACGCTCGGCGATCCTGTCGTCGCCGACCTGCTCTGCCTCTCGGGCGGCTGGAACCCGAACGTCCAGCTCGCCAGCCAGTCAGGTGCGAAGACACGATGGGATGCCACGCTGGCGAGCCATGTGCCGGGCGAGCCGGTGCAAGGCGAGCGCTCCGCCGGTGCGGCTCGTGGCCTCTTCGGCATCGGCGCGGCCGCGCATGACGGCGCCGAGGCGGGCGAGGCCGCAGCCACCGCAGCGGGCTTCCAAAGCAAGCCCGGCTTCGCCTTGCCCGAGCTCGGCCGGAGCGAGCAGGCGCTGGCGCCGCTCTGGGAGGTCAAGGCGCCCGGCAAAAGCTTCGTCGACCTGCAACACGACGTCACCGCCGAGGACATCCGCCTGGCCCATCGCGAGGGCTATGCCCATATCGAGCACGCCAAGCGCTATACGACGCATGCCATGGCGACCGACCAGGGCAAGCTCGGCAGCCTGGTCGGCGCGGCGATCCTGGCCGAAGCACGCGGCGAGCCGGTCGAGGCGGTCGGCGTGCCCACCCATCGGCCCTACACCATGCCGGTCGCGGTGGGGGCGCTGGCCGGCCATACCTCGGGCGCACATTTCCAACCGGTCCGACGCACCGCGCTGCACGACTGGCATCTGCGCAACGGCGCGGCGATGCAGCCGACCGGCGCCTGGCTGCGGCCGTTCTACTACCAGAAGCCCGGCGAGACCGGTTGGGCGCCGATCTTCCGCGAGGCGCGGGCGGTGCGCTCGGCCGTCGGCATCTGCGACGTCTCGACCCTCGGCAAGATCGACGTGCAGGGGCCGGACGCCGCGACCTTCCTCGACCGCCTCTACATCAACAGCTTCTCGACGCTCGCGGTCGGCAAATGCCGCTATGGCGTGATGCTGCGCGAGGACGGCATCGTCTTCGACGACGGCACCACCTCGCGGCTCGGCGACGAGCATTTCCTGGTGACGACGACGACCGGGAATGCCGCACCGGTGCTGGAGCACATGGAATTCCACGCCCAGACGGTCTGGCCCGAGCTCGACGTGCAGTTCTGCTCGGTCACCGACCAATGGGCGCAGATCGCGGTCGCCGGTCCGAAGGCGCGCGAGACGCTCGCCGCGGCGGTCGAGGGGCTCGACCTATCGAACGAGGCCTTCCCGTTCATGGGCGTCGGCGAGGGCACGATCGCCGGCGTGCCGGTCCGCCTGTTCCGGATCAGCTTCTCGGGCGAGCTGGCCTATGAGGTCGCGGTGCCGTCCAGCCAGGCCGAGACGGTCTGGGAGGCGATCCTCGCGGAGGGCAAGCCCTTCGGCATCGAACCCTATGGCCTGGAGGCGATGAGCCTGATGCGGGTCGAGAAGGGCCATGCCGCCGGTCCCGAACTGAACGGCCAGACCACCGCGGCCGATCTCGGCATGGGCCGGATGATGAAGAAGGCGGGCGATGTCATCGGCCGTGTCCTCGCCAGTCGCCCTGGTCTCGCCGATCCCGGCCGGCCGCGCCTCGTCGGCGTCCGCCCGGTCGATCCCGCGCAACGCCTGCGCGGCGGCGCCCATATCGTCGGAGAGCCCGGCTCGGGAACGAGCCTCGGCTGGGTCAGCAGCGTCACCCAGTCCATCGAGCACAAGTGCTGGATCGGCCTCGCGCTGGTCGAGAACGGCGAGAGCCTGAAGGGCCAGCGCCTGTTCGCGGTCTCGCCGCTGCACCAGGAAAGCGTCGCGGTGACGATCACCAGCCCGCACCATGTCGATCCGGAGAACGCCCGTGTCCGCGCCTGACCGACGCTCGCGCTTTCCGGCCTCGCAGGCTCGCAAGGGCGGGCGCAGCGGCGATGCACCGCTCGCGATCGTCGAACGGCCGGCGACACTGGTGCAGGTGACCGCGCGCAAGGGTCGGCAGGCCGAACTTGCCGCCGCCATCGGCAAGGCGTTGGCGCTCGAATTGCCCGAGGCCGGCCGCGTCGCGACCGCCGCGGATAAGACCGCCCTCTGGCTCCAGCCCGGCAGCTGGCTGATCGAGGCCCCGGCCGGGCAACGCCGCGTGCTGCCGGCCTCCCTCACGCAAGCCTTGAACGGCATCGCCGCAGTGGTCGACCAGAGCCATGGCCGCTGCATCATCGAGATCTCCGGCGCGGAGGCGCGCGCGGTGCTCGCCCGGCTGTGCCGGCTCGATCTGCACGAGCGGGCCTTCGCGGTGGGCCACAGTGCTGCGACGCTGGTCGGCCATGTCTCCTGCCTGATCCATCGCGCGGACGGCGAAACTACGTGCTTCCGGCTGCTCGTCGGCTCGACCTTTGCGGAGTGGCTGCTCGACGAGATCACAGCGGCTGCCGCCTCCTATGGCTGGAGCTTCAACTCGGCCGGCGAGGCCGCCGCATGATGCTCTCCGACTTCAGCACCGGAACCCCAATGCCATGACGATCCACCGGCCCAACCGCCAGCTCGGCTTCCAGACGCGCTCGATCCATCAGGGCTACGATCCCCTGCTGGAGCGCGGCTCGGTCTCGCCGCCGATCTACATGACCTCGACCTTCGCCTTCCCGAACGTGGCCGCCGCCGATGCGGTCGTCGCGGACGAGGTCGAGGGCTTTCTCTACGGGCGCGAGCACAATCCGACGCAGGCGCTGCTGGAGCAGCGCGTCGCCTCGCTGGAAGGCGCGGAGGCCGGCGTCGCCGCCGCCTCCGGCATGGCTGCGATCAGCTCGCTCTTCTTCTCGCTGCTCTCGCCCGGCGACGAAATCATCGTCCACGAGACGCTCTACAACAACACCACGGCGCTGACCGGCGAGGGCCTGCCGCGCTTCGGCATCAAGGTCGTCAAGGTCGATCTATCGGAGCCGGCCAACCTGACCGCCGCGGTGACGGAGAAGACCCGGCTCGTCTATTTCGAGACGCCGATCAATCCGACCGGCGAAGTGCTCGACATCGCCGCGATCGCCACGCTCGCGCATCAGGCGGGCCTGCGCGTCGTGGTCGACTCGACCTTCGCCTCGCCGGCCCTGCAGCGGCCGCTGGAACACGGCGCCGACATCGTCGTGCATTCGCTGACCAAATACATCAACGGCCATGGCGACCTGCTCGGCGGCATCGTGCTCGGCGATGCGGAGACGATGCACAAGGTGCGCGGCCTCGGCCTGCGCTATCTCACCGGTGCGACGCTCTCGCCGATGGCCTGCTTCCTGGTGCTGCGCGGGCTGAAGACACTGAAGGTCAGGATGCGCCAGCACAGCGAGAACGCGCTCGCTGTGGCGCAGATGCTCGACGCGCACCCGGCGGTCAGGGTCGTGCGCTATCCCTTCCTGGGGAGCTATCCGCGCAACGCCATCGCCCGCAAGCAGATGGCCGGCGGCAGCGGCATGATGTCGTTCGAGCTGCATGCGGGATACGACGGCGCCATGGCGATGATGGACAAGCTCAAGCTGATCGCCCGCGCCGTCAGCCTCGGCGACGTCGAATCCCTGATCATGCATCCCGGCGGCCTGCTGCAGGCGCGCCGCAAGGTCTATCCCGACGCCAGGCTCGGCACCGGCGTGACCATGGACCTGATGCGCCTGTCGATCGGCCTGGAAGACGCCGAGGACCTGATCGACGACCTCAAACAGGCACTCGACGGAGGCTGATGCGATGAGCGGAGACGTCCTGAGCTATGCGTTCTGGCGGATCATCCACTCGATCCCGCTCGTCATCGGCGTCTCCATCATCGGCTTCGGCATCATGCACCTGGCGCCGGGCGGGCCGCTGGCGGTCTACACGCTGAACCCGACCATCACCGTCACCGACATCGAGCGCATCAAAGTCGCGCTCGGCCTCGATCAGCCCATCCATGTCCAGTACCTGACCTGGGCCAAGGCAATGCTGACCGGGACCTGGGGCTTCACCTTCTTCGGGGGGCGGCCGGTGCTGGAGGTGATCGTCGAGCGCCTGCCGGCGACGATGGTCCTGATGGGCACCTCGATGGCGCTCGCCATGCTGATCGGCACGGCGATCGGCATGCTCGGCGCGATCCGGCGCCATTCGATCTTCGACTATCTCGCCACAACCGGCGCGATGCTGGCCCTGTCCTTTCCGACCTTCTGGTTCGGTCTGATGGCGATCTGGATCTTCGCGATCCAGCTCGGCTGGCTGCCCTCCGGAGGCATGTACGAGCTCGGCGAGGAGGGCAATCCCTGGGACCTGCTGCGCCATCTCGTCCTGCCGACGATGGTGCTGACCCTCGTTCTGGTCGCGACCTGGAGCCGCTATGCCCGCTCCAGCTTCCTCGACGTGATCCAGCAGGACTATATCCGCACCGCCCGCTCGAAGGGCTTAAGCACTCGCGCCGTGCTGTTCGGCCACGCCTTCCGCAATGCGGTGATCCCGCTGGTCGCCCTGTTCGGCGTGCAGCTGCCGACGCTCTTCTCGGGCGCGCTCGTCGCCGAGACGATCTTCAGCTGGCCCGGCATGGGGCGCCTCTTCGTCGATGCGCTCAACATGAAGGAATACCCGATCCTGATGGGGATGATCATGTTCACGGCGCTCTTCGTCGTGGTCGGCAACCTGATCGCGGACATCGCCATCGCGCTGATCGATCCGCGCGTGAAGCTGGGGTGAGGGCATGGCCATGACCGACATCCCAGCCTCCACCTCCGTATCCGCCGCTGCGCCGAGCCGCTCCTACGGTCAGATGATCGTGCGGCGCTTCATGAGCCATCGCATGGCGGTCGCCGGCGCGGTGCTGGTGGTGCTGCTCTGCTCGTCGGCCCTGTTCGCGCAGTTCGTCGCGCCGCACGACCCGACGACGATCGACACGGCCAAGCGCTTCCTGCCGCCCCTCGCCTCCTGGACTTATCCGCTCGGCACCGACGATCTCGGCCGCGATACGCTGAGCAGGCTGCTCTATGGCGGCCAGGTCTCGCTGATGGTCGGCATCGTCGCGATGCTGACGACCATGCTGACCGGCACGCTGGTCGGGCTCGCCGCCGGCTACTATGGCGGCATCGTCGACAACCTCTTGATGCGCTTCGTCGACACGCTTTTGTGCTTCCCGCAGGTCTTCCTGCTGCTGGTCGTCGCGGCCTTCGTGCCGCCGACCATCCTGTCGATCTCGCTGATCATCGGCCTGACCTCCTGGATGGAGGTCTCGCGCATCGTGCGGGCCCAGGTCTCGACGCTGAAGGAGATGGACTTCGTCCAGGCCTCGCGCGGCTTCGGCGCCTCGAACTGGCGGATCATGCTGGTCGAACTCTTGCCGAACATCGCCGCGCCCGTGCTGGTCGCGGCGACGCTCAAGGTCGCGACCGCGGTGCTGATGGAATCCTATATCAGCTTCCTCGGCTACGGCGTGCAGCCGCCAATGGCGAGCTGGGGCAACATGCTGACCAATGCCCAGGGCTATTTCGACACCGTGCCCTTCCTGGCGATCCTGCCGGGCATCCTGATCACCTTCACCGTGATGGGCTTCAACTTCCTGGGCGACGGCCTGCGGGACGCCGTCGACGCCAGGCTGAAGATCGATCCGTAGTCCAAAGCCAACAACCAAGAGGGGAGACCAGCATGTCCACGACATCGTCACCGACCCGGCGCTCGCTGCTCAAGACCGCTGCGGCATCGAGCCTGATCCTGCCGACCGGCGCGATCTTCAGCCCGGCGATCGCCCAGCGCCGCGACCGCATCATCCTCGGCACCACCCAGGAACCGGTGCAGTTCAACCCGCTCCTTTACGTCAATGCCGGCGCCGAGAATATTCCCGAAGCCTGCCTGTTCGATGCGCTCTGGGACGTCAACGAGAAGGGCGAGTTCATCGCGAACCTCGCGGCGCGCATCCCGACCCGCGAGAACGGCGACATCTCCGCCGACGGCAAGACCTGGCGCATCAACCTGAAGCGCGACGTGAAATGGAGCGACGGCCAGCCCTTCACCGCCCGCGACGTCGAGTTCACCTACCAGACCATCGTCAATCCCAAGGTCGCGGTGCGCTCGCGCAGCGGCTTCGACCTGATCGAGAGCTTCAAGCGGGTCGACGACCACACCGTCGAGATCGCGCTGTCGCGCCCCTTCGTGCCCTTCATGTGGGCCTGGCAGAACATGCACATCGTGCCGCACCACCTGCTCTCCAAGGAGGAGAACATCAACACCTCGGGCTTCAACGCCCAGCCGGTCGGCACCGGTCCCTATCTCTTGAAGTCGCGCACGGCCGGCAGCCACATGGTCTACGAGGCCAACCCGAACTATCATCGCGGCGCCGCCAAGATCAAACAGTTCATCCATAAGTTCGTGCCCGACCAGCTCGTGGCCTATGGCCAAGCGAGGACGGGCGAGATCGACTATCTCGGCGTCTCCGGCGTGCCCTTCGACCGCTGGGGCGAGGCGGCCAAGCTGCCGGACCGGACCTTCTTCCCGCTCGCGCAGCCCTGGGTGCAGTTCGTCTACTTCAATTGCGGCAAGCCGCAGTTCAAGGACCCGAAGGTGCGGCGCGCGCTCTACATCGCGCTCGAAATGCAGAAGACGATCGATGACGTCTTCTTCGGCGCCTACAAGCGCACGCTCTCCTACCTGCACACCAGCCACTGGGCCTACAACCACGACCTCAAGGACACCGGCCCCAATCCGCAGCTCGCGGCCAAGATGCTCGACGAGGCCGGCTGGAAGGTCGGCGCCGACGGCGTCCGCGAGAAGGACGGCGTCAAGATGAAGTTCTCGATGTCGACGACGGCCGGTTTCCCGGCGCGCCAGGCGACGCAGGCGATCTTCCAGCAGAACTGGAAGGCGATCGGCGTCGAGATGGAGATCAAGAACATGCCGGCCTCGGTGGTCTGGGGCGAGTACACCACCAAGTCGCAGTTCGACACGCTGCTGGTCTCCTGGGAGCCGACCGTCGGCATGGACCCCGACTACACCGCAAGGGCCCATTCCAAGATGATCCCGGTGAAGACCGGCAGCGGCTCGAACTACACCCAGTACGAGAACGCCGAGGTCGACCGGCTGCTCGAGGACGGCGTGAAGCAGACCGACCAGGCCGAACGCAAGAAGACCTATGCCCGCATCCAGGAGATCCTGCTGGAGGAGGTGCCGTTCGGTCCGCAGGGCGGTGTCTTCCAGGGCCAGATCGCCCACAAGTCGCTGCAGGGCATCAAGCCCAACCAGTATGTCGTCGACGCTGCCTGGAACGTCCACGAATGGTCGTGGGGCTGATGCGCTGACCAGGGCCCGGAGGCGGACGCGGCGACGCGCTCCCGATTCCGGGCCTCAGGCGAGCCAGGCGGGAAGCCTTGCAGGAGCGGCCCCCGTCAGGGCCGCCTCGACGCAATCGTCGAGCGTCCCCAACCTCACGACACAGCCGGAAAGCCCCGGCCCGTAATGGGCGTATTTGCCGGAATTGGTCAGGACGACCTTGGCCTGCTCCGGAAAGACCGGGCGGGTGATCGAGCACCAGCAGAGATCGGGGATGAGCGCGACGCCGCTTCGACGGAGTTTTCCCAGCGTGCCGTCAGCCTGCGCCGCAGCGATCACATCCCGGCCTGCCGTTATGATGACGGAGAGGCTCGCCGTGACGGGACGGCCGTCGAGCCGCTCGGCGAACGCCCGGCATTCGCCGAGCGAGGCGTGCGGACTGCCGATGGCGACGAGATCGACGCCGGCCGGTCCATCGCCCAGCTTGCGCCAGCCAGCGACAAGGTCTTCGCGGGTGACGACGACTTCGTCCTCCGGGCTGCCGCCGAGGCTATCCGCCTCAGGCGTGATCCCCTCGATATGCAGCATCGCCGCGGCCGAGGTCGTGCCGAAGGCGGCGCAGAGCGCCTTGAGATCGTCCTGGGTCGGCCGGGTGTTCGTCAGGCCCTTGATCAACGGAATCCGGTCGGGCGAGGCCAGGCCCGTTAGATAGCCGATCAGCGGCCAGGCGGAGGAGTCGATACCGTCCGGCACCTCCACCCGGACCGCTCGCCTCGCCCGCCGCCCCTCGTCGAGAAAGGGGCCAGCGAGCGGCGCGCGGCCGGTGACGGCGATGCAGAAATCGAGGAAGTCCGGGTGCTTGGCAGTGCGAGCACCGAGCACGGAATTGGCGAAGATCACCGCATTCGATTCCGACCAGCCGATCGGCTCGCCGAAGCGCGGCGGCTCCGGGAGCGTGTAGGGCGCGCAGGTGAAGCTCGCCTGGCAGCCCATGCGGACATAGGTCTCGGCAAGGCGCGCCGCCGGCTCGCCGAATTCTGGCGCGACGCCCTGGCGGCGCCAGTTCACGTGATCGACGGAGATCGCGTTCATCGTCGTCGGAGTGCGGGCGCGCGCGCCGAACTCTTCCATCTTTTCGGCGAAGACCAGATTGGCCGGTCCGGCATAGATGCAGCCATCGACATGCGCCCGGGTCACGTCGATGAGCGCCCGCGCGCCCTGCTGGCTCGCCATGGCGACGAGGATGCGCATGGCCTGCTGCGCGGCGACCCCGTCGCGTCCAGCGAGCATGCGGCGATCCGCAGCCGTCAGAGCCAACTCCTCATGCGCTGCCGCAGCGAGAGCGATCCGCATGCGCCCGCCATCGGCCACTATGCCGTCCGGCGTGATCGTCGCTTCCTTCGCGGACGACAAGGCTGCGAAGGCCCCCTCCGACAGGCGGATCACCGGGATGCGGCGACCGAACATCTCGGAGGCGACGATCGCCCCGAGCGTCAACGTATCCTCGGGGCCGGAAAAGACCAAAGCGGCGGGATTTCGGCCCGAGAGGGCAAGCTCCAGTAGCACGCCGGAGCCGGAGCAGGAGCCGCGGCTGGTCGGCATCAGCACGATCGCGCCGGCGAGCGAGGCACCGTGCAAGGGATGATGCACATCGATCACCATCCCGGAAGACGGATCGACGCCGCCCCAGAAGCTCAGGGGCTCGCCGAGGACCACGATCGGCCCGGCGGCATCCCCCACTGCGACGATGATGCCGTGGTCCTGTCGCGAGGCGAAGTTCATAGCGCTGATCGACGAAGCCGGATGCGGAACAGGCAGAGTTCAAAGCCCCTCCCCGCGGCAGTGATATCACCGAATGGCAGGCGCGGAAGACTGCGTCCAGGGACAGCCTATAGCTTGAACATCTCCCGCGCCGTCTCATGCGCCCGGATGTAGTCCCAGTCATAGGTGACGCCGAGGCCGGGACCGGTCGGGACCGGGAAGCAGCCATCCTTGTCGACGCCGTCGAGCTGGTCGCTGTAGCCGCAGGCATAGACCGGCGGCACCGCGTTCGGGCAATCGGGGCCGACCAGCGCCAGCTCGTAGAAATTGGTGTTGCGGGTCGCGGCCATGCAGTGGCGATGGGCCGGGCCGCAGGCATGGATCTCGACATCGACGCCGAAGGCCTCGGCGAGATGGGCGATCTTCATCGCGCCGGTGATGCCGAGATCGTATTCCGGATCGGAGCGCAGCGCGTCGGTCCCGCCATTGATCAGGAAATCGGCCTTCGGCTCGAAGCCGCGCAGATATTCGGTCTGCAGGATCGGCGTCTTCAGCATCTCGCGCAGCTTCTTGTGGGCGAAGGCCGAGACGCCGCAATCGCGCATCGGATCCTCGTACCAGAAGTAGTTGCCCTCGTCGCACGCACGCCCGACATAGAGCGCATCAGCGAAGGTCCTGAGCTCGTTGGCGGGGTCGAGCATCAGCGTCATCCGGTCGCCGACCGCCTTGGCGACGTGCAGGACGTTGGCGGCTTCCTCGCGCGCGTCGCCATCATGCCAGCCATGGACCTTGAAGGCGCGGTAGCCGAGCTCGTAGCAGGCCTCGGCGAAGTCAACGAAGGCCTCCTTGCTGTCGAGGCCGCCATTGCGGTCGCCATGATAGGTCGAGGCATAGGTCTTGAGCTTCGTGCGGTAGCCGCCGAGCAGTTGCGAGACCGAGGCGCCGAAGCGCTTGCCGGCGAGGTCCCAGAGCGCGATGTCGATCGGCCCGATGCCCATGCCGTCATGCTGGCGCAGCTCGCGCTTCATGTCGTTCCAGATCTCCTCGCGGTGATCGGGATTGCGGCCGAGGATGTTGGGCGCCAGCGAGAGCGTCTGCGCCATGGTGGCGCGGGTGCCGCCCCAATGCATGACATATTGCCCTTCGGCGCCGTCCTCGCTGCGGATGACGACGGCGAACTTGGTCAGTTGCAGCTCTGAATTCGGCTTGTAGCCGATATTGTAGACGGCGCGGGCGTTATCGGCGGACGGCCCGAGATTCCTGGCCTTGAACGAGAATTCGACGATCTCGACTTCGCTGATCCTGGTCATGAGGGTCCCTTAGAAACCGGCCACACGCGGCAGCCACAGGCTGAGCGCGGGCACATAGGTGATGATGGCGAGAGCGACGATCAGCGCGATCAGGAAGGGCCAGAGCTCGCGGAAGAGCGGCCCGAGTTTTTCACGGGTGATCGCCATGGCGACGAAGCAGAGCACCCCCACCGGCGGCGTCACCTGGCCGATGACGAGGTTGACCAGGAGCACGATGCCGAAATGCACGAGGTCGATCTGCAAGGCGGTCAGCAGCGGCAGGAGGATCGGCACCAGGATGATCATGATGGCGATCGTCTCCATGAACATGCCGGCGATCAGCAAAGCGATGTTCAGGATCAGCAGCACGACCAGCGGGTCGGTCGAGATCGACTTCATGAAGTCGGTGACGAGCTGGGGCGCCTGGTCGACGGCGAGGATCCAGCTGAAGGGCGAGGCTGCCGCGACGATAGCGAGGATGACCGCGGTCTCGCGCGCCGTGCCGACCAGGATCGCCGGCAGGTCGGCGAGGCGGATCGTGCGATAGACCAGCATGCCGACGACGAGAGAGTAGGCGGCGGCGACGCCGGCGATCTCGGTCGCGGTGAACAGCCCGGCGCGGAAGCCGACGATGATCAGCACGGGCATCAGCAGAGCCAGCGAAGCGTATTTGAACTCGGTCCAGAGATTGGCGAGCGAGAAGGCGCCAGCCGGCCGGAAGTCGCGCTTCAGCGCGAGGATGGCGATGGTCGCCATGATGCAGCCGGCCATGACGAGCCCGGGAATGATGCCGGCGACGAACAGGCTGCCCAGCGAGATGTTCGCCTGCCAGGCATAGACCACCATCAGGATCGAGGGCGGAATGATCGGCCCGAGCGTGCCGGCGACGGCCGAGAGCGCCGCGCCGAAGGCGCGCGGATAGCCCATCTTCTCGAGCTGCGGCACGAAGACCCGGGCGGCAGCGGCCGTGTCGGCCACGGAGGAGCCGGAGATGCCTGAGAGGAAGACCTCGCCGACGACGAGCGTATGGGCCGGGCCGCCGCGGATATGGCCGACCAGCGCCTTGGTGAAGCTGAACAGCCGCTCGGAAATGCCGGACGCGTTCATCAGCGAGCCGGCGAGCGTGAACAGCGGGATCGCCAGCAGCGGGAAGGACTGCACGCCGGCGACGATGCGCTGAGCGGCCACGGTGAGCGGGATGCCCTCCATGAAGATCACCAGCAGGGCCGAGCCCGCCATGGCGATCCAGATCGGCGTGCCGACGACGATGAGCAGGGCGAAGGCGCCGAGGAGCAAGGTCACCATGGCCGCTACTCGCGCGTCGTGATATCGGACCAGAGCGCGCCCGCGGGCCCCTCATCCAGCAGGTTGCGCAGGAGATGCAGCAGCGAGAGCACGCTGCCGGCGAAGAGCGGCGCGATCATCCAGCCGGCCGAGATACCGAGCATCGGCGTGATGTTCGGCATCTCGCGCTGGAGATAGCGCCAGGAGAAGAAAGTCAGCGTTCCCAGCACTACTGCCGTTGTCAGGAAAGCGAGGAGGCCGAAAGCGCAGGCGAGCCAGCGCGGTGCGAACATTGCGATCACGTCGATGATGATGTGGGTGCGCGCGTGGAAGGCGCTGGCGATGCCGAGGAAGACCATCCAGGCGAAGAGCAGCAGGATGAGCTCCTCCGACCAGGTCAGCGGATCGCTCAGCACATAGCGGAAGACAACGGCGGCGCAGACCAGCATCACGATGGCAGCGTGGAGGATCGCGAGAGCGGCATCCTCCGCGCGGCTCGACCAGTCGTCGAGCCGCCGGATCAGGGTGAGGCCGGTCATCGTGCCGGACTAGCGCTGGCGCTGCTTGTCGATCGCCGCGAGCACGCGTTCGAGATGGGCCTTGCCCCAGCGCCCCTCCATCGCGGTCGCGACGACCTTGGACTTGGCGGCGAAGGCGTCGCGATCGACGTCCTCGACGATCTTGGAGCGGCCGGACTTGCGGATGTCCTCCAGCATCGAGGCTTCGCGCTTCTGCTGGAGATAGGTGTTCATCGCCGAGGCGCGGGCAGCCTCCGCGAACAGCACCTCGCGATGCTCGGGCTTCAGCCTGGCGAGGCTGTCCTTGTTGATGACGATCATGTTGTTCTGGAGCATGTGCTTGGTCATCGCGACGAAGCCCTGCACCTCGTAGAACTTGCGCGAGAAGATCGTCGGGATCGGGTTCTCCTGCCCGTCGACCGTCTTCTGCTGGAGCGCGGTATAGACCTCGCCGAACGGCACCGGCGTCGGCGCCGCGCCATAGGCCTTGATCGTCTCGACCCAGACCGGGCTTTCCGGCACGCGTATCTTCAGGCCCTGCAGGTCCTCCGGCTTCTTCACGGCGCGGTCGAGCGTCGTCATGTTGCGCCAGCCCCAGTACCAGATGCGGGTCACCGGCACGATGTTGTGCTTGTCGCGCAACTCGTCGAACACGGGATCGAAGGCGTCGGAGCGGATGATCGCTTCGGCCTCGCTCCAATCCTTCCAGAGGAAGGGCGCGCTGGGGATTTCCAGCGCCGGCACCAGCGAGGAGGCTGCCGCCATCGACGGCGCGGACAGGTCGAGCGCGCCCTCCTTGACCTGCTTGAAGAGGTCGACCTCCTTGCCGAGCTGTTCGGCCGGAAAGACCCGGATGGTGACGGCGCCGCCGGTACCCTTGTTCACCCGCTCGGCGAACTCCTGGAAGAGTTCGCCGGCGATCTCGGCGGTGGTGTTGGCGTGGCCGAAGCGCAGGGTCTGCGCCTGCGCCGCGCCGGCGATCAAGCTGCCGGCGATCAAGGCCGCGGCGGCGATGCGTCTCAGGATCATGCGTGTCCTCCCTGGTGTTGAACCGGACCGTTTTCGGCCTCGGGGCGTTGCGGCTATTTGATCAATCGCTCGTAGGATCCTTCGAGATGCAGGCGCATGGCCTGCGCTGCCGCATCGGGATCGCCGGCTTCGAGCGCGTCGACGATGCGCAAATGCTCCCGGTGGGTCAGGCCGACATCCTGCTCGCGGGTCAGGTAGAGCCGCGAGATGTGCAGGTGGAAGCGCAGGTCGTCATAGCTCTTGAGCGCGACCTGGTTGCCGGCGGCCTGCAGGATGAGGCGGTGGAAGCGGTCGTCGCCCTCGGTGAAGCCGCGATGGCTGCGATATTCGCGCGACGGCTCGCCGGCCATCATCGTCGCGACCTCGCCGCGCAGCGCCGCGATGACATCCGGGCCGGGCCTGCGCCTGGCTGCCTCAGCCGCAGCCCAAGGCTCGATCACGCCGCGAAAATTGTAGACGTCCTCGTAATAGCGCCGGTCAGGCAGCGGCGCCGTGGCGAAACCGATGAAGGGCTCGGCCTTGACCAGCCCCTCGGCGACGAGCCGGGCCAGCGCCTCGCGGATCGGCGTCGACGAGACCTGAAGCTCCCGCGCCAGCCCGTCGACATTGAGCTTCTCCCCCGGCGCATAGGCCTGGTCGAGGATACGTTCCTTGATCGCCTCGTAGACCTGATCGCCGAGCACGACCCGTTCGATCTTGCGTGCACCGCTCAATGCTTGGCATCCTGCATCTTGGATCGTGCATGATCCTGGAATGAACGATCGGGCAAGTCAACCCACCGCTCCGCACCACCACTGGTTTCACGGTGTGCCGTCCCAAGCTTCATACCTGGCCGTGGCCTGCCCAGATGTCAGCCGTCGCGCAGCCTATTGCTGCTGCGCCGCCAGGCTCTCGCTGCGTAGAAAGCGGATGAACTCCTCGACCAGGCGGGTGCGCTGGCTGTGCGAAGGGAACAGCACGCCGAAATTATAGGGCACGTCCGGCTCGAAGCGGCGCCAGACGAGCCCCCTGGAGGCGAAGGCATTGGCGGTGAAGCGGTCGGTGACGGTGATACCGACGCCACTGGCCACGAGCTCACAGGCCACGGCGGCGATCGGCGTGTCGACGCGGATATCCGGGACGGAACCGGCATCGTCGAGAGCCTGCTGGAACGGCAGATGCGGGAAGCTATCACGCCCCTTGCCGACGAAGGCCAGTCCGTGCAGGTCGCGCGGCGTGATCACCTCGCGCGCCGCGAGGGGATGATCGGGCAGCATCACGCAGACCCCGATGGCGGGGTCGAACAGCTCGATCTCGACCCCCGGCTTCTCCATCGGCAGCATGGCGAAGCCGATGTCGAACTGGCGGGTCGAGACCCAGGAGGCGATCGTCTCCGAACGCTGGACCTGGAGCGCGGCGGCGACGCCCTGGTGCTCTCTCAGGAAGCGGGCGAGCGCCGCCGGCAGGAACTGGTGGGCCAGCGCCGGCATGCTGACGATCCTGAGCTGCTCGACGCGCCGCTCCTTGATCTGGGCCGCACGCTCGGCGATGCGCTCCAGCCCGACGAAGCTGCGCTCGACCTCGTCATGCAAAGCGAGCGCTTCCGCCGTCGGCCAGCTGCGCCCATCCGCCCGGGTGAAAAGGGCGAAGCCGAGGCGCTCCTGCAATTCCTTCAACAGCCTGGAGATCGAGGGCTGCGACGTCCGCAGCATGCGCGCAGCCTGGGTGAAGCTGCCGACATGCAGCACCGCGTTGAAGGCCTCCCAGTGCTTGTGACCGATCTGCGTCAAATCAAGGCACTCCCTCGCCAGCGCACTGCAATCTCGGTGAGAGCTGCCTCACACCTCATATCAAATCCGGATCGATCGATCCATATTTCGTCAATTGACAGATACCCCTGCGACCGGAACCCTGAGGGCAATCAGGCAAGAAAGAGGGGTCGCCGGCATGAATTCTCCGCGTCACGGAATCTGTTCGCTCGCGCTCGGAATGGCGCTGTCCGCCACGGGCTGGATGGCGTCCGGCGCTCTCGCGCAGGACACCATGTACATCGCCGGCTATGGCGGCTCGTTCGAGCGTCTGATGCGGGATTCGGTGATCCCGTCCTTCGAGAAGGCCAACTCCGTCAAGATCGAATACGTCGCCGGACAGTCGACCGCGACGCTGGCGAAGCTGCAGGCCCAGCGCAGCAAGCAGGAGATCGATATCGCGATCGTCGATGACGGCCCGATGTATCAGGCGGTGCAGTTCGGCTTCTGCGCACCGATCCAGAAGGCGCCGGTGCTGGACGACATCTATCCGATCGCGAAGCTCGCCGACCAGGCCATCGCGTTCGGCATCGGCGTCACCGCGCCGGTCTACAACACCAAGATCTTCAAGGAGAAAGGCCTGCCCGTCCCGACCTCCTGGGGCGATCTCGGCAACAGCGCCTATAAGGGCCAGCTCGCGCTTCTGGGCGCCGCCAGCACGACCGGCTTGCACGGGCTGATCATGGTCGCACGCGCCAAGGGCGGCGGCGAAGCCAATATCGCCCCCGGCTTCAAGGCCTTCAAGGACGAGATTCGGCCGAACATCGTGACCTTCGCTCCCTCGGCGCCGAAGCTGGAGGAGCTGCTGCAGAGCGGCGAGATCGCGATGACGGTGGTCGCGCGCTCGCGCGCCGTCGCACTGAAGAAGGAAGGGCTGCCGCTGCAGGCCGTCGAGCCCGAGGAAGGCGCCGCGGCGCTGATGGTGACGATGTGCCCGGTCGTCGACAGCGACGTGCCGGCGCAGGCGCAGGAATTCATCCAGCACATGCTTTCGCCCGAGATCCAGAAGGTCTTCGCCAAGGCGGGCTACGGCCCGGTCAACCGCAAGACCGAGCTGACCGAGCAAGAGAAGGAGGGCCTCGCCGTCGGCGACGAGGCCGTCGGCAAGCTCGCCAAGATCGACTGGCCGGTCGTCAACCAGAACCGCGCCGCCTGGACGCAGCGCTGGAACCGCGAAGTCGAACGCTGAGCCCAGCCTTCTTGCAATTCCGGACGCAGAACCGCTGCACATTTCTGCTGGAATTGCGTTCAGTCCGGCCGGCCCTGCCCGGCCGGACCCTTCCCCGAACGAGCCTTCCAAGCCCATGGCCAAGATCGCGCTCGAGGCGCTGACCAAGCGCTTCGCCAATTTCACCGCGCTCGCGGGGATCGACCTTTCGATCGAACCGGGCGAATTCGTCGGGCTGCTCGGCCCCTCCGGCTGCGGCAAGACCACGACCCTCAACATCGTCGCCGGCTTCGAGGAGCCGAGCGGCGGGCGCGTCCTGCTCGACGGCCGCGATCTTGCGGGCGTGCCGGCGAACCGGCGCGGCATGGGCATCGTCTTCCAGAGCTATGCGCTGTTTCCGCACATGACCGTGGCGGAGAACATCTCCTTCGGGCTGGAGATGCGCGGCATGGGCCGCACCGAGCGCGACCAGGCGATCCGCCAGGCGCTCGACCTCGTCCATCTCTCGGCCATGAGCGAGCGCTATCCGCGCCAGCTCTCCGGCGGCCAGCAGCAGCGGGTCGCCCTGGCGCGGGCGCTCGCCATCGAGCCGGCCCTGCTCCTGCTCGACGAGCCCCTGTCCAATCTCGACGCCAAGCTGCGCGAGGAGATGCAGGTCGAGATTCGCGCGATCCAGCGCCGCGTCGGCACGACGACGATCATGGTGACGCACGACCAGGCCGAGGCGCTCGCGACCTGCGACAAGATCGCGGTGATGGATGCCGGCCGCATCGTCCAGCTCGCCGACCCGCTGACGCTCTACGATGCGCCCGCGAGCCGTTTCGCCGCGGCCTTCGTCGGGCGCTCCTTGCAATTGCCGGCCACGGTCACCGCCGTCGACGGGTCGATCGCGCGCCTGCGGATCGAGGGCTTGCCGGCAGAGGTCGGCGGGCGGCTGCATCGCCCTGTGCCGGTCGGCGAGACCGTTCTGATCGCGCTGCGGCCAGAAAAGGTCCTGCTCGGCGCTCCCGGAGCGGGCGCGCTCGACGGCCGCCTGCAATCGCGGGTGTTCCAGGGCAGCTCCTGGCTGTTCGCGGTGCAGACGAGCGTCGGCAGCGTTTTGGTTTCCGAGCCGCATCGTGGCGCCCCGCGCTTCCAGGAGGGCGACGAGGTCTCGATCGCCTGGACGCCCGAGGACGCCGCCGTAGTGCCGGAGGCAGCCCGTGGCTGATCCCAAGCGCCGCGCACCCTATCTGCTGAGCCTGCCGGCGTTGCTGGTCTTCGCGGCGCTGCTGGTGACGCCGCTCGCCATGATCGCCGGCCTCAGCTTTCAGGCCTTCGACCTGAACACCGGCCAGATCGGCGGCTTCACCCTCGGCAACTATGCCGACACGCTGGGCGATCCCTATTATCACACGATCTTCCTGCGCACGGTCGGCATCGCGCTGGCGACGACGGCGATCTGCATCCTGATCGGCGCGCCGGAGGCCTATTTCCTGTCGCGCATGCGCGCGCCCTGGCGCTCGATCTTCCTGATCGTGACCTTGAGCCCACTCTTGATCTCGGTGGTGGTGCGCACGCTGGGCTGGGCCCTGCTGTTCGGCCGCAACGGCGTGATCAACCAGGCGCTCGCCGCGCTCGGCCTCGCTTCGGGCCCGATCCCGATGCTCTACACCGTCCAGGGCGTCGTCATCGCGCTGGTCCATGTCGCGGTGCCGTTCATGGTGATCTCGGTCTGGGCCGCGCTACAGCGCCTCGACCCCAAGGTGATCCGCGCCGCAAGCTCGCTCGGGGCGAGCGAGTTCACGATCTTCCGGCGGATCGTGCTGCCGCAAGTCATCCCCGGCATCCTCTCTGGCTCGCTGATCGTCTTCGCGCTTGCCGCCAGCGCCTTCGCGACGCCGGCGATCATCGGCGGGCGCCAGCTCAAGGTGGTGGCAACCGCGACCTATGACGAGTTCCTGGGCACGCTGAACTGGCCGCTGGGCGCCGCCATCGCCATCGTCCTGCTGATCGTCAATGCCGCGATCATGCTGACCTACAACCGCATCGTCGAGCGGCGCTATCAGAGGTTCGCGCAATGAGCCGCAACGGAGCCTTCGCGGTCGCCTTCCACACGTTGTTCGTCGCCTTCATGCTGGCGCCGCTGGTGGTGGTAATGTGGATGTCGCTGACACCCTCGAACCTCTTGTCGCTGCCGACGACCTCGTTCTCGCTGCGCTGGTTCTGGGCGATCCTGCGCCACAGCCAGTTCATCGACGCCTTCTGGTTCAGCATCCTGCTCGGCGTGCTTTCGGCGAGCCTCGCCATGGTGCTGGCCGTGCCGGCCGCGCTCGCTCTGGCGCGCCATCGCTTCCCGGGCCGCGACGGTTTCGTCGCGCTCTTCCTGTCGCCGCTGATCATCCCGCATGTCGTGCTCGGCGTCGCCTTCCTGCGCTTCTTCACCCAGATCGGCACGACCGGGACCTTCATCGGGCTGCTCGGCGCCCATGTGCTCGTCATCTTCCCCTATGGGCTGCGGCTGGTGCTGGCGGCGCTGACGACGAGCGATCCGGCGATCGAGCGGGCGGCGATCTCGCTCGGTGCCTCGCAATGGACAGTGTTCCGGCGGGTGCTGTTCCCGTTGATGATCCCCGGCGTCGCCGGCGGCTGGGTCATCTCCTTCATCCAGAGCTTCGACGAGGTGACGATGACCGTGTTCGTCGCGACCCCGTCCTCGATGACGCTGCCGGTGCGGATGTACCACTACATCGAGGAATCGATCGATCCGCTGGTGGCCTCGGTCTCGACCGTCGTCATCCTCCTCACCTTCCTGCTCATGGCCGTCGTGGACCGCATCTACGGGCTGGACCGCATCCTGGTCGGCAAGGGCTGAGCGCCCCGCCGGCCGATCCTGACCTTTCGAGGATTGGACAATGAAAGCGATCGTTGTAGGGGCCGGCGTCGTCGGCTCATCGGTGGCCTATCGCCTGGCGCAGGCCGGGGCCGAGGTCACCATCGTCGAGGAAAGGCGCCCGGGCGGCGGCACCTCCAGCGTGACCTATGCCTGGGTCAATGCCTGCGAGAAGCTGACCTCGGAAGCCTATTTCCGCCTGAATTTCGCTGGTCGCCAGGCGCATGAGGACATCCTCGCCGAGTTCCCCGGCGCGGACTGGTACCATCGGCCCGGCGTGCTGCAATGGCAGGACGCGGAAGCCGAGGCCGGCGGCCGCGACGGCACCGACCCGCTCGCCAAGCTGCGGCAATTGATCGCCTGGGGCTATCCTGCCGAGGTCCTCAGCCTCGACGACGTCCGCAAGCTCGAGCCGCAAATCAATCCCGAGGCGATCGGCAACGCCCCGGTCATCCACTATCCCCGGGACGGCTGGCTCGATCCGGTGCCCTATTCCGGCGCCCTGGTCGCTGCCGCCCAGGAGCGGCATGGCGCGACGTTCGTCGAAGGCCGCGTCGACCGCCTGGCGCTCACCGGCGAGCGCTGCACCGGCGTCGTGCTGGCCGATGGCCGGACGATCGAGGCCGATATCGTGGTGAACTGCGCCGGCCGCTGGCTCAACGATCTCGTCCAGGCGCCGCAGCATCGCATTCCGCTGGCGCCGACGCTCGGCATCGTCGCCTATACCCCGCCGGCCGGCACGCCGCTGCGGAGCGCGCTGCGCACGCCGCTGGTCAACATGCGCCCCGATGGCGGCGGGCGCTTCCTGCTGCGCTCGAACGAGCTCGACCGGCTGCTGGCGAGCGACGAAGGCGCACTGCCCTCGCATCCACAGGCGCAGGAGCTGATGCGCCGCGCCGCCCGGACCGTCCCGGCGCTGAAGCATGTCGAGGTCGAGGCGGTCCGGATCGCGACGCGGCCGATCCCGAAGGACTCCTATTCGGCCGTCGGTCCGGTGCCCGGCCTGTCCGGCTACTACGCCGTGGTCAGCCATAGCGGCGTGACGCTCGGCGCCTTCCTCGGCGAGCTCGTCGCCGACGAGCTCGTCCATGGCCGCGAGCGCGGCGAGCTCGCCGAATTCCGCCCGAGCCGCTTCTTCAACTGAGGACGATCCGATGCGTGTCGCCATCATGGGCGCGGGCGCCGCCGCCTTCGCCGCCGCCGCCTTTCTCGCCGAAAACGGGCATGAGGCCGTGCTCTGGTCGCCCTCGGGCATGAGCACGGAGGCGCTCGCCGCCGGCGCGCCTCTCGTCAGCGAGGGCAAGATCGCCGGGGAGTTCCGGCCCGGCGTAGCGCCGAGCTGCGCGGCCGCGCTCGACCGCGCCGACGCCGTCCTGATCGCCCTGCCGGCGAACGGGCACAAGCGCGTCATGGACGCGATGGCGCGGCTGCTGTCGCCGGGACAGCCGGTCATCATCTCCTCGCATGCCTCGCTCGGCGCCTTCTACTTGTCGCGGCTGCTCGCCGCGCGCGGCATCGAGGTGCCGATCATCGCCCTCAGCACCACGATCCTGCGTTCGCGCCGCACCGGACCGAGCATGGTCAAGATCGCCACCATCCGCAGCAAGGTCGACGTCGCTACCTTGCCCCGGCGCCTCGCCGATGACGGGCTTACTCTCTGCCGCGCGCTGTTCGGCGACCGCTTCCGAGCCGTCGACGGCCTGCTCGCGGTGTCGCTGAGCAACGTCAATCCGCAGAGCCATATGGCGTTGGCGCTGGCCAACTTCACCCGGATGGAGAAGGGCGAGGCCTGGGGGCAGAGCGAGCACCTGACCATGGCGGTCGGGCGCCTGCTCGAAGCCATCGATGCCGAGCGGCTTGCCCTCGCCGCCGCGTTCGGCCTCACCGTTCGGACCATGCGCGAGCACTACTCGCTGACCTATGGCGTGCCGGACGCCCCCCTCGGCGAGACCTCCCGCATGCTGGCGCAGACCCAGCCGACGACGCTGGGGCCGGCGACCATCGACACCCGTTACACGCTTGAGGACGTCCCGTTCGGGTTGCTGCCGCTCGCCGAGCTCGGGCGCCTGGCCGGCGTGGCGATGCCGCTGCATCAGGCAGGCCTTGCGATCTTCTCAGGCCTTTACGGGCGCGATCTCGCCGAAGACAACGACATCCTGCCCGAGCTGATGAAAAGCGGGCTCAGCCGCGAGCAACTTCTCGCCTGAGCGCAGGCGCTGATCGAATCAGGCGATTCGGTCAGCGCGTTTTCTGGCAGGCCGCAGCTTTCCGACGCCGTTGATCGGCCGCCGGCAGCGCCGTGACCGCAAGGGATATAGGCCCGCCCAGGCTTATGAAAGCCTTCCTCGCACGTGCTTCCCGCGCCTTGCGGAGAGCGGCCTCGCGACGCCGGTCCATGGGAACACCTTCGCCGCTGCATCCAGGGCGGATCACAATTTATCTTATTGCCAGATAACGGCTTTCTTTTTCAGCGCCCGAATTCCTGCCCCGCTTTTCCCGGGAAGCGTCCCAAAGATTTACCGCTCGTTAACCATTCGATTCCTACATCTGGGGAACCGAAAATTTACCAAGATGACCGCCGTGTTAACCCAACCCCGGCCGATCCGCCTCAAGGGGCGCTCCTATCTCGCGTTGACGCTGACACCCGAGCTGCCCTTCGAGGACTGGCTGGTGCGGCTCGACGATCTCGCCGGCCGCTCCGCCGGCTTCTTCCTGCGGCGGCCGGTGGTGCTCGACGTCGAAGGGCTGGAGATCGACCGCGCGCAATTGCGCGATCTCGTCGGCAAGCTCGGCACGCGCAATGTCCGGATCATGGGGATCGAGGGCGCACGTCCCTCCATGCTGGGGGCCGACCTGCCCCCGGCCATGTCGGGCGGCAAGGCGACCGGCGACATCGAGGAGCCGGCGGCCGCGCCGGCCAAGGAGGCGCCCGCCCCCGCTCCGGTCGAGAGCGCCGCAGAGATGCCCGCGGCGCCGCTGCCGACCACGGGCGCACCGACCTCGCTCGTCGTGACCCAGCCGGTACGTTCGGGCCAGTCACTCTTCTCCGAGGGCGATATCACCATCCTCGGCTCGGTCGCCTCGGGCGCCGAGGTCATCGCCGGCGGCTCGATCCATATCTACGGCACGCTGCGCGGCCGGGCGATGGCCGGCACCCTCGGCAACGCCGCCGCGCGCATCTTCTGCCGCAAGCTCGAGGCCGAGATGGTCGCCATCGACGGCTTCTACAAGACGGCCGAGGACCTCGAGCCCGGCCTGCGCGGCAAGCCCGCCCAATTCTGGCTCGAAGGCGAGACCTTCACCGCCGGATCAATAGCTTAAATCGACAGACGGCGCGTCCCCAGGAACTAGGAGAGGTCAATGGGCAAGGTCATCGTGGTCACATCGGGCAAGGGCGGCGTCGGCAAGACGACCTCCTCGGCCGCCCTCGGCGCAGCCCTGGCGCAGAACGGCGACAAGGTCGTGGTCGTCGACTTCGACGTCGGCCTGCGCAATCTCGATCTCGTCATGGGCGCCGAGCGCCGCGTGGTCTACGACCTCGTCAACGTG
>PNLY01000006.1 GCA_013823325.1 Methylobacterium sp.
ATCCAGGGCGAGGCCAAGCTGACGCAGGCGCTGATCCGCGACAAACGGCTGGAGTCGCTCTATCTGCTGCCGGCCTCGCAGACGCGCGACAAGGACAACCTCACCGCCGAGGGCGTCGAGAAGGTCGTCGGCGCGCTCAGGACCCATTTCGACTGGGTGATCTGCGACAGCCCGGCCGGCATAGAGCGCGGCGCCACCCTCGCCATGCGCCATGCCGACGTCGCGATCGTGGTGACCAATCCGGAAGTCTCCTCGGTGCGCGATTCCGACCGGATCATCGGCCTGCTCGACTCGAAGACGGCGAAGGCCGAAGCCGGCGAGCGCATCGAGAAGCATTTGCTCCTCACCCGCTACGACCCCGCCCGGGCCGAGCGCGGCGACATGCTGAAGGTCGACGACGTCCTCGAGATCCTGTCGATCCCGCTGCTCGGCATCATCCCCGAGAGCATGGACGTGCTGCGCGCCTCCAATATCGGCTCGCCGGTCACTCTGGCGGATGAGCGCAGCGCGCCGGCGATCGCCTATTTCGACGCGGTGCGGCGCCTGCGTGGCGAGAGCATCCCCGTCACCATCCCCGGCGAGAAGCGCGGCTTCTTCGGCAAGTTCTTCGGAAGGAAAGCGGCATGAACCTGCGTCGTCTCTTCTTCCGGCCGCAATCTGCCCCGGCCGCGCGCGAGCGCCTGCAGGTCCTGCTCGCCCATGAGCGCCTGTCCTCGGAGGGCTCCGACCTCGTCACCAAGCTGCGCGACGAGATCCTGCAGGTGATCGCCAGGCACGTTCAAGTCGACAACGAGAAGGTCAACGTCCGCATGGAGCGCGGCGCCCAAGTCTCGACATTGGCCGTCGACATCGAGATCCCGTTCGACGCGGGCAAGAAGGCGGCCTGAGGGCCGCCTTTTCATTTAATATTGCAGGCCTTTGCCGGCCTCACATCACCGCCGGCCCGCGGCCGTCATATTCGGCATCCGAGACCTTATCGAGCCAATCGACGACCTTGCCGTCCAGGGCCTCCTGCACGGCGATATGCGTCATCGCCGTCTCCGGCCCGGCGCCGTGCCAGTGCTTCTCGCCCGGCGGGAACCAGACGACGTCGCCCGGCCTGACCTCCTCGACCGGCCCGCCCCAGCGCTGCACCCGGCCGAAGCCGGCCGTGACGACCAGCGTCTGGCCAAGCGGATGGGTGTGCCAGGCCGTGCGTGCACCGGGCTCGAAGGTGACGCTGGCTCCCTGCACGCGCTCGGGCGCATGCGGATTGAACAGCGGATCGATGCGGACGGTACCGCTGAACCAGTCGCCCGGCCCCTTCGCCGATGGCCGTGTTCCGGCGCGGATAATGTCCATAGGCTGTCTCCTTGGGCCTGCGGTCGCTATTGAAGGCGCGACCGACAATCTAATCACGCCCACGCCCGCATTGAATGGGCAGCCTGCTTCAATGGAAGTCACGCGATTTCGGCAGGATCCTGACATTGCGGGGGTGACGGGCCCGCGGAGCCTGCGGGTGCTTGAACTCGTCGGCGCGGGTCAGCACGATCTCGGCGCGGTGTGTCTCGGAGAGGCTGAGCAACTCGGCCGAGCGGTCGACGACGCGCTTGGCCATCAGATGGACGACACCCTCCGGGCTCTTCTGCACCCTGCCCTCGACCAGCAACAGCCGCGCCGCCATGACCTCGCGGCGGAAACACTCGAAATCGCGAGCCCAGAGCACGACATTGGCGATGCCGGTCTCGTCCTCCAGCGTGATAAAGATGGCATTGCCCTTACCGGGGCGCTGGCGCACCAGCACGACGCCGGCGACGCTGGCCCAACTGCCGTCCCGCGTTGCCGAAATCTGCGCGCAGCTGGCGACCCGCTCGCGGGCGAAGCGGGCGCGCAGCAGGCCCATCGGATGGCCCTTCAGCGAGAGCCGCGCCGTCTGGTAATCGGCGACGACATGCTCGGCGAGCGGCATCGCAGGCAGGGCCATGGCCCGTTCCGTCCCGAGCTCACGCGCCTGCGCCGCCTCGAAGAGCGGCAGCGCCTCGTCATCCGGCAGCCGGCGCACCGCCCAGAGCGCCTCGCGCCGATCGAGCCCCAGCGAGCGGAAGGCATCGGCATCGGCGAGCAGGCGCATGGCGCGCGCCGGCAGGCGGGCACGGCGGGCGAGTTCCTCGACCTCGCGATAGGGCTCGATACGGGCTTCGACGAGACGCTCCGCCCAATCCTCCCTGAAACCGTCGAGCTGGCGCAGGCCGAGGCGCAGCGCCCAAGGGCTTCTCCAGCCGGGGCCCCCTGCCTCCAGCAGATTGTCCCAGGCGCTGAAATTCACGTCGATCGGCCGCGGCTCGACGCCGCCATTCTCCTGCGCTTCCCGGACGATCTGGGCCGGGGCGTAGAAGCCCATGGGCTGCGAATTCAGCAGCGCTGCGGCGAAGATCGCCGGGTGATGGCATTTCAGCCAGGAGGAGACATAGACCAGCTTGGCGAAGGAGGCGGCATGGCTCTCGGGGAAACCATAGCTGCCGAAGCCCTTGATCTGCTCGAAGCAGCGCTGGGCGAAATCACGCTCATAGCCGCGCGCGACCATGCGCTCGACCATCATCGCCTCGTATTGGCCGATGGTGCCGACATTGCGGAAGGTCGCCATGGCACGGCGCAGGCCATTGGCCTCGATGTCGCTGAACTTCGCCGCGACCATGGCGAGGCGCATGGCCTGCTCCTGGAAGAGCGGCACGCCCTCCGTCTTGTTGAGGACCTCGTAGAGCTCGTCGTGCCGGCCGTGCTCGGGCGCCGGTGACGGATAGGTCACATCCTCGATCTTGGCGCGCCGCTTCAGATAGGGATGCACCATGTTGCCCTGGATCGGGCCGGGGCGGACGATCGCGACCTGGATGACGAGATCGTAGAGCTTTCGCGGCTTCAGGCGCGGCAGCATGTTGATCTGCGCCCGGCTCTCGACCTGGAAGACGCCGAGCGACTTGCCCTCGCAGAGCATGTCGTAGGTCTCGTCATCGTCCTGCGGAACATCGGCCAACCCGAAATCCTCGCCTTCGTGCTGGCGCAGCAAGTCAAACGCCTTACGGATGCAGGTCAGCATGCCCAAGGCGAGCACATCGACCTTCATGAGGCGCAGCGCGTCGATGTCGTCGCGGTCCCATTCGATGAAGGTGCGCTTCTCCATCGCGGCATTGCCGATCGGCACGGTCTCGTCGAGCCGGCCGCGCATCAGTACGAAGCCGCCGACATGCTGCGAGAGATGACGCGGGAAGCCGAGCAGGCGCACGGCGAAGCGCACGGCCCGAGCGATCACCGGATTATCGGGATCGAGCCCGGCCTGGCGGATCTGGTTGCGGGTGATGTCCGAGCCCCAGCTACCCCATTGCGTCGAGGCGAGGCGGGCGGTGACGTCCTCGGTCAGCCCCAGCGCCTTGCCAGCCTCGCGCATGGCGCTGCGCGGTCGATAATGGATCACGGTCGCAGCGATGCCGGCACGCTCGCGGCCATAGGTCTTGTAGATCCACTGGATCACCTCCTCGCGCCGCTCATGTTCGAAATCGACATCGATATCGGGCGGCTCACGCCGCTCGGTCGAGATAAAACGCTCGAACAGCACGTCGCTCTCAGCCGGGTCGACCGCGGTGATGCCGAGTACGTAGCAGACAGCGGAATTCGCCGCTGAACCGCGCCCTTGGCAGAGAATGCCCCGACTTTCGGCGAATTCGACGATCTGACGGATCGTGAGGAAGTAACGGGCGTAATCCAGCTTCGCGATCAGGACGAGTTCCTGCGCCAGGAGCTTCTGCACCTTCTCCGGCACACCCTTGGGATACCGAATTTCGCAGCAGCGACGGACGAGTTCCTCCAACCATCCCTGCGGTGTCCAGCCGGGCGGGATGGGTTCGTCCGGGTATTCGTATTCCAGCTCGCCAAGGTCGAAGTCGATGCGGCCGAAGAGATGCTGGATCTCCTCGATCGCCTCCGGCGCCTGCTTGAAAAGCCTCGCCATCTCCTGTGGCGGCTTGAGATGACGCTCGGCATTGGCTTCGAGCAGGCGGCCGGCCTTGTCGATCGTCGTGCCCTCGCGAATGCAGGTCAGCAGATCCTGCAGGTCGCGCTGCTCAGGTGCGTCGTAGAGCACGTCGTTGGTGGCGATCAGCGGGGTGCGGGTCGACGCCGCGATGTTTTTGAGCCGGGCGAGGCGGCGGCGATCGTCGCCGCGACGCGACATGGTCGCAGCGAGCCAGACCGCACCGGGCGCGGCGGTGTCGAGCCGGGTGAGAATATCGGGCAGGCCGTCGAGCCGGCGTTCCGGCATGACGATCAGCAGGAGGTCGCGGGCATCGTTCAGGAGGTCGTCGAGGCTGAGGATGCACTCGCCCTTGGCGCCGCGCAGATTGCCTGATGTCAGCAGGCGGCAGAGCCGGCCCCAGCCGGCGCGGTTGGCGGGGTAGGCGACGATGTCGGGCGTGCCGTCGGCAAAGACGAGGCGGCTGCCGGTGGCGAGCTTGAACGCCTTCGCCATCGCCTGGAGCTGGGGCAAGGTGAAGGGCAGATCGGCGAAGGCCGGGTTCTCCACCCAGATGTATTCGCCGGGGCTGCCGCCCTCGCGGATCTTTTCGGGAGCCAGCACGCCATCCTCGCGCAGGTCGCGCAGCGCGCTCCAGGCCCGCACCACACCTGCGACCGTGTTGCGGTCGGCGATGCCAAGGCCAGTCTGGCCGAGCAGCAGCGCGGTCATCACCAGGTTCGGCCCGGGCGAGGCGCCGCGCAGGAAGGAGAAATTGCTGGCGGCGACGGGTTCGGCGTAGCTGGTCATGCGAACAGCCCGTGCAGATACCAGCGCGGCGCCGTCGTCTCGCGGCCGTAGAGGCCGGCGCGGAAGAGCCAGAAGCGGCGGCCCTGCGCATCCTCGACGCGGTAATAGTCGCGGGTGTGCTCGCCTGGCCCGTCACGCCACCAGTCCGGCGCGATCCGCTCCGGCCCCTCGGCGCGGGCGATCTCGTGCAGCACGCGCCGCCAGCGGAAGCGCAAGGGCGGACCGTCCGGCACCTCGGCCAGGGTCTCGACCGGCTGCGGCGGCTCGAAGAGCTGGAGCGGGCGAGCCGGCGGCTCCTCAGGCTGGGCGACGGGCCAAGGCAGTGCCTCGTCCGCCTTATGGGCCGCAGCCGGGATCAGCACCGCCTCGCGTTCGGGCTGATGGCTGTCCTGCGCGACAAAGCGCAGGACGCGCTCGCGGCCGAAGCGGGCAACAAGACGATCGACCAGATCGGCCACCGCCTCCTCCTCGACGGCGCGCCCGTCGAGGCTCGCCTGCGGCGTGCCGAGCGGTTCGCAGACCGGCACGGCGAGCCTGATCGCGTCATAGCCGAAGCCGGGATCGAGCGGGTCGGCCAGACTGTCGATGCGCTCTCGGTAGAGCCGCAGGATCGCGGCAGCGTCCCGAGAGGGCCGGCCGGTCTCCAGCCGGAGCCTTCGCATCGCGCCGTCGCTGCGAAAGAAGCTAACCTCGAAGGCGCGTCCGCCCTCGCCGCGCGCTTCGAGCAGGCGCCCGGCCTCGCCGAGCAGGTGGGCGACGATCTCTTCCAGCCCAGCGGTATCCTGCAGCGGATCGGGGAAATGCCGCTCGATCACGCAATCGGGCGGCGGCCGCAAGGGCGTGATGCGGGCATCCTCGTGGCCGAGGATGCGGCGCAGCTTCGTGACCAGCGCCTCGCCGAAGCGGGCGGCGAGCGCATGCGAGGGGCGGCCGGCGAGATCGCCCAGCGTCTTCAGGCCGGCACGCGACAGGGCGATCACCGTCTCGGACGGAGCCTCCAGCGCCGAGACCGGCAGCGGCAACGTCCTCTGCTCATCCTCACCGGGAAGCGAAATGGCGCAACGACCGAAACGGGAGAGGGCGCGGGCCGCCTGCGGCGTCCCTGCGATGCTGGCGAAGACGGTGAGGCCGAGCCAGTCCATGCTACGGCCGACGCGCTGGCGCAGGGCCGCCTCGCCGCCGAAGAGATGGGCGCAGCCGGTGATGTCGAGCACGAGGCCATGCGGCGGATCGAGCGCGACGAGCGGGGTGAAGCGATCGCAGAGCGCGGCGAGCCATTCGACCAGGCGCCGGTCGGCAGCCGGATCGGCCTCGACCACCGTCAGCTCCGGGATGCGGGCGCGAGCATCGGCCAGGGTCAGGCCACGCGTCAGGCCGAGCGCGACGGCTTGGCTGTCGCAATCGGCGAGGCGCAGCGCGCCGTGATCCTTTTCGACCAGGACGAGCGGGCGCTCATCCGGCCCGGCGGAGCCCCGCCGGCGCAGGCGTTCGCTCGCCAGATAGGGAAACCAGAGGGCGAGATAGCGGCGCTGCATATCCCGCTCCATTTTTGCTGCCTCCCTCTCTCCCGATCCTGTCCCTGAAACATCGTTCGTCACGGTTCCACTCCACACGCCACTCACGCTCACCGAGGCCACCGCGATGGCGCAGCAGCCGTAACCCGAAGGCGGGATCGCCCGGCGCCTCCGCCTCCCGTGCCCGCGACGGCAAGGCACGTACCTGCCAGCGCGTGCTGGCGGCGCTAGGCTGTGGCTCGGCCGCCACCCGTAGCAGAAGGGTCAGGACCCCGGAGGTCTCCGCCGCCAAGGCGAGGCGGCGGCTGGCGGTCAGGTCGAACTGGCGCGGCGCGCCCCAGGGCTCGATCAAGGTCGCTCCGAGCGCGGCGCAGCGCGCCGCTTCCGCCCCGGCCCGCAGCGCCCCTTCGCCGTCCCGGACCCTGACCAGCAGGATCTGCGCGGGATCGAGCCCAAGCTCGGCCAGGCCCGGCGGATGCAGCCGTCCGGCCTCGGCGTCGAGAAAATCCTGCCGGACCCAGAGCACCGGCCGCGAGCCGGCAGCGCGCAGGGCCAGGGCCGCGGCAAAGCCCGTGGCAGCCGGGAGATCGGCCCCGGCCGCGGCGTAGACCTCATGCAAGGCGGCGCGCGCGATCCCTCCCCCCAGCGGCTCGTCCAGCGAGGGCGATCCGAAGGCGACCCGCTCCACCGGCGAAAGCTCGCGCGCCAGCCCCGCCAGAGCGAGGCTCTGCCGCAAGGCTGTCAGGGATCGGGTCGAGGCGTCTGCCATGAGAGCATATGTTCACTTTTTGTTCTATGCATAAAGCGACTCCAAAACGTGCCGGAGTCAAGCCCGCATCCGCTCCCGCTTGCCTGCGGGCGGCCCGCTGCTGTCATATCAGGGCAAACCGGATCGCTTATCAGCCCCGCGCCGCAAGCCCGCGGCCTCGCCTGGAGACCGCCATGAGTTCGGGACTGTTCGCCCTTCTCGACGACGTCGCAGCCCTGGCCAAGGTCGCGGCGGCCGCGCTCGACGATGCCGCGGCACAGGCGACCAAGGCCGGTGCCAAGGCGGCCGGCATCGTCATCGACGACGCCGCGGTGACGCCGCGCTATGCCGTCGGCTTCGCAGCGGACCGCGAATTGCCGATCATCTGGAAGATCGCTCTCGGCTCGCTGAAGAACAAGCTCATCTTCCTGCTGCCGGCGGCGCTGGTGCTCAGCCTGGTCGCCCCCTGGGCGATCACGCCGCTGCTGATGGCGGGCGGCGCATATCTCTGCTTCGAGGGCTTCGAGAAGGTCTACGAGCTCGTGGTGCCGCATGCGCATCACGATGAAGCGACCGGCGAAGGCGGCACCGACATCCTCGACTCCAAGGAGCTCGAGGACCAGAAGATCGCCGGCGCGATCAAGACCGACTTCATCCTCTCGGCCGAGATCATGGCGATCACACTCTCCGGCGTCACCACCTCCTCCTTCTGGATGCAGGCGCTGGTGCTGGCCGTGGTCGGCCTCGGCATGACCATCTTGGTCTACGGCGTCGTCGCCCTGATCGTGAAGGCGGACGATGCCGGCGTCGCGCTGGCGCGCAGCAGCATCCTGCCGGTCCGGCTCCTCGGCCGCGGCCTCGTCACCGGCATGCCGCCCTTCCTCAAGCTGCTGAGCGCGGTCGGCACGGCGGCGATGCTCTGGGTCGGTGGCGGCATCATCATCCACGGCCTCGCCGGCTATGGGCTCGCCGGGATCGAGCACGCCATCCATGCCGTCGCCGCCATGGTCGGGAAGGCCTGGCCGGCGCTCGCAGGCCTGCTGGAATGGCTGACCACCGCCGCCGCCTCCGCGGTGTTCGGGCTCGCGGTCGGCGGGCTCTGCCTCGTCGGCATGCATGTCATCGTCGAGCCGATGCTGAAAGCGAGACGCGGCAGCGGCACGAAGACCACCGCCGCGGAGGCTGACCGGCATTAGACGCCGTCCAAGCGCAGGCCCCATGCGTCTGTGGCAGCCGCGCACATTGCTGAAATCTGCTAGCGCGACCGGACAGGCCCGTAGCGCGGGCGACCGGTCCGCCCATGCTGCAATTCCTCGCCACCAGCACGCCCTTCTTCGCCGTGATCGGGCTCGGCGCCTTCACCGCCTGGCGCGGCCTGTTCACGGCCGATGCGGTCAGAGTGTTCAATACCTTCGCCTTCATGGTGGCGACCCCGGCGATGGTGCTGCGGGTGATGTCGCGCCAGCCGATCGCTGAACTCTGGAACGGCATCTTCTTCGCCGCGCTCGCGCTGATCGGGGTGGCGGTCCTCGCGCTCGCCATCCTGCTGCAGCGGCGCCTGCTCGGCCACCCCTTCACCAACGCCGTGTCGCGGGGCCAGGCGCTGGTCGGCGGCAATTTCGCCTTCCTCGGCATCCCGCTGATGCTCGCGTTTCTCGGCGACAGCGCCGCGGCGCCGATCGCGATCGGCCTGATCTGCGACACCGCCCTGATCGTGCCGCTCTCGATCGGGCTGATCGAGGCCGGGCGCGGCCAGGGCTCGCCGCTCGCTATCGCGCTCAGGCTCGTCCGCGGCACGTTTCTCAACCCGTTCATGCTCTCGATCATGGCCGGGATCGCACTGTCGCTGAGCGGGGTCGCGCTGCCTGAGCCGGTCGACCGTTTCCTGCTCTTCCTCGGCGCCTCGGCCGCGCCGGTCGGCGTCTTCGCGCTGGGGATCGCTGCCTTCCAGTGGAGCCGGCAGGGCAGGCTGCCCTTGCGCGGCGTGCTGCCGCTGGTCGCCGGCAAGCTCATCCTGCACCCCCTGCTGACCTGGGTCGTGCCGGCGCTGATCCTGAAGCTCGATCCGTTCTGGGTCCAGGCCGGCGTGCTCTATGCGGCGCTGCCGATCGCGGCCAATGTCTTCGTCATTTCCGAACGCTTCGACACCGGCAGCCGCCCGATCGCGGCTGCGATCGTGATCTCGACCGCCGCAGCCGCCCTCACCTTCCCGCTAGCGATCTGGCTGATCTCGCCCTGAGCCGCCATCATACGGGTCCAAAACCGCCCGTCCGGAGACGCCCATGCCAAGCCAGCTCTTCCAGCCTTTCGACCTCGGGGGCCTGCACCTGTCGAACCGCATCGTGATCGCGCCGATGTGCCAGTATTCGGCCGAGGAGGGCTCCGCGACCGACTGGCACCTGATCCATCTCGGGAACCTTGCTTTGTCGGGCGCCGGGCTGCTGATCATCGAGGCGACGGCGGTCGAGGCGGAAGGGCGGATCAGTCCGGACGATCTCGGCCTGTGGAGCGATGCCAACGAAGCGGCACTGGCGCGCGTGCTGGAAGCGGTCCGACGCCATTCCGACATGCCTGTCGGCATCCAGCTCAGCCATGCCGGCCGCAAGGCCTCGGTCTATTCGCCCTGGACCGGCGGCGGCCAGCGCCCGCTCGATGATCACGGCTGGCAGACGCTTGCCCCCTCCGCATTGCCGATGCAGGCCAAGGACCGGCCGCCGCTGCCCCTCGATTCAGCCGGGCTGAAGCGGATCCGCGAGGCCTTCGTCGCAACGGCGCGCCGGGCGGTGCGGCTCGGCCTGCAGGCGATCGAGCTGCATTGCGCCCATGGCTATCTGCTGCACCAGTTCCTGTCGCCGCTGGCGAACCAGCGTGACGATGCCTATGGCGGCTCGCTGGAGAACCGCATGCGTTTCCCGCTCGAGGTCTTCGATGCGGTGCGCGAGGCGGTGCCGGCTGCGATCCCGGTCGGCGTGCGCGTCTCCGGGACCGACTGGGTCGAGGGTGGCTGGGACATTGCGCAGACCGTCACCTTCTCGGAGGCGCTGAAGGCGCGCGGCGTCAGCTTCATCCACGTCTCCAGCGGCGGTGTCTCGGCAGCGCAGAAGATCGCGCTATCCCCTGGCTACCAGGTGCCGCTGGCCCGGGCAGTAAAGGCAGCGACGGGCGTGTCGACCATCGCCGTCGGCCTGATCACCGATTACGAGCATGCCGAGGCTGTCGTCGCCGGCGGCGATGCCGATCTGGTCGCGCTCGCCCGCGGCATCCTCTACGAGCCGCGCTGGCCGTGGCATGCCGCCGCCCATCTCGGCGCCAGCGTCAAGGCGCCGAAGCAGTATCTGCGCTCGCAGCCGAACCGCTTCCGGACGCTGTTCGAGAGCTGAGCTGGGTTCGCGCCGTCATTCCGGGGGCTCCGCGCAGCGAAGCGCCCGGAACCCATGACCACGGCGTTATTCCAGTTCGTCATGCTCACCCTTGTGGCGAGCATCCATGTCTTGAACACCACATTCGACAAACGAAGACGTGGATGGTCGGGACAAGCCCGACCATGACGGGAAAGACGGTGTGTTTCCGTGCAGCCGCTCAATCGCCAGGCTGCGCGCCCTCATAGCCCTCGATGATGACGAGATCGGTCGGGCCGACCTTGGCGAGATGCTGCACGGCCGCCTGGTATTCCGGCGAGTCGTAGCAGGCCCGCGCCGTCTCGATGTCCTTGAACTCGATGACGACGTTGTGCTTGCGGCCTTCGCCGCGGGCGAGTTTGTACTCGCCGCCGCGGACGATGAATTTGGCGCCATATTTGGCGAAGGCGATAGCGTTGAGCGAGCGGTAGGTGGCGTATTCCGACTCGTTCTGCACGTCGACGCGGGCGATCCAGTAGCCTTTCGCCATGCTCAGGCCCCCTCGACCGCGATCAGGTCGATCTCGCCGGCGCCCTCGCGCAGCTTGCGCGCCTCGGCATATTCGGTCGAGAACAGATAGGCCTTGGCTGCCGCGTAATCGGGGAATTCGAGGACGACGTTGCGAGCCCGGCCCTCGCCCTCGCCGACCGACATCTGGCCGCCGCGCACCAGAGGCGTGCCGCCATATTGCCTGATCACCTCGGAGGCCTTGGCAGCATAGACCGCCCATTGCGTCGCATTGGTCACCTTGGCGCGACCGATCACATATCCCTTGGGCATTGCCGTGTCCGTATCCGATGGAAAGGAGCGGCAGACTAAGCGGCGCCCGCGATCTCGTCCATGACCGCGGCCGCCGCTGCACGCGGGTCAGCCGCGCGGATGATGGGACGCCCGACGACGAGATGGTCGGCGCCGGCGCGGATCGCCTCGGCCGGGGTGAGCGTGCGTTTCTGGTCGCCGACGGCGCTGCCGGCCGGGCGGATGCCGGGGGTGACGATCACCATGTCCGGCCCGATCACGTCGCGCACCAACTCGGTCTCGGCAGCGGAGCAGACGATACCGTCGACGCCGGCGCTGCGGGCTTGCTGGGCGCGCAGGCGCACGAGATCGCGCACCGCGAGGCGGTAGCCGGCATCCTTGAGGTCGCCATCGTCATAGGAGGTCAAAGCGGTGACGGCGAGCAGCTTCAGCGCCGCCTCGCCGCGGCCCTCGACAGCGCCGCGCATGGTCTGCGGATAGGCGTGCACGGTGAGGAAGGTGACGCCGAGCTTGGTCAGCGAGTCCACGCCCTCGGTGACGGTGTTGCCGATGTCGTGCAGCTTGAGATCGAGGAAAACCTTCTTGCCTTCGGTCACCAGCTGGCGGGCGAGATCGAGCCCGCCGGCGAAGGCGAGCCGATAGCCGATCTTGTAGAAGCTCGCGCCGTCACCCAGCGTCGAGACGATGCGATAGGCGTCCCAGACCGTCGGCACGTCGAGCGCGACGATCATGCGGTCCCGGAGATCGTTGATCTTCTGCGTCATCGCCCTGCCCTCCACCTGCTCTGCGGTGAAAGGCACGATTCGAGCGGCAGCGCAAGGATTATCTCATTTTTGAGACAGATCCTTTTTTTCGATCCCGCAGCGAATGCACTGCGGAACGCCTCACTCATCCTCGTCATGCGGCTTCGCCGCCAGCACCTGCGCGAAGACCTGCGTCCAGACCTCCGGCGGCTGCGCGCCCGACACTGCGAGCTTGCCGTCGACGATGAAGAAGGGCACGCCGGTGACGCCGACCTTCTGGGCATGCGCCTCGAGCCCGATGATGGTTTCGCGCAATTCGTCATTGGCGAGCTCGTCGCGGGCCGCCTGTTCGTCGAAGCCCTGCTCGACGGCGATCGCGACCAGCGTTTCGAGGTCGCCGATGTCGCGCCCGTCCTGCCAATAGGCCTTGAACAGCGCCGCGGTCATCTCGCCGCCGCGCTGCACGGTCGCGGCAGCGGCGACCAGCATATGCGCCATGCGGGTGTTGACGCTCTTCGTGACCTTCGCCCAGTTGAAGGTGACGCCGCTCTCCAGCGCCGCCTCGGACAGGCGCAGCTCGATCTCGCGACGCTTGCCGGGGCCGAACTTGCCGTCGAGATAGGCGGTGCGGTCCATGCCCTCGGACGGCATGTCCGGATTGAGCTCATAGGGCAGCCAGGTAATGGCGACGCGCCCGGTGAGATTATGGTTGGCCAGCGCCGTCTCGAGCCGGGTCTTGCCGATGAAGCACCAGGGGCAGGCGATGTCGGAGACGATCGCGAGCGGCAGCTTGTCGGGCGCGGAGGGGGTCAGCATGGCCTTCGATCCTTCGCGGAGCGCCGCGGCGGGGTTGCGTCAGGCCGGCGGATAGGCGTGGAGCTCGCCATGGCGATCCTCAGCAAAGCCTTGCGCGCCGGGCGTCTCGCAACCCGAAAGGAAGGCGGGCCCGACCGGGATCTTGCCGGCCCCGCCAGGGATATCGAGGATATAGGTCGGCTGGCACAGGCCGGAAAGGTTGCCACGCAGGCTTTTGACAAGAGCCTGCCCTTCGGCCAGCGAGAGCCGGAACTGCGAGGTCCCCGGCGCGAGGTCGGGATGGTGCAGATAGTACGGCTTGACCCGGTTCTCGACGAAGGCGCGCATCAGCGCCGAGAGCGTCGCGACATCGGCGTTGACGCCCTTGAGCAGCACGCTCTGGCTGACGAGGACGTGGCCGGCATCGGCGAGGCGCGCCAGCGCAGCCTGCGAGTCCACCGTGAACTCGCGCGGATGGTTGGCGTGCACGGCGATATAGCTCGCCTTGCCAGGGATGCGCAGCGCGCGGGCATAGTCCTCGGTGATGCGCTCGGGCTGGACCATCGGCACACGTGTATGCCAGCGCGCCACCTTGATATGCGCGATCGCGGCGAGGCGCTTCGCCACCTCGCGCACCCGCCTTGCGGAGAGGATCAGCGGATCGCCGCCGGTCATGATCACCTCCCAGATCTCCGGGCGGGAGGTGAGATAGGCGAGCGCGGCATCGAGCTTGTCGCCGGTCAGAGCATCGCCGCCGGGGCCGACCATCTCGCGCCGGAAGCAGAAGCGGCAATAGACCGGGCAGGCATGAACCAGCTTGAGCAAAGCCCGGTCGGGATAGCGATGGACGACACCCTCGACCGGCGAATGCGCCTCGTCGCCGATCGGATCGGCGAGCTCTTCCGGCAAGGTCGTCAGCTCGGCCGCGGCGGGAATGAACTGGCGGGCGATCGGATCGGCGTCATCGGCGGGATCGATCAGTGCCGCGATCGCCGGCGTCACCGAGACGGCGTAGCGCTTCGCCACCTCGGCCAGCGCCTGCCGCCGTTCAGGCGCGACGAGGCCACGCTCGACGAGGGCGTCGAGCGTCCTGAGCGGCTGGCCGGGGGGCTGGTGGATCGTCATCGCCCTCCCCTGCCCGGTTCCGCGACCGGCGTCCAGAGCACATCCTCGATCCGGCGCGCGCCGGTGGCGAGCATGACGAGGCGGTCGAAGCCGAGCGCGATGCCGGATGCCTGCGGCATCACGCCGAGTGCCGCGAGGAAATCCTCGTCGATCGGATAGCGCTCGCCATAGATGCGCTGCTTCTCGTCCATGTCGGCCTCGAAGCGCCGGCGCTGCTCGGCCGGGTCGGTCAGTTCGCCGAAGGCATTGGCGAGTTCGACGCCGCAGGCATAGAGCTCGAAGCGCTCGGCGACGCGTGGATCGCCGGGCTTGGGCCGGGCGAGCGCCGCCTCACAGATCGGGTATTCGCACAGGATGGTGGCGCGGCCGCGGCCGAGCTCAGGCTCGACCTTCTCGGAGAGGATGCGGCTGAAGATGTCCGACCAGCTGTCGTCCTCGGCAACCCGGATGCCAGCTTCAGCGGCATCGGCCGCGAGCGCCGGGCGGTCGAGATAGAGGTCGGCCGCGATCGTGCGCTTGAGATCGATGCCGGCATGACGATGGAAGGCCTCCTGCACGGTCAGCCGCTCCGGCGCCGCGAACGGATCGGCCTCAGCGCCGCGCCAGCGCAGCACGCTCGCCCCAGCCGCGCGTGCCGCCTCGGCCAGCAGGGCCGCGCAATCATCCATCAACGCCTCATAGTCCTCGCCAGCGCGATACCATTCCAGCATGGTGAATTCGGGGTGGTGCAGCGCCGTGCGCTCGCGATTGCGGAAGACGCGGGCGAAATCGAACAGGCGCGGCTCGCCGGCCGCCAGCAGCTTCTTGGCGGCGAATTCGGGCGAGGTGTGCAGATAATAGGGATGGTGGGCGCCGGCATCGTCGATCAGGGTCGTCGAAAAGCCGTGCAGATGCGTCTCGTTGCCGGGCGAGAGCTGCAGGATCGCGGCCTCGACCTCGACGAAGTCGCGCGCCTCGAACCAGCGCCGCAGCGCCGCCTTGATCCGGTTACGGGCAAGAAGCATGGGGCGCCGGTCGGCATGGATGTCCGGCCGCCAGAAGGGCGGGAGCGTCTCGCTCATTCAACCTCGCTGCGCTGAAAGCCTTTCAAAAGCGGCCTGCGCGCTTCCGTTTGCGCCCCGAATGCGGTAGTGGCGCGGCACAGGATTTTGCATAGCGCGCGGACAGCGCCCGCGCCAGCCAAGGAAATAGTCACGTGGTCAAGGTCATCGCCTCTTCCGTCCGCAAGGGCAACGTCCTCGAAGTCGACGGGCATCTCTGCTCCGTCCTGTCGGCCGAGAGCTTCTTCCCGGGCAAGGGCACGCCGACGACGCAGATCGACATGCGCCGCATCGCCGACGGGGTGAAGGTCACGCAGCGCTACAAGACGACCGAGCAGGTCGAGCGCGCCTATGTCGAGGATCGCGACTTCACCTATCTCTACCAGGACGGCGAGCAATACGTCTTCATGAACCCCGAGACCTACGACCAGCTCCCGGTCGATGGCGACGTCGTCGGCGACATGGCGCCCTATCTCCAGGAAGGCATGAAGGTCACCCTCTCGGTGTTCGACGACCGCGCCGTCGCGATCGAGCTGCCGCAGCGCGTCACCCTCGAAGTCGCCGAGACCGAGCCGGTGACCAAGGGCCAGACGGCCTCCTCCTCCTACAAGCCGGCGATCCTTTCCAACGGCGTGCGCAGCGCCGTTCCCCCCCATATCGGCGTCGGCACCCGCATCGTGGTGATGACCGCCGACGGTTCCTATGTCGAGCGCGCCAAGGACTAAAGGCTTCTGCCGCTGACAGCGGCGGCGAAGCCTTATATCGATGATGACAGCGGGCCCTTTCCGGGCCCGTTTTCATTGGTGAGGACTTCCGATGCCGCTTTCCGCCTATGACGCCGTCTTCCCCGGTTTCATCCAGACCCTGAAGGCGCTCGACGCCATCCTCGACAAGGCGGTGGCGGAGGCGTCCGAGCGCAAGATCCAGGCGGAAGTGCTGCTCGCGAGCCGGCTCGCGCCGGACATGCTGTCCTTCACCCGGCAGGTCCAGCTGATGTCGGATTTCGCCAAGAACGCCGCGGCGCGGGTGAGCGGGGCGGAGAATCCGCGCTTCCCCGACGAGGAGAAGAGCTTCGAGGAGCTGAAGGCGCGGATCGCCAGGACACTCGACTTCATCGCCTCGATCGACAAAGGCGCGCTGGATGCCGGGCTCGACAAGGACGTGACCTTCCCGCGCGGCCCCTCGGCGACCGTGACGATGAAGGGCGCCGACTACCTCACCCGCTTCGCCCTGCCGAACTTCTATTTCCACGCCACGACGGCCTACGACATCCTGCGCGAGAACGGCTTCCAGATCGGCAAGCAGGACTTCCTGAAGGGCGTGTTCGACGCCTGAGATGTTACGCCGTCATGCTCGCCCTTGTGGCGAGCATCCATGTCTTGAACACCGCTCTTTCCAAAGGAAGACGTGGATGGTCGGGACAAGCCCGACCATAACGGTAATGGGCGACCCCGACCTCACAGATAAGGCGAGCAGAGCCAGAGCATCCGGTCGAGCAGGCGCAAGGGGAAGGGCCGTGCGCGCAACTCCTTCAGCGTAACCGGGCGCGACCTTGCGATCGCGGCGTCGATGCGCTGCTCGATGCCGCGGGCGAAGCTTTCGTCGAGCACTTCGAGATCGATCTCGAAATTCAGCCTGAGCGAGCGCGCATCGAGGTTGGACGAGCCGACATAGGCCCAGGTGCCGTCGATCGCGAGCAGCTTGGAATGGTCGAAGGAGCCGGTGGCGCGCCAGATCCTGCAGCCATCCTTCAGCACCTGGTCGAACTGCGCCCGCATGGCGCGATCGACCAGGACGAGATTGTTGACGTCCGGCACGACGATGTCGATGGCGACGCCACGCCGCGCCGCGGTGACCAGCGCGCTGATCAGCTCGCGGTCCGGCAGGAAGTAGGGCGACATGATCCGGATCGACTCGCGCGCCACCGAGAAGGCGCCGATCAGCAGCTTGTGGTTGGTCTCCAGGCTCGCATCCGGTCCCGAGGCGACGGCGCGCATCAGGACGGTCGGACCTTGCGTCGCGGTCTGCGGCGTGATCGCCCAGACATCACCGGCCAGCTCCTCGTCCGAGGCGAAGCGCCAATCCTCGGCCGCGACGCCGAACAGGTCCTCGACGACCGGCCCCTCGACTCGGAAATGCGTGTCGTGCGCTGCGGCTTCGCCGGCGAACTCGGTGGTGAAGCCCTGGCGGATGTTCATGCCGCCGGCGAAGGCGATCCGACCGTCGACGATCAGCAGCTTGCGGTGGGTGCGCAGGTTCGCATAGGGCAATCTGAGCCCGATGATGATGTTGCCGTTGAAGACGTCGACCGGCACACCGCCCTTCTGCAGGTAGCCGACGATGCTCGGCACCGAATAGCGCGCGCCGACGGCATCGATCAGCACGCGCACCGCGACGCCGCGCTCATGGGCCGCGATCAGCGCGTCGGCGACGCGCAGGCCGAGCGGATCGCGGTCGAAGATGTAGGTTTCGAGAATAACCGAGCGCTCAGCCGCCGCGATCGCCGCGATCATCGCAGCATAGGCCTCGTCGCCGGTCCTGAGCACCGTGATGGCATTGCCGGTCTTGAGGTGACGACGGGTCGCCTTGTCGCCGAGCGTCTTCAGTGCGGCGAAGCGGCGTCCGACATCGCCGGCGACCTCGGCGTTCGATACCTCGAAGTTCTGCGCGAGCGAACCGACGCCGAAGCTGTGCCGGCGCTGCGAGACGATCGAGGCGCGGCGGATGCGGTTGATGCCGCCGACCGCATAGACCAGCGGCCCGATGATCGGCGAGAGCACGATGACGCCGACCCAGCCGATGGCGGCGCGGACCTCGTCCTTGGTCATCGCGGCATGGCTGGCGGCGACCACGGTCAGCGCCAGCGAAACGAAACCGAGGATATGCGGCCAATAGGCGGAGAGAATCTCCCACATGGCGCCGACTATCGCATGGGACACGAAACCGGCAATGCGATCAGCCGCTTATCGAGGCGCGCCGAGTTTCATGGCGCCGCCCCCCTTGCAAGGGCAGGATCATAATCCCATATCTCGGTCACGGTGGTGTCGAGGGCGTTCCACAGCCCTCCGTCCCGTTGAAGACGGCCATGAGCCCGAAGGTAGCGACGCCGGATGTACGCGCGCCCTTCCGGACATGGCCGTTAGCGTTTCTGGGTCATCACCTCTCTCGTCATGGTTGGGCTTGTCCCGACCATCCACGTTTTCGCATCAATAATCGCGCGCAGTGTTCAAGACGTGGATGCTCGCCACAAGGGCGAGCATGACGGCGGTGGCCTACTGCGAATTCCCCTGCAGGAACGGATTGGTCCGGCGCTCCTCGCCGAGCGTGCTCGCGGGCCCATGGCCGGGCAGGAACTGGACGTCGTCGCCGAGCGGCAGCAGCTTGCCCTTGATCCCGCCGATCAGGTCCTTGTGGTTGCCATAGGGGAAATCGGTGCGGCCGACCGAACCGGCGAAAACGGTGTCGCCGGCGAGCAGGAAGCGCAGATCCTTCTGGAACAGCGTGACATGGCCGGGCGTGTGGCCGGGCACATGCAGGACGGAGAATGTGATATCGCCGACCGAGACGGTGTCGCCTTCGGCGAGCCAGCGCGTCGGCGTCACCGCCTGCACGCCGCGCATCTCGAACATCAGCCCCTGCTGCGGCAGGGCGTCGAGCAGGAACTTGTCGGCTTCGTGCGGGCCGATGATCGGCAGATTGAGGACGCCGGCAAGCTCGGTCGCGCCGCCGGCATGGTCGATATGGCCATGGGTCAGCCAGATCGCGACCGGCGTGACGCCGAGCTCATTCAGCGCGCTGCGGATGCGCTCGACATCGCCGCCGGGATCGACGATCGCCGCCTCCTTGGTGCGCGTGCACCAGACGATCGAGCAGTTCTGCTGGAAAGCCGTCACCGGCACGACGGCGATGCCGAGCGGGGAGGTCATGTCGTCGGTCATTCCATCATCCCGTCATCGGTCCAGTCAAAACCCCGCAGTGCATGCGCGGCGCCTCTGCGCAACTGCCATACTCCAAACAACGCCTTGGCCAAACCCGCTCGCCCGGCCGTGTTTCGAAGCCAAGGGGCAATGGCAGTCATACCCGCGAAGCGATTCAGGACACAGGATGCAGCAACCGACCGATCCGCATCCAGGCACTTTAGCAAAAGCAGCTAAGTTTCCGGCGCAGCGATAGGGCAAGCTATCGGCCATGACCAACGATCGAACGGAACGGGATTATCGCATCCGCGTGGCTCGCGCGGTCGCCGCCATCGTCGCCGACCCGATGGCCAATTCCCGTCTCGATGATCTCGCGCGCCTCGCCAATTTCTCACCCTTTCATTTTCACCGCGTCTATGCCGGCGTTGTCGGCGAGACGGTAGCGGCCACCGTCCGCCGCGTTCGGCTGGCCCTCGCGACCCGTCTCCTGACCAGCTCGAACGAGAGCATCACGCAAGTGGCGCTGGCGGTCGGCTATGACAGCCCGCAAGCCTTCGCGCGCGCCTTTCACGAATTCACCGGGCAATCGCCACGCGCATTCCGGCAACAGATGACGCAAGCGTTCGTTGCTGCCGAAATGGCACCCCTGCTCCCCGACGACGCATCCCTGCCTGCTGTCACGATCGTCGAGCGGCCGGCACGGCAACTGCGTGCGCTGCGGCATGTCGGATCGTTCGCGACCATCCCCCATACGCATCGGCAGCTGCGCCAGCGCGCCGGTCCCCGCACCGTCGCGGAGAAATGGGGCGCCTCATTCGGCAACCCCGAACATACCGGCCGCTTCCGATATTACGCCGCCATCGCCTCACCCGATCCCTGGCCAGAGAACTCGGAGGTCGAGACGCTGGAGATCCCCGGCGGCCGCTATGCCGTGCACCGGCTGGTCGGCCCATACACCCGGATCAATGCCACTGCACAGGCCATCTATACCAGATGGATGCCGGCCAGCGGCTATGAGCCGGACGACCGGCCGACGCTGGAGCACTATCTCGATACGTCGTCGCGCGGGATCGCGCCCGCCGCCTTGCGCACAGACCTGTTCATCCCCATTCGCAGAGCGAGCCCACCATGACTTTCCGTCGCCTTGTCTCCTGCATCGCGTTTTGCCTTGCGACCTCGCTGACGCAGGCTGCCGGGCTCAAGCGCCTTGACATTCCCGCCGAAGGGGCACTCCAGCCGCTCAAGGGCGCGGTCTGGTATCCGTGCAGTCAGCTGCCGAGCGAGACGCGAATCGGCCCCTTCGTCCTATCCGTCAGCATGAATTGCCCGCTCGCTGGCGAGAAACGCCCGCTGATCGTGGTGTCGCATGGCAGGACCGGCAGCTTCCTCGGACATCGCGACACGGCGGAGATTCTAGCCAATGCCGGCTTCATCGTCGTCGCGATCAATCACCCCGGCGACACCAGCCTGGACCAGAGCCGTACGCGCGAGTTCCCAATCTTCGTCGAGCGGCCGGCCGACATCAAGCGCACGATCGACTATATGCTCGCCTCATGGCCGGACACAGCCAGGGTCGATGCCGGGCGCGTCGGCTTCTTCGGCTTCTCCCGCGGCGGCTATACCGGGCTCGTCGCCATCGGCGCCAATCCGTTCTTCGGCAAGCGCCTGCGACTCTGCGAAGGCAAGAGCGACCCGCTCTGCGGGCAGGTCCGCATGGGCGCGCTTCCGGAGCTCAGCCATGACCCACGTATCAAGGCTGCGGTGATCGTCGACCCGCTCAGCGTCTTCTTCACGCAGGACAGCTTCAGGACAGTACGGGTGCCGGTTCAGCTCTGGGGCTCCGAGCGCGGGGGCGACGGCGTGACGCCGGCCGAGGTCGCGGCGATAGCCGACCGGCTGCCGACGAAACCCGACTTCCACATCGTGCCTGGCTCCCAGCATTTCTCCTTCCTGCCACCCTGCCCGGCCGAGCTGGCCCAATCGACTGCCGAGCTCTGTAGCGACCAGCCCGGTTTCGACCGGGCCGCCTTCCACGCCGATTTCAACGCGCGCGTGCTCGCCTTCTTCAAGGCGCAGCTCGGCCAGCCGCCGGAGATCAGATAGTCAGCGGCGCCCGCAGCGATTGGCGAGCAGCACGCGATAATCGGCGAGCGACTGGTCCATCTGAGCGACGTTCTCCTCACGCTGCCGGCCGGTCTGGCAAGTCGCGAAGACCGAGCGCGCCTTCTGCATGAAGGTCACGTGATCGCGCCAGGCGGCACATTGCGTCGCCTGGTCGGCCGTGGCGACCTGCTGCATCTTGTACTGGCGCTGGCGCATCGCCGCCTCGTTCTGGAACAGGTCCCGCGTGCACGTCGCCGGAACGGGACGCGGCTGTGCCACAGCGAGAGCAGGAGCCAGGGTCAGCAGGACGGCGACGGCAGCGCGAGCGATCATCCGAGGTTCAGCTCCTTGAAGAAGTCGTTGCCCTTGTCGTCGATGACGATGAAGGCGGGGAAATCCTCGACCTCGATCCGCCAGACCGCCTCCATGCCGAGCTCGGGATATTCGAGCAATTCGACCTTGCGGATGCAATCCTGGGCGAGGCGCGCCGCCGGGCCGCCGATCGAGCCGAGATAGAAGCCGCCATGGGCCTTGCAGGCCTCGCGGACCTGGGCCGAGCGATTGCCCTTGGCCAGCATCACCATCGAGCCGCCGAAGGACTGGAACTGATCGACGAAGGAATCCATGCGGCCGGCCGTGGTCGGGCCGAAGGAGCCGGAGGCGAAGCCCTCGGGCGTCTTGGCCGGCCCGGCATAATAGACCGGGTGGTTCTTCAGATAGTCCGGCATGCCCTGGCCATTCTCCAGCCGCTCGCGGATCTTGGCATGGGCCGAGTCGCGCGCGACGATGATCGTTCCGGTCAGCGAGAGCCGGGTCTTCACCGGGTATTTCGTCAATGTGGCGAGAATCTCGCTCATCGGCCGGTCGAGGTCGATCTTGACGACGTCGCCGCCGAGCTTGGCCTCGTCGATCTCCGGCAGGTATTTCGAGGGGTCTGTCTCCAGCGCCTCCAGGAAGATGCCGTCTTTGGTGATCTTGCCCTTGGCCTGGCGATCGGCCGAGCAGGAGACACCGAGCCCGATCGGCAGCGAGGCGCCATGGCGCGGCAGGCGGATGACCCGCACGTCATGGCAGAAATACTTGCCGCCGAACTGGGCGCCGACACCGAGCGCCTGCGTCAGCTTGTGGACCTCCTCTTCCATTTCAAGGTCGCGGAAGGCATGGCCGGAGGGCGAACCCTGGGTTGGCAGCGCATCGAGATATTTGGTCGAGGCGAGCTTGACCGTCTTGAGGTTCTGCTCGGCCGAGGTACCGCCGATGACGATGGCGAGGTGATAGGGCGGGCAGGCGGCGGTGCCGAGCGTCAGGATCTTCTCCTTCAGGAACGCCATCATCCGGTCCTTGGTCAGGAGCGAGGGCGTCGCCTGGAAGAGGAAGGTCTTGTTGGCCGAGCCGCCGCCCTTGGCAACGAAGAGGAATTTGTAGGCGTCCTCGCCCTCGGCATAGATGTCGATCTGCGCCGGCAGGTTGGTCGCGGTGTTCTTCTCCTCGAACATGGAGAGCGGCGCGACCTGGGAATAGCGCAGATTGCGCTTGAGATAGGCGTCGTAGACGCCTTCTCCCAGCGCAGCCTCGTCGTCGCCCTCGGTCCAGACCTTGCGGCCCTTCTTGCCCATGATGATCGCCGTGCCGGTGTCCTGGCACATCGGCAGCACGCCGCCGGCGGCGATGCCCGCGTTCTTGAGCAGGTCATAGGCGACGAAGCGGTCGTTCGAGGTCGCCTCGGGGTCGTCGAGGATCTTGGCGAGCTGGGCGAGATGGCCCGGGCGCAACAGATGGTTGATGTCGATGAAGGCCTGCTCGGAGAGCCGCTTGATCGCCTCGCGCGAGACGCTCAGGACCTCGCGCCCGCCGACCGTCTCGACGCTGACGCCCTCGTTGCCGAGCGAGCGGTAGGGCGTCTTGTCCTCGCCGAGGGGGAAGAGATCGACATGGGTATAGGCCATCGGCGGCACTCCGCGGTTCGATGGCGCCGCGCACGGCGCCTCACAGCTTCGGCCGCGTCATAGCCGCTCGGGGCAAGGCCTCCAAGCCTAGACTGTCATCATTCAAAGGAAGAAGCCGCCTGGTGCGGCCCGCCTTCAGGCCGCCTTGGCGGCGGTCTCCGCCAGGATGGCGTAAATGGCGGCCGGGTCATGCGCATGGCGTACCTGCTCGAGCACCGCCTGGTTGCGCAGCACGCGGGCGACGCGAGCCAGTGCCTTGAGATGGTCGGCTCCCGCGCCTTCCGGCGCGATCAGCACGAAGATGATGTCGACCGGCTGGCCGTCCAGCGCCTCGAAATCGATCGCCTTCTCGGCACGGGCGAACAGGCCGACGAGACGGTCGATGCCGGCCATGCGGCCATGCGGGATCGCGATTCCGTCGCCGATGCCGGTCGAGCCCAGGCGCTCACGCTGGAGCAAGGCTTCGAACAGCTCGCGCTCGGGCAGGCCGGTGAGCAGGGCAGCGTGCTGCGCCAGCTCCTGCAGGGCCTGCTTCTTGCTGTTGGCGCGCAGCGGCGAGATCACCGCATCGGGCCGGAGAAGATCGGTCAGCGTCATAGGCCAATCCATGCATGTCCCGTGCCGAAACACGGGCGCCACCGGCGTCCCGGCCGGCGCCCGAACTCCATCAGCGGCGGGACTTCAAGAAAGAGAAGCCGGCGGATCGATCCAGCCGATATTGCCGTCGCGGCGGCGGTATACGACGTTCATGCGGCCATTGCCAGCATGGCGGAAGATAACCACAGGCGCGCCGGTCAGATCGAGCTCGGCGACCGCGTCGCCAACCGTCATCTGGTGCAGGGATTTGGTCGATTCCGCCACGATCACCGGGTTCTCACCAGCGTGGTCGGCCTCATGCTCCTCGATATCCTCATCGGGGGCGGCGATCACATAGCTGGGGATTTCCAGGGCGGGCTCGCGCCCATTGGCGGCAGCGGCGCGATCCTTCAGCCGTCGCTTGTAGCGCCGCAGCCGCTTCTCGATGCGCTCGGCCATCTTGTCGAGGCTGGCATAGGGATCATGCGCAGTGGCAGAGGCTTCGAGGGTGATGCCGGAAGACAGATGCAGGACGCCGTCGGTCTTGAAGGCGGTGCCATCCTTGCCGACGGTGACGTGGCCCTGATAGCCGCCCTCATAGTACTTGCCCAACGCTGCGGCGACCCTGGCCTCGGCCTGGCCGCGGAGGGCCTCGCCGACATCGAGATTCTTGCCGGAGATTCGCAAGCTCATGGAGTGCTTCCCCTTCTTGTCGCCATGGTCAGTAGCCGACCATCCTGAGGAGGTAAGAACGCCCTCATGGGGTTGTCAATGCGCGGAGCCGCGCAGTTGCGCGGGCAACAGGGCGAAGCTGCGAACGGCTCATGAGGTGACGTGCACTTTGTGCTGCACCGCAAACTCGCCCTGACGAAGCGCGCGCGTCAGCGTCCGGCGTGCGCCATTGTCGCTTTCTCGCGGCGGCGTTCCATCGAAGAGGGAATGCGCAGCGATTCCCGATATTTCGCCACGGTACGGCGGGCGATGTCGATACCGCTTTCCTTCAGCCTGGTGACGATGGCGTCGTCCGAGAGCACGTCCTTCGGCAGCTCGTCTTCGATCATCTGCTTGATGCGGTGACGCACCGCCTCGGCCGAATGCGCCTCGCCATAACCGGTCGCGGCGATCGCGGCGGAAAAGAAGTATTTCATCTCGAAGACCCCACGCGAGCAGGCGAGGTACTTGTTCGAGGTGACGCGCGAGACCGTCGATTCGTGCATGCCGATCGCATCGGCGACGGTCTTCAGATTGAGCGGTCGTAAGTGCTCGACGCCATGGGCGAAGAAGCCGTCCTGCTGGCGCACGATCTCGCTGGCGACCTTGAGGATGGTGCGGGCGCGCTGCTCGAGCGAGCGGGTCAGCCAGTTCGCCGTCTGCAGGCATTCGGCGATGAAGGCCTTCTCGGTATCGCTGCGGGCCGCCTTCGAGACGCGGGCATGATAGGTCTGGTTGACCAGCACGCGCGGCAAGGTGTCGGGATTGAGGTCGACCAGCCAGGAGCCGTCCGGCGCGGCGCGGATGAAGACGTCCGGCACCACCGTTTCCGCCGCCGAGCCGCCGAAGGCGCGCCCGGGCTTGGGGTCGAGCCGCCGGATCTCGGCAACCATGTCGGCGATGTCCTCGTCGTCGACGCCGCAGATGCGCCGAAGGGCGGCATAGTCGCGCTTGGCGAGCAGCGGCAGGTTGGCAATGAGCGCCTGCATGGCGGGATCATAGCGGTCGCGGTCGCGCAGCTGGATCGCCAGGCACTCGCCGACATCGCGCGCGGCAATGCCGCTGGGGTCGAATGCCTGGATGATGGCGAGGACCTGCTCGACGCGCGCGAGGTCGACGCCGAGGCGCTCGGCGATATCGGCCAACGGCTCGGTCAGGTAGCCGGAGTCGTCGACGCCATCGATGATGTGGCGACCGATCAACCGGTCGCCCGGCGCGGTGACGGCGAGGTCGAGCTGGGCGCTGAGATGCTCATGCAGCGAGAGCTCGCTGGTCAGCCCGTTCTCGAAGCTGTCGGGGCCCTCCTCGAAGGAGCCGCCGGAACCGCCATAGGCGCCACCGATGATCGGCAGGCTGTCGGTGCCCTGCGCCTCCAGCCGCGCCGCCTTGGGTTGCTCGTTCTGGAAGACGTTGTCGAGCCCGGTGCCGAGCCTGCCCTCGATACCCTCCTGAGTGTTGAGGCTCTCGGCGCGGGCATAGGTCTCGGCATCGGCGGCATGCAAGCTCTCGCCGGCACCGTTGGCCATGGCCGGCTCCGGAGCGTCGTCGCCGCGCTCGAGCAGCGGATTGCGCTCCAGCTCGCCCTCGACGAAGCTCTGCAATTCGAGATGGGAGAGCTGGAGCAGCTTGATCGCCTGCAGCAATTGCGGCGTCATCACCAGGGACTGGCCCTGGCGCAGCTCCATGCGTGGCATCATCGCCATCGCGATCCCGTCTCCTTAAGCCCGCGACAATTCGGCACGGTTCTTGCCTGTGGAACAGACTAGCCGCCGGCCGCTGCCGCGTCAAAGCCTCGCATGGGCTTTTGCGCCGGGAAGTTAATGCACTGCAACACCCTAGGAGGATGCTTGCCTTTCCGCCTCAGAGGCGGAAATCCTCGCCGAGATAGACCCGACGGACATCGGCATTGGCGATAATCTCGGCCGGCGAGCCTTCGGTCAGCACGCGGCCGGAATGGATGATGTAGGCGCGATCGACCAGGCCGAGCGTCTCGCGGACATTGTGGTCGGTGATCAGCACGCCGATGCCGCGATCGGTCAACTGCCGGACCAGCTCCTGGATGTCGCCGACGGCGATCGGATCGATGCCGGCGAAGGGCTCGTCGAGCAGGATGAAGGAGGGCCGCCCGGCGAGCGCGCGAGCGATCTCGCAGCGGCGGCGCTCGCCGCCCGACAGCGCGATCGAGGGCGCCTTGCGCAGGCGGCTGATGTTGAATTCGTCGAGCAGTTTGTCGAGCTCGCGCTCGCGCTTCTTGCGGTTCGGCTCGACCACTTCGAGCACCGCGCGGATATTATCCTCGACCGAGAGGCCGCGGAAGATCGAGGCTTCCTGCGGCAGGTAGCCGATGCCGAGCCGGGCGCGCTGGTACATCGGCAGATTGGTGATGTCGTTGCCTTCGAGCGAGATCACGCCCATATCGGCGCTGACCAGGCCGGTGATCATGTAGAAGATCGTGGTCTTGCCGGCGCCGTTCGGTCCGAGCAGGCCGACAGCCTCGCCATTGCGGACGTAGAGCGAGGCCTCGCTCACGACATTGCGGGCACCATAGGTCTTGCGCAGCCCGCTGACGGCGAGGATGCCGGTGCCGCCGACGGCGCTCGCGACGCGGCCCGATTGGACCTCCTCCTCAGCCGCCGGCCCGCCCTTGCCCCGGGCGAAAAGCCCGCCTAGCCGGCCGAACAGCCCGGTACGCGCCGCCGGCGCCTTGGCCGGCCGCGTCTGGCTGGGCTGCGCCTGCTGGGCAGCCTCGGGGGGCGGGGACATGGATATCGTCACAGGAAGAGATACAATCCGCTGGCGTGCGACATGGGTCCGCTCTGGTATGCGAGGCGCGCCAAACTGGCAACGCCTTCCTGCAGCTGCCCCTGCCGTAAGGGAAGATCAGTTGGTCGGCGTGGCGGCCGGCTTGGCGCCTGCCTTGGTGTCCTTCTTGTCTTTGCCCTCCTCGCCCGAATTCGGCACGAAGAAGCCTTGGACGCGCCCGCTCGACGTCACGTTGGCGATGCCGGTCTGCGTGTTGTAGACAAGCTTGTCGCCGCGGGTGATGTTCGGGCCGTCGTTCAGCGCGACATTGCCGGTCATGATCACCTGATTGTTGGCGCGGTCGAAGACGGCGTTGTCCGAGGTCGCGGCCTGCGTCTTCGAGACCACCGTGACCGGGCCCGTGCATTCGATTCGCTTGATCGCGCCGTCATTGGCTCCCTGGCCCTGCGCCGCGGGCTGCGCCGGCTTCGGCGCGGCGCCCTGCCCGCCCTGGCCGCGGCCCTCATAGAACACCGTCATCACCGAGCAACGCACGGTCGTCTCGCCCTGCACTGCGACGACGTTGCCCGAGAAGATCGCCTTGTTGTCCTTGTCGAGCACGTCGAGCTTGTTCGCGTCGATCTTGATCGGCTCCTTGCTGTCGCTGCCCATGCCGCCGAAGGGCGAACCAGGGGCACCGCCGCGCGGCTTGGCCGGCTTGGCCGGCGTCGCGCTCGCAGCGGCCGGTGCGGCCGCGGGGGCGGAGCCGGACCGCGCAGGCTGCTGGGCCAGCGCCGTGACGGACAGCGCCGGCGCGATCAAGGCCGCGAGGGCAAAAACGAGAGGTTTCATCGGCGTTCCGTCATTGCTCCACATGGCTCGATGCAACGGCCTCACGGCTTGGCAGCCGGACGAAGGGCTTCGAGATTGGGCGTGCTGCCCTCGCGCTCCGGCCCGGCCAAGCTGCGCGCCGGCGCATTCTCGATCAAGACGTGCACACGCCCCTCGAAGGTGATGAGCGCGCCATTGTCCTTCACGTCGAGCGTGTCCGCGTCAATCGTGGTCGTGCCGAGATTGACCTTCACCGGCTCGCGCGAATTGACGGTTCCAGCCTTGAAGTCGACATCGGCGGTGCGCATGCGGACATCATAGCCCGACTCGGTCCGGATCTTCACGTCGTCGACCAGCTTGAGCTTTTCCTTCTGCTGATCGAAGAGGCCGCTCTTGGCGTTGATGTTGATCCAGCCTTCGGACTTCATCAGCACCCGCGCCACCATCTGCACGAGCTCGATCTGCGTGGGATTGCGCACGTCCTGCAGCGCCGAATCCGCCGTGACTTCGTAAGGGCTGTTGTCCTTGCGATAGCCGGCGAGCTTCGGGGTCTCCATGACCACCTTGCCACCGGACAGGCTGATTCCGCCCAGCGAGAAATTGCCGGCATGACGCAGCGGATTGAGGAAGGGGACGACGATCAGCCCGACCACCGCTCCGATCGCCCCGATCGGGATCAGGCGCCGCAGCAGGCGCACGAGCACGGAATGGCGGCGCGCCGCCTGAAAGGCGCTCTGCCGCATCTGCGCCCGAATCGCCGCCGGACTGCGCGTCTCAGGGGTTGTGATCGCCAAGCTCATGCCCGCCCATTGCCAGCCGCCGACGGCTTTTTGATGTCGAACCGAGGCGCATGCCAGCAGGCAACAGCGACCGGTCCGGCAACCGCCAGACGAATGACCTTAGCCTCAAATACCTCAAATTTACGTATGCGCGAAGATGTCGACTTCCGGCCAGCCGGCCAGATCGAGCTCGGCGCGCGTCGGCAGGAAGTCGAAGCAGGCCTTGGCGAGGTGCATACGCCCCTCGCGCTCCAGCAGAACGTCGAGCTTCGCCTTCAGGGCGTGCAGGTGCAAAACGTCGGAGGCGGCATAGCCGAGCTGCGCTTCGGTCAGCGTATCGGCGCCCCAATCCGAGGATTGCTGCTGCTTCGACAATTCGACGCCAAGGAGCTCGCGGACGAGGTCCTTGAGCCCGTGCCGATCGGTATAGGTGCGCACCAGCTTCGAAGCGATCTTGGTGCAGTAAACCGGCGCGGTGACGACGCCGAACGCATTTTCCAGCGCGGCGATGTCGAAGCGGGCGAAGTGGAAGAGCTTCAGCACGCTGGTGTCCGCGAGGATGCGGCAGAGGTTGGCCGGCGCCGCGGCGCCCTTCGGAATCTGCACGACGTCGGCAGTGCCATCACCGCGCGAGAGCTGCACCACGCAGAGCCGGTCACGCTGCGGGTTGAGACCTAGCGTCTCGGTGTCGATCGCCAGGACCGGTCCCGGCTCGAACCCATCGGGAAGATCGCCGCGATGCAGACGAATGGTCATGCCCAGAACCTCGCTCGGCAGCGCGACGCGCCGCTCACTCAACCTGCCATCCGCCAATCACGCCGAATGGCCCCCTTCAAAATCCGGAGAACCTCTCGCAGCTAGCGGCGCGTCCCGTCGGGTTCAAGCATTTTCTCTGCCAGAACAACCGGTTCGGGCGGATTAACCATTTATTCACCATAAGCTTCATTCCGGCCCATCTGCGTGCGAGAATGCAGGATCGGAGCCCGATTCATGTCCGCAATCCGCTTGTTCACCGATCTTGATGGCCGAATCGGCCTGCGCCAGTTCTGGCTTGGCAGCATCGCCCTCGCCCTCTGCCTGCTGGCGGTCCAGTGGGGCGCGCCCCACGTGATGGACTGGCATTCTGCGAAAATGGCCGTCGCCTTCGCCAACGCCTTCGCCCTGTTCCCCTGGGCTGCGCTGGCGGCCAAGCGCGCCACCGACCGGGGCGGCTCCTCGATGTTCGGCATCCTGCTGGTCTGCGCCATCGTCCTGCCGCGGGAAGTGCAACCGATGCTCGACTACGCTTGGGCGCCGTCGCTGATCGCGATCTCGACGATGGCCTGGCTGGTCGCGCTGGTCGATCTCGGTTTGATGCCAGGCGTCGACCGCGATGCGCCGCTTGCGGAGCAAGGCAGGGCTGCTAAACCGGCTCGATGAGCCCAAGCACGCCCGCCCCCCTCGCCTTCGACCCCACCGATCCGGTCGCCCTCACCCAAGCTCTGGTCCGTTGCGCCTCGGTGACACCCACCGAAGGCGGCGCGCTTGCACTGCTCGCTGCCGTGCTGAGCGCCGAAGGCTTCAGCGTCGAGCGGCCGGTGTTCTCAGAGCCCGGCATGCCCGATGTCGAGAACCTCTATGCCCGCATCGGCAGCGAGGGGCCGGTCTTCGTCATTGCCGGCCATACCGACGTCGTCCCGCCCGGCGACCTCGCCGCCTGGACGCATGATCCGTTCGCGGCCGAGATTGAAGGCGGCACGCTGTACGGGCGCGGCGCCTGCGACATGAAGGGCGGGCTCGCCGCCATGACCTCGGCCGCGATCCGCTATCGCCGCGAGAACCCGGATGCCCCGGGCTCGATCGCCTTCCTCATCACCGGCGACGAGGAAGGCCCGGCCGTCAACGGCACGGTCAAATTGCTGGCCTGGGCCGACGCCCGCGGCGAGCGCTTCGACCATTGCCTGCTCGGCGAGCCGACCAATCCGGCGGCGATGAGCGACATGATCAAGATCGGCCGGCGCGGCTCGCTGACCGGCAAGCTCACGGTGCAGGGCGTGCAGGGGCATGTCGGCTATCCGCACCTCGCCCAGAACCCGATCCGCGGCATGGTCCGGTTGCTGGCGGCGCTGGACGCAACACCGCTCGATGCCGGCACCGAGCATTTCGACCCGAGCAATCTCGAGGTGACGACGCTCGATGTCGGCAACCCCGCGACGAACGTGATCCCGGCGCAGGCCAAGGCCGTCTTCAACATCCGCTTCAACGACCTCTGGACACCGCAGACGTTGTCCGCCGAGATCGAGCGCCGCTTATGCGATGCGGCCGGCAATGCGGTGCGCTACGAAATCGTCTTCGAGCCGACCAATGCCGTCGCCTTCCTGACCCAGCCCGGGCCGTTCGTCACCATGGTCGCCGAGGCAGTTTCAGCCGAGACCGGCAAGCGCCCGGCCCTATCGACAACCGGGGGTACCTCCGACGCCCGCTTCATCAAGAACTACTGCCCTGTCGTCGAATACGGCGTCGTCGGCCAGACCATGCACCAGATCGACGAGCGGGTCGCCACCGCCGACCTCGTCACGTTGGAACGGATCACGCATCGTTTACTGGCGACGTATTTCGCTGCAGCGCAGCAGGCTTGACGGAACCGACCCCGAAGCTCACAGTTTAGACGAAAGTCTAATATGGTGACGTCCGGAGGGTTGGGCCATGAGGCTTGCTGCCGACGATGTGACGCGATCGCTCGCCGCCTCCTGGCGCCTGCTGCGGGCCGATGCGAAAGCCCTCCCCGATCTCGACCTCAGCCGCGACGGCTTCTGGCGCTCCTATCTCGCGCTGGTGCTGGTCGTACCCTCGATGATCCCGGCGCTGGCGGCGGAGCGCACCCTCGCCGGCCTGTCGAACAGCGACGGCATGTTCGACGCGCCCGGCCTGATCGCCGCGATCGTCACCGCCGAGATCCTGGCGATCCTCGCCGTGCCGGCGCTGCTGGTCGGGCTCGCGCCCGGCCTCACCCGCAATCCGCGCTTCACCAGCTTCGTCATCGCCTGGAACTGGGCCGGCATCCTCTCGGCGGCATTGATGGCGGTGCCGGCGACAGTGTTCGCGCTGGGCTGGTCGAACCCGGGCATCGCCGGCTTCCAGAGCCTCGCCTTCGCGGCGATCGTGCTCAGGCTGCGCTATTGCGTCGCCAGGGCCACCTTCGGGGCCGACAACGGCGTCGCGGGCGCGATCGCCTGCGCCAGCGTGCTCGCCGACTACACGGTGCTGAAGATTTTTGGGCTCGCAGGGTTCTGATCGCTTGCCGTCATTCCGGGGCATGGCGAAGCCATGAGCCTGGAACCCATGAACACCGCCCTTTCCGTCATGGTCGGGCTCGTCCCGACCATCCACGTCTTTGCTGGTCGAAGGCCGTGCTCAAGACGTGGATGCTCGCCACAAGGGCGAGCATGACGGGCTGGAACAATGTCGTGGTCATGGGTTCCAGGCTCGCCGCTGCGCGGCGCCCCGGAAAGACGACGTGCTTCTCAGTAATCGACGCCCGCCAGGTAGAGCCCGCAGGGCGGCGCCAGCGCGGCGCATTGCGAGCGGTCGCGCGCCGCCAGCACCTTGCCGACCTTGTTCTCCGGCCAGCGCCCCATGCCGACCATCTTCAGGCAGCCGACCATGGAGCGGACCTGATGATGCAGGAAGGAACGGGCATGGACATAGGCGACGATCTCGGCTCCCTCGCGCCGGCAGTCGAAGCGGTCAAGCGTGCGCAAGGGGCTGTTGGCCTGGCATTCGGCGGCGCGGAAGGTGGTGAAGTCGTGATGGCCGATCAGCGCCTTGGCGGCGCGGTCCATCGCCTCATGGTCGAGCCTGACCGGGACATGCCAGACCCGGTTCGCATCGAGCGCTGGCTGCGCCCGCCGGTCAAGGATGCGGTAGATGTAGTAACGACGCGTCGCCGAAATGCGGGCATCGAAGGTATCCGGCACCGCCTCAGCACTCAGCACCGCCACCGGCAGGCGCTTCAGCCTCGCATTGCTGGCATCGCGCACGACATCGGTGCGCCACTCCTTATCGAGATCGACATGGGCGACCTGATGGGTGGCGTGGACGCCGGCATCGGTCCGTCCGGCGCAATGCAGGCGCACGGCATGGCCGCAGAAGGCTTCGATCGCCTCCTCGACGCTCTGCTGCACCGAGGGGCCATTGAGCTGGCGCTGCCAACCTGAGAAGGGCGTGCCGTCATATTCGATGACGAGCTTGTAACGCGGCATCGCTACAGCTTCGATCCGGCCGAGAGCCGCGCACCGCGCAGGAACTCCTGGGCGCTCATCGGCCCCTTCCCGGCGCGCTGGACCTGAACCAGCTTCACCGCCCCGACCGCGCAGGCGATGGTGCCCTCGTCGTCGAGCAGCGTTCCCGGCTCGGCTGCGCCGCCGGCACGGGCGGTGCGCAGCAACTTCAGCCGCTCCGGGCCCTTGCCGAGATCGACCTCGACGAAGGCGCCCGGGAAAGGCGAGAGACCACGGACGACGTTATGGACCTGCTGCGCCGGCCGGTTCCAGCTCAGCTTCGCCTCGTCATTGCCGATCTTGCTGGCATAGGTGACGCCCTCTTCCGCCTGCGGCGTGAAGCGCAGGCCGCCGCGGCTGAGCGCGGCGAGCGCCCGGACCATCAGGTCGGCGCCGAGGCCGGCGAGCCGGTCGTGCATGTCGCCGGCCGTGGCGTTGCCGTCGATCGCAAGCCTCTCGACCATGGCGACGGGGCCGGTGTCGAGCCCCTCCTCCATCTTCATCACGCAGACGCCGGTCTCGGCATCGCCCGCCATGATGGCGCGCTGGATCGGTGCAGCACCGCGCCAGCGCGGCAGGAGCGATGCGTGCAGGTTGAGGCAGCCGAGCTCCGGCACCTTGAGGATCGCCTTGGGCAGGATCAGGCCATAGGCGACGACGACGGCGACATCGGCCTCGTGCGAGGCCATGATCTCGGCCGCCTCGGCGGTCCTCAGCGTCTTCGGCGAGAACACCGGGATGCCGAAACGCTCGGCCGTGACCTGGACCGGCGAGGGCCGCAGCTCCATGCCGCGCCCGGCCGGCGCCGGCGCGCGCGTATAAACGGAGACGACCTCGTGGCCCTGGCCGATGATCTCGGTCAAGGTCGGCACGGCGAAATCCGGCGTGCCCATGAAGATGATGCGCAAGCTCATGCTCTCAAGCCCCGGCCGGTCAGGCCGCGCTCTCCCGTTTCGCCGCCTTGGCGAAGCGCTTGTTGACGCGGTCGCGCTTCAGCCGTGACAGGTAGTCGATGAAGAGCACACCGTTGAGATGGTCGATCTCGTGCTGCAGGCAGGTCGCGAGCAGGCCGTCGGCCTCGATCTCATGCGCCTTGCCGTCGAGATCGCGATAGGCGACCTTGACCCGCGCCGGCCGCTCGACCTCCTCGTAATATTCGGGAATCGAGAGGCAACCCTCCTCGTAGGAGCTGAACTCCTCCGAGCGCCAGGTCACCTCGGGGTTGATGAGGACCATCGGCTCGCGCTTCTGTTCCTCGCCTTCCTCCGCCTTCTTTGAGACGTCGAGCGTGACGAGGCGGACCGGCTCGCCGATCTGGATCGCGGCGAGGCCGATGCCCGGCGCGTCGTACATCGTCTCCAGCATGTCGTCGGCGAGCTTGCGGATTTCCGGCGTGATCTCGCCGATCGGCGTGGAAACCTTGCGCAGCATTGAATCGGGCAGGATGACGAGGGGGCGGATGGCCATAGGGCGCTCTGGACGTTTCAGGAGTTGCCGCGACATAAGCGCTTGTGACGAAACGGTCAAACTGTTCCGCTTATGTTCTAGAAATGCCATTCAAATCGTGTAGGCTTGCGGCATGAACCAGATCGCCTTCGTCCTGCTGGAACGCCCCGTGAGCTGGGCCGAGGCCGCCTTCGGCTTCGCGGGGCTGACGCTCCTCCTGCTGGTGCTGGCACTGCTCTCGTCCTGGCGCGCGGCGCGCCGGCGCGAAATCGAAGCAGCGATGGCAGCTGAGCGCGCCCGCGAGATGGACGACAAGGTCGCCGAGATGAACCGGCAGCAGGCCGAGCTCAGCGGCCGCATGCAGACCATGGCCGAAATTCTCTCGACCCGGCAGGGCGACCTCGCCCGCATCATGGCCGAGCGGATGGACGGGCTGCGCCAGCAGGTCGGCGCCGGCCTCGAGCAGAATGTTCGCCAGACCAATGAGAGCCTCGGCAAGCTGCAGGAGCGCCTGGCGGTCATCGACAACGCGCAGAAGAACCTGACCGAGCTCACCGGCGAGGTGGTGACGCTGAAGGACGTGCTCGCCAACAAGCAGGCGCGCGGAGCCTATGGCCAGGGCCGGATGGAGGCGATCATCCGCGACGGTCTTCCAGCGGCATTCTTCTCGTTTCAACCGACGCTCTCGACCGGCAAGCGGCCGGACTGCCTCGTCACCCTGCCTGGCGACGGGCGCGGCCTCGTCATCGACGCAAAATTCCCGCTGGAGAGCTTCACCCTGCTACGCGAGGCACGAGGCGAGGAGGCGAAGAAGCACGCGTCGGCACGGGTGCGCGCCGATGTCGGCCAGCACGTCAAGGATATCGCCGAGCGCTATTTCCTGCCGGGCGAAACGCAGGACATGGCGTTGCTCTTCGTGCCGTCGGAGGCGATCTACGCCGATCTGCACGAGCATTTCGACGATATCATCCAGAAGGCGCACCGGGCGCGGGTGATGATCGTCTCACCCTCGCTGCTGGCACTGGCGATCCAATTGATGCAGTCGCTGGTGCGTGACGCGCGCATGCGCGAGGAAGCGCAGGTGATCCAGGCCGAGGTCGGCAAGCTGCTCGACGATGTCCGCCGCCTCGGCGACCGGGTCGACAAGCTCGACAGCCATTTCCGCCAGGCGCAGGACGACGTCGCCCAGATCAGGACATCAGCAGGCAAGGTCACCGGCCGGGCCGAGCGGATCGGCGCGCTCGAGTTCGACGATGTCAGGCCGAACGAACCGCAACTTCCGTTCGCAAAAGCCACGAATCTGAAGGCGGCGGAGTGACGCGGCGCGACGCCATTCGTCCCGGTCGCCATGGCGAGAGCACATTCCGGCGTTGAGGTAGAGGCCTTCCCAGACCGCGCCGGAGGCCGCAAACCTTGCTCGTCCAGATCGGAACGCTCATCGCCGCGACGAGCTTCGTGCAACTCGCCAACGGCTTCTTCAACACGTTCCTATCGCTGCGGCTGACCAGCGAAGGCTTCGGCCCGACGCTGACCGGCATCGTGCTGAGCGCCTATTTCATCGGCTTCACCATCGGCGCCGTCGGCTGCGGGCCCGTGATCCAACGCATCGGCCATATCCGCGCCTATGCAGCCTTCGCCGGCATGGTGGTGGTCGGGACGGCGGCGATGCCGCTCTTCATCTCGCCGCTCGGCTGGATGGCATGCCGGGCGGCGATCGGGATCGGCTGTGTCGGCCTGTTCATCACCACCGAGAGCTGGCTCAACGCCAAGGCCCCGGCCGACCAGCGCGGCCGCATCTTTTCGATCTACATGGTCGGCACCTTCCTGGCGCTGGCGGCCGGGCAATTGCTGATCGGCAAGCTCCCGGTCGAGACCGCCACCCCGTTCAACATCATCGTCGCGCTGTTCGCGCTGGCGCTGGTGATGGTCAGCACGACACGCGCGGAGGCGCCGACGCTGCCGGCGGAGGCCTCGCTGCCCTATGGCGACCTGACCCGGCAGGCGCCGATCTCGGTGATCGGCTGCGTCATCGCCGGCATGATCAGCAGCGCCTTCTACGCGCTGTTCCCGGCCTGGATGGCGCGCAACGCCATCCCCCAGGAGACGATCGCGCTGTTCATGCTGGTCGCCGTGCTCGGCGGCTTCGCCTTCCAGGTCCCCGTCGGCCGCCTCTCCGATCGTGGCGACCGCCGGATCGTGCTGGCGGGGCTGGCGCTCGGCTTCTCGGTCGCTGCCGTCGCGCTCGATCTCGTGCCGCGCCATCTCGGCGCGGTGCTGCCCGTCGCCGCCCTGCTCGGGGGCTTCATGTCGACGCTCTATCCGGTCTGCGTCGCCCATGCGCTCGACCGCATGCCGCAGGACCGCGTCGTCGCCGTCAGCGGCCGGCTGATCCTGGTCAGCGGCATCGGCTCGGCGCTCGGCCCGCTGCTCGGCGCGCAGGTGATGGCGCGGCTCGACATCAACGGGCTGCTCTATTTCATGGCGGCGATCAGCGCACTGCTCGCAGCCCTCGCGGCGCTGCGCATCCGCCAGCGCGCCGCGCCCGAACAGATGTCCGAACGCCCCTTCGCGGTTCTCGACCCGATGACAGCGCCGATCTCGCAGGAGCCGGAAGCGACGGAGGCGGACGGATCGCCACGCCCGCTGCCGGCCTGATCAGGCCCGCGCGAGATTGGCCGAGAGTTCCGGCTTCACGTTCAGCGTCTGGAAGACGACGCAATAGCGCTCAGTCAGCTTGAGCAACGTGTCGAGCTTCTCCTGCGGCGCGTCGGTCTCGACGTCGAAGGAAAGGCGGATCGCCTTGAAGCCGACGGCAGCGTCTTTGGCGACGCCGAGCGTGCCGCGGAAATCGAGATCGCCCTCGGCCCGGACGGTGCCCTTCTTAAGCTCGATCTCGAGCGCGGTCGCGACCGCCTTCAGTGTGACGCCGGCGCAGGCGACCAGCGCCTCGAGCAGCATGTCGCCGGAGCAGAGCTCGGCGCCGGAGCCGCCGGTCGCCGGGTGCAGGCCGGCGAGCGCGATCGCCCGGCCGGTCTCGACCTTGCAGGCGATGTGCTGGTCGTCGAGCTCGCCCTTGGCCTTCAGCGTGATCACCGCCGCATCGGGCGCCTCACGATACTTGTCCTTGAGCGGGGCCTGCAAAGCGCGCAGCGCGGTGACGTCCATGATCGTGATCCCTGGCAGAAACGGTTCGCGGCCTGTCTAGCCGGTTCAGGCCGCCGCCTCCACCTCCGGCGCGACATGCCGGCTTTCCTTGTCGAGCGCCCGGCGCAATTCGCGGCGCAGCGCGACGAAGCCGACCGAGCCCTCCTCGCGCGGACGGGCGAGCAGATTGTCGAGGCTGAAGGCGACCGGGCCCGGCTGCTGTGGCACGACGAGGATGCGGTCGGCGAGTCGCACGGCGTCCTCGACCGAACCGGTGGACATGACCACGGCCGGGCGTCCCTGCGTACAGAGTTCCGGCAGGAAGGCGGCGAGCCGCTGGCGCGCCTGCGCATCCAGCGCGGCGAAGGGTTCGTCGATCAGCAGCAGGCGCGGCCTGACCAGCAGCAGGCGGGCGATGGCAAGTCGCAGCAGCTCTTCCGGCAAGAGCGTCCCGGGCCGCTGCGTCGCCTGCGCGGCAAGGCCGACGCGGACCAGCACATTGGTGATCAGACCCTCGCGCTCGAAGGGTGTGGCTTTGGGCAAGGCAAAGGCGAGGTTCTCGGTGAGATCGAGCCAGGGGAAGAAGCGCGGCCGGGCACAGAGCAGGCCGATCCCGGCAGTCGGCACCGTTCCTTCGCCAGCCCTCAGGCCGGCGAACCCACGCAGTGCCACCGCGCGCACCTCGGGAGTGCCGAGTACCGCGACGACCTCGCCCGCAGCGGGACGTGACAGGGCGTGATCGTGAGAACGGGGAAGATCGTGAAGATCGGCCGACATAACTGGCTCCATCCATAGACAAGGCGGAAGGAGCGCCAACGGCCTTGAGGCCATCCCGTCGTCCCGCGCTTTAGCTGCATTTGTTTCGCGCCCGCAAGCTGAGGCTCAAATCGGCGCGTGTCCTTTCATAAGGTCTGAGCGTCCGTTTTGTCAAACGGTCGATCAAGCTCGGCGAAGTCGTTCTGGGCGAGCCGGTACCGGCATTGCAGGATCGTCTCGCCGCGTGAGCGCGACGGACGCTCGACCTGGTCGAGCAAGCGGAAACCCAGTCTCTGCAGCACCCGGCCCGAAGCCACATTGTCCGCGGCATGGCCGGAACGGAGGGACTGGAGCCCGGCCTCGGCGAACGCGAACCGCACCACGGCCGTCGCGGCCTCAGCGGCGAAGCCTTGCCCCCAAGCCGCCTGCTCGAACCAATAGCCGATCTCCCCCTCGCCATCGGCGATCTCATCGAGATCGGCGAGCCCGATCATCCGGCCGTCCCAAAAAGCTGCAAAGCGGTAGGCCTCCCCGGTCGCCCATTCGCGCGGATGATCGGCGAACCAGGCTTCGATCTCGGTGCGATCAGGCGGGAAGGAGGCCATCCGCAGCATCCGCGTGACGGCCCAGTCGGACTGGATCTCGAAGGCGCGCTGCGCATCCGCTGCAGACGAGGGCCGCAAGACGAGCCTCATCGTCGAAATCGGAGCGCGGGGGATGGTAGAAATTGTCATTGCCGCGAGATTGGCACTGCAAAATGACGACTACCACCACATCCCGGCGCTCTCGGCCGCCTTGTGCTGGCGCGGCTCGCTGTCGGTGAGCGAGCGATCCAGCGTGCGCAGCGCCTCGCGCTTGGTCGCCTCGAAGGCGGGCGAGAGCCGGTCGCGCGGGCGGGTCAGCGGATTGTCGAGCTCGTCAAAGATGCGGCCGGGCCTGGGCTGCATCACGACGATGCGGTCGGCCAGCTTCACCGCTTCCTCGACATCGTGGGTGACCATTACCACGGTCGGCCGGCTCTCCTCCCAGAGCGCGAGGAGATGGCCGTGCAGGCTGGCGCGCGTCGTCGCGTCGAGGGCCGAGAAAGGCTCGTCCATCAAGAGGAGTTTTGGCCGGGTCACGAGCGCGCGGGCGATGGCGACACGCTGCTGCTGGCCGCCGGAGAGCTCGCGCGGCCAGCGCGCCTCGTAGCCGGCGAGACCGACGCGGGCGAGCGCGCCAGTGACGAGACGGGAGCGCTCCGCTGCCGGCAGATGACTGAGGCCGAAGCCGGCATTGTCGGCGACGGAGAGCCAGGGCAGCAAACGCGGCTCCTGGAAGATCACGCCGACATCGGCGCGCGGCTCGGTGATCGCGGCCTCGTCGAGCAGGATGCGCCCCTCGCTCGGCCGGTCGAGCCCCGCGACGAGGCGCAATAGCGTGGTCTTGCCGCAGCCGGAGCCGCCGACCAGCGCCAGGATCTCGCCGGCGGCGACGGAGATGTCGATGCCTGACAGGGCACGGGTGCCGTCGGCATAGGTCTTGGAGAGCTGGTCGAAGGTCAGCATCGCGCCCTCAGAGCCTGTCCCTGGCGGTGTCCTGCCAGGCGAGGAAGGGGCGGGTCAGCGCGAGCAGGAGGCCATCGGCGAACTTGCCGAGCACGGCGAAGGCGATGATCGCGGCAATGATGGTGTCGGGTCGGCCGAGCTGCTGGCCATCGACCAGGAGATAGCCGAGGCCCTCGCTCGCGCCCATGATCTCGGCAGCGACGACGAACATGAAGCCGAGCCCGAGCCCACCACGCAATGCCGTGAACCAGTCGGGCAGGATCGCCGGCAAGAGCACGCGCCGGACCATGGCGAGTTTGCCGAGGCGGAAGACGCGGCCGACCTCGACGATCTTGCGGTCGATCGAGAGGATCGCGGCGGCGACGCCGAGATAGACCGGGAAGAAGACGCCGACCGCGATAAGCGCCACTTTCGAGGCCTCGAAGATGCCGAACCAGAGGATGAAGAGCGGCACCCAGGCGATCGAGGGGATGGCGCGCAATGCCTGCAAAGTCGGGTCGAGCAGGCCGCGCGCCAACGGCAGCGCACCGGTCAGGGCCCCGAGCGCGGTACCGACGGCGGCGCCGATGCCGAAGCCGGCAGCGACGCGCCAAAGCGTCGCCGCGGCATGGGTCCAAAGCTCGCCGCTGACCGCGAGCTGCCAGAGCGTCTTGCCGACCACGCTGGGCGGCGGCATCAGCCGGCCATTGGCGAGGCCGGCCCGAACGAGGATTTCCCAGAGAACCGCGAGGATAACGGGGAGCAGGAAGCCGGCTAGGCGCAGGCCTGCGCGCGAAGCCGGTCGCGCTTGCGGTGCGACCGGCTTCTCGTCAACGGCTTCTGCGATCTCGATCGTGCTCATCTGCCCGCGATCATGACCGCTCAGTTGGTCGCGGCAAAGCGCTTGTCGATCAGCGCGTCGACTGAGGCCCTGACGTCGGCATTGGCGGGCAGGACGCCTGCCTGCTGCAAGGCGAGGCCCGCGGCCAGGATCGTCTCGGCCTGGGCCGGGCCGATCGTGCTGTGGGTCAGCTCGGTACGGGTGAGCTGGCGCTCGATCACCGCGTCGGAGAGCTTGGTCGCCTCGACCAGCGCCTTCCTGACCTCGGCCGGGTTGGCGAGCGCGATGGCACGCGCTTCCTCATAGGCCTTGAGCACCTTGCGGACGAGATCCGGGTTCTTCTCGGCGAACTCCTCGCGGACATTGAGGACGCCCCAGGTGTTGTCGGCGGCTTTGCGGTGGAAGAGCTTGGCCCCGGCCTCGACCTCGGCGGCGGCCATCATCGGATCGAGGCCGGCCCAGGCCTCGACATCGCCGCGCTCCAAGGCAAGACGGCCGTCGGCATGCTGCAGCAGCACGAGCTTGACATCCTTCTCGGTCAGGCCGGCCTCGGCGAGCGAGCGGACCAGGAAGATGTGCGGATCGGTGCCACGGGTCACCGCGACGCGCTTGCCCTTGAGGTCGGCGACCTTGGTCACCTCGCTCTTGCCGCCGGTGACCAGCGCCGTCCATTCCGGCCGCGAATAGACATAGATCGACTTGATCGGGTTGCCGTTGATCCTGGCGATCAGCGCGGCGGCACCGGCGGTCGAGCCGAAATCGAGCGAGCCGGCATTGAGGAATTCGAGCGCCTTGTTCGAGCCGGCCGAGAACACCCACCGCACTTTGATGCCGTCGGCCGCGAGCGCCTTCTCGAGGATGCCGCGGTCCTTCAGGACAAGGCTGACAGGGTTGTAGGTGGCGTAGTCGACGCGGATCTCCTTCGGCGCCTGCGCCTGGGCGCTGCCAAAGACTAACGAGGCCGCAGCGAAGCCGGCGAGCACGGCGCGGCGGGTCGGAAATGAGATGATCGGCATGGCGTTCCCCTTCGGTCCATCTTGCGCGAAGGGATGGAGGCTGTTCGCCTCCGGCGCCCCCGCTTTAGCTGCACTTGTTTCGCGCCCGCAAGCTGCTGGCTCAAATCGGCGCGTGTCCGATTGTTAGGTTCGATCGTTCTCTTTGTCAAACAAGACGTAGGATTGCGTGATATCCATAATTTCACATAGCTATTGTGTTGAATTATGTTTCCGCGCCTGGCCTCGTTCGTGCTAGGAATCGGACTGCCGCCGCGTCTGCCGAAAGTCTCGAAGAGCCTCGTTCAGTGCCGCCCTCCCCCGACAAGCCAGCCCCCCGCCTCGCCGAATTCATCGACAATCCCACCGCCGCGGTCGGCAAGCTGGCGCGGCACTGTCACGAGGGCGATCGCGAGGCCTTACGCGGCGCGCTCGTCAATGCCCTGCGCGACAATCTCGAAGAGGGTCGCCAGTCGGCGCGCGAGATTCTGGCCAAGTCCCGCAACGGCCTCTCCTGCGCCAAGCGGCTTTCCGGCGTGATGGACAGCATCGTCGCCAGCCTGCATGTCGCGGCAACCCGGCACTTCTACCCGGTCGAGAACCCGTCCGCCGGCGAGCGCATCGCCGTCGTCGCGGTCGGCGGCTATGGCCGCGGCACGCTGGCGCCGGGCTCCGATGTCGACCTGCTCTTCCTGTTCCCTGACAAGCAGACCGCCTGGGGCGAGAGCGTGGTCGAGGCCATGCTCTACCCGCTCTGGGACCTGAAGCTGAAGGTCGGCCATTCCGTGCGTTCGGTCGACGACTGCATCCGCGAGGGACGGGCGGACATGACGATCCGCACCGCGCTGCTGGAAGCGCGGTTGATCTGCGGCGATGCGGCCCTGTTCGCCGATCTGCAGCGACGCTACGGCGCCGAGATCGCGGAAGGCACCGCCGCAATCTTCACCGAGGCCAAGCTCGCCGAGCGCGAGGCCCGCGTCGCCCGCGCCGGCTCGTCGCGCTACTTGGTCGAGCCCAACGTCAAGGACGGCAAGGGCGGCCTGCGCGATCTCAACACGCTGTTCTGGATCGCCAAATACTCCTACCGCGTCGACGATCCGGCCGAGCTGGTCGAGGCCGGGCTGTTCGATGCGCGCGAATTCGCGATGTTCCAGCGCTCGGAGGAATTCCTCTGGCGGGTGCGCTGCTGGATGCATTTCATCACCGGCCGGGCCGAGGAGCGGCTCTCCTTTGACCTGCAGCGCCAGGTCGCGGCAGCGATCGGCTATGCCGGCCGCAGCGGCCAGGCGCCGGTCGAGCGCTTCATGAAGGCCTACTTCCTGATCGCCAAGGATGTCGGCGATCTCACCGCGATCGTCTGCGCCGCTCTGGAGGCGCGCCAGCAGAAGCCGCGCGCCAGCCTGACCAGCCTGATCGGCTCCTTCACCAAGCGCCGACGCGTGCGCGCGCTCGGCCATCCCGATTTCACCCTGCAGGGCCAGCGCCTCGCCGTCATCGACGACGACGCCTTCAAGCGCGATCCGGTCAATCTGCTGCGGCTCTACGAGATCGCCAGCCGCGACGACCTCGCCATCCATCCCGATACCAGCCGGCTGGTGACGCAGTCGCTGCGGCTCGTCACCCCTCAGCTGCGTCAGGACCGCGAGGCCAACCGCATCTTCCTGGAGATCCTGACGGCACGACGCTCGCCGGAAGCCGTGCTGCGGCGGATGAACGAATCCGGCCTGCTCGGGCGCTTCATCCCGGATTTCGGCCGCGTCGTGGCGATGATGCAATTCAACATGTATCATCACTATACGGTCGACGAGCATCTGATCCGCTCGATCGGCATCCTGGCCGAGATCGACGCCGGCAAGCTCGAAGCCGAGCACCCCCTGGCGAACTCGATCTTCGCGACGATCACCAACCGCCGGGCGCTCTATGTCGCGCTGTTCCTGCACGACATCGCCAAAGGCCGGCCGGAGGATCATTCGGTGGCCGGCGCGCGCATCGCCCGCAAGCTCTGCCCGCGGCTCGGCCTGACCGATGCCCAGACCGAGACGGTGGTCTGGCTGATCGAGAACCATCTGGTGATGTCGACCGTCGCACAGAGCCGCGATCTCGGCGATCCCAAGACGATCGAGAGCTTCGCGGGAATCGTGCAGACACTGGAGCGCCTGAAGCTTCTGCTGGTGCTGACCGTCGCCGACATCAAGGCGGTCGGCCCCGGCGTCTGGAACGGCTGGAAGGGCCAGCTGCTGCGCACGCTCTACTACGAGACCGAGGTCGTGCTCGCCGGCGGCCATTCCGGCATCGAGCGCAAGGCCAGGGTCGAGCGCAAGCAGCAGGCGCTCGAAGCGCGCCTCACCGATTGGACCGAAGACGAGCGCGCCGCCTATCTCGCCCGGCACTATCCGGCCTACTGGCTCAAGGTCGAGCCCGAGCGGCAGGAGCAGCATGCCCGCTTCCTGCGCGAAGCCGAGATCGCCGGCCGCACCACCGCGACGCGGGTCGAGACCGACCAGTTCCGCGGCGTGACCGAGCTCACCGTGCTGGCGCCCGACCATCCGCGGCTGCTCGCCATCGTCACCGGCGCCTGCGCAGCAGCCGGCGGCAACATCGTCGACGCGCAGATCTTCACCACCACCGACGGGCTGGTGCTCGATACCATCTTCGTCTCGCGCGCCTTCGAGCGCGACGACGACGAGTTGCGCCGGGCCGAGCGGATCGCGGCGGCGATCGAGCGCGCACTCAAGGGCGAGATCAAGATCGCCGATCTCGTCGCCCAGCGCCGCGCCCCGCCGCCGCGCGGCGGAACGTTCCAGGTCGCGCCTGAGGTGATCATCGACAACGTCCTGTCGTCGCGGCACACCGTGCTGGAGGTCTCGGGCCTCGACCGGCCCGGCCTGCTCTACGATCTCACTACTGCGATCGGGAAGCTCAACCTCAACATCGCCTCGGCCCATATTGCGACCTTCGGAGAGAAGGCGGTCGACGTCTTCTATGTCACCGATCTCACCGGGGCGAAGATCACCTCGACCGGCCGCCAGCTGGTGATCCGCCAGGCGCTGCTGGCGGTGTTCGCCCTGGAGCTCGACAAGCATGCCTCCGGCAAGGCCAAGGCCGTGGCCCGTGCTTGATTTCGCCTGGCCGAGCCCGATATCGGCAGCGAAGCCGGTGCGCCGATAGGCAGCGCCGCAATGATGCATGACGATCAAACGATTGGGATGATGGAATGACGCAGAACCCTGCGAAGGACGATCCGAAGCCGGAAACCGAAAACCAGGACGCGGCGGAGACGCAGGCGAACGAGACGCAGGCGCCCACCCCGCTCGCCCTTCTCGAAGCCGAGCGCGACGACCTCAAGGACAAGCTGCTGCGCACCCTGGCCGAAATGGAGAACCTGCGCCGGCGCACCGAGCGCGAGATCTCCGACGCCAAGGCCTATGCGGTGACGAGCTTCGCCCGCGACCTGCTCGGCTCGGCCGACAATCTGCGCCGCGCGCTGGAAAGCGTGCCCGAGGCGGCCCGTGCTGCGGCCGACAACGCCCTGAAGGCAGTGGTCGAGGGCGTCGAATTGACCGAGCGCGAGCTGCTCAAGACGCTGGAACGCCACGGCGTGCGCAAGATCGACCCGCAGGGCGAGAAGTTCGACCCGAACCTGCACCAGGCGATGTTCGAGGCGCCCGATGCCGGCATCGCCAAGGGCCTCGTCTCCAAGGTGGTGCAGACCGGCTACAAGATCGGCGAGCGCGTGCTGCGCCCGGCGCTGGTCGGCGTCTCGGCCGGCGCGCCCAAGCCTGCCGCCAACGGCTCGGAGAACCCGGCCGCCGATGCCGGCGACAAGCCGGCACACTGATGGGTGTTGAAGGCTGGCGGTGGACCTGACCGGTTCATCCGCCGGCTGACGGCTTCGTCACCCGCCGCAAGGTCAGGTTGATCCGCCCGGCCTGCGGCAACAGGCTCGACGAGCCCGCGAGGATGCGGTCGATGCCGTGATAGGCCAGCCGCGCCTCGCCGCCGAAGGCGAGCGCATCGCCTGAAGCCAGCTTCAGGGAGAGCGTCTTGCCGCCGCGGCTGGTGCCGCCGATACGGAAGATTGCTGTATCCCCGAGCGAGAGCGAGAGCACCGGCGCGTCGAAATCCTGCTCGTCGCGATCCTGATGCAGGCCCATCTTCGCTGATGGCTCGTAGAAATTGACCAGGCAGGCCTCGGGCGGGTGCGGATAGCCCGCGAGCTCATCCCAGGCGCGCAGCAATCGGGCCGGAATCGGCGGCCATGGCGCCCCGGTCTCAGGATGCAGCGGCTGGTAGCGGTAGCCGCGTTCGTCCGAGACCCAGCCGAGCGAGCCGCAGTTGGTCATCTTGACCGAGAATGGTTTTCCGGTCTTCGGCATGCGCGGCACATAGAACGGCCCCTGCCGCGCCGCCTCGCGCAACTCAGCGACCAGAGCCGCCTGCTCGGCCGGATCGAGATAGCCCGGCCAGTGCGTCACGCCGGGCGCGACGGCAAGCGCGGTCATGACGGCCCTCAGAACTTGTCTAGGCCGAGCACGTCGGCCATCGAGTACAGGCCGGGCTTGCGGCCACGGCCCCAGAGCGCCGCCTTGACCGCGCCCTGCGCGAACAGGCTGCGATCCTCCGCGACATGGGCGAGCTCGAGCCGCTCGCCGGCGCCGGCGAAGATCACCTTGTGGTCGCCGATGACAGTGCCGCCGCGCAGCGCGGCGAAACCGATCGTGCCGGGCTGGCGGGCGCCGACCTGGCCGTCGCGCACCGCAACGCGGGCCTCGGCAAGCTCGACCGCGCGTCCCTGCGCCGCCGCCTCGCCGAGCAGGACGGCGGTTCCGGAGGGGGCGTCGACCTTCTGGCGATGATGCATCTCGACGATCTCGATGTCCCAGTCGGTGCCGAGCGTCGCCGCGACCTTGCGCACCATGGCCGCCAGCAGGTTGACGCCGAGACTCATATTGCCGGAGCGGATGATCGCGGCATGGCGCGAGGCGGCCTCGAGCTTGGCGAGATGCTGCGGCTCCATCCCCGTCGTGCCGGCGACATGGACGATGCGGGCCTGGGCGGCGAGGCCGGCGAAAGCGACGGTCGCTTCCGGCGTGGTGAAGTCGAGCACGCCTTCGGCCTCGACGAAGGCGGCGAGCGCATCGTCGCTGACGAGAATGCCGCTGGCGGGAAGGCCGGCGAGCACCGCTGCATCCTGGCCGAGCGCAGGCGAACCCGGGCGCTCGATCGCGGCGGAGAGCACACAGCCGGGCGTATCATGGATCGCTCTGACCAGCGTGCGGCCCATTCGGCCGGCGGCGCCGACGACGACGAGACGCATGTCGCTCATGGTGAAACGCTCCAGATAGCCAAGGCACGCGCCAGACGCTGACGCTAGCTTTTTCTTATCGCATTTTCTTCACGCGAACCGGTGGCCACTTCGCTCGAAAATGCTTCGCACATGCCTATAGGGCGCTTCTCCGGTCGCCGAAACGAAAAACGGCCGGGCAGAGCCCGGCCGTCCAGATTTCGGGTGTCGTCGCCGGCTTACTCGGCCGGCTGAATCCCCGTGACCTTCCACTCGCCGCCGCGGGAGCGGACGAAAGTCCAGTGCTCGGTGACCTCGCGCGGGATCGTTGCGTGGCCCTCGACGACCTTGCCGCCATTGCGCTCGACCATGGCCGTGAGCAGGCTGAAGCGCATCGCGACCGTGGCGTATTCGTAACCGTCCTCGCGCCAGGATTCGGCGAGGTCGCCCTGCAGCAGCTTGACGTCGGCCGCCTTCTCGATGAGGCCCTTGCGGACGTTATCGGCGAACTCCTCCTCGAGAGCGCCGGAGATCTCCGGCGTCGTGATCTGGCGCAGTCGCGCGATGTTCTCGTCGGAGATCGCGGACTGCACCTCGGAGAGCAGGCGCTCGAAGGTGCCGTAGTCGGCGCCCTGCAGCTCGAACTCGACCGGCTTGGCGGCAGAAGCCGCTGCAGCGCCGCCGCCGAGACCACCCATAGCCGGCGCGGCCGGCTGCGGCTGGTAGGCCTCGCGCCCGAGCGGCCCACCGGCGCTGGCGAGCTGCGGCTCGCTGCGACGGCGGAACAGGCGCAGCGCCAGCCAGATCAGGCCGCCGATCAGCGCGACCTGGAAGAGCAGGCCGAGGAAGCCGGCGATGCCGCCGAAACCGGCGCCCGAGAGCAGGCCGAACAGGCCGGCGCCGAGCAGACCACCGGCGACGCCCATCATCAGGCTACGCGCCATGGACGGACGAGCCGCCTGGGCGGCGGCACCGGCCGCAGCGCCAGCGGCCGGGGCCGCGGCCGATGGGCCGGGCGCCTGCGTCGGGCTGCGCTGGAACGACGAGCCGGGCGCAGTCGGCGTCGGCGCGACCTGCGACTGGCTGCGCGAGCCGCGGCTGCCGAAGCTGCGGCCGCCCGGAGCGGCCTCGGCGATGATCGGCACCAGCAGAAGGGCGCCAGCAATGAGGGCGATTGCACGTCCACGACGGGCGAGCGAAATCAGTGACATGGTTCCTCCCGGAGCCGGGATCGGCTCACTGGACCCGAAATATGGTCGGGTCGTACGACTTTCGCAAGGTGGGGACGGCCTGAACCTTCGGTGAATGAGCCGTGACAATGTTGGGTTGCCGGCTTCATTATGCTATCGTTTCCGTCTCGTTACGCTTCCCGAGGCGAACGACAGGAGCGAGCCATGGTCCGATCCCCTCGGAGGCTACCGCGCTCTCACGCCGCAACGCTGCTTTTGTCGGCTCTTTCTGCGACGATTCTGCTACTGTCTCCGCCTCCTGCCGTGGCGCAGGAGAAAGCCGCCGCCCTCGATCGGCCGCGTCTCGCGCAGGCGCCCGAGCCCTATTGCTACTGCTGGAGCGACGGCAAGAAAATCGCGGAGGGCAGCATGGCCTGCATCCGCACCACCATGGGCCGGCGCCTGGCCACCTGCGGCCGCGTCACCAACCTGATGTCCTGGGAAGTGACCGAGAACCCCTGCCCGGAGAGCTGAGCGACTCCGCTAGGCTGCTGCCATCTGAACAGGCACCAAACAGAAAAGCGCCGCGGGGCCTCTCCCGCGACGCTTTCCAATTGGCTTTATGGTCTTTTCGACTCGAGACTGACTTCCCCGTCAGAACGCTCCGATCACGATCGCCATGACCAGCACGAACGCCGCACCCATGGCCAACCGGTCGAGACTTAGCGCGAGGTTCATGTGAACCCTCCTGTGTCATTGACCTGACATGGAAGCTAGCAGAAACGGCGGCCGCCGCAAGTGGCTGCGTCGCCGCAGCGGCCACCGCACCAGAGAAGCGTTCTTAATCAGTGGTTAAATCATTGAACTGCTTTGTGGATAGTCCCGGACAGGACTTTCTCGAGGCAAGCTTTTAGTATTTCCAAGTGCAGCATAAATCCTTGGCGCCACAATCAAGCCGAAGTTGTTGCAGCGCAATATTGTCCCACGCGGGACGAGCACCCAGATCTCGCCGAGATATCGTCATGCCGGCATCAGGATCAGGCGCTCGAGCGCGCGCGCCACGGCGATGACGCGGGCGTCGCCGCCGAAGCGTCCGACGAGCTGGAAGGAGACCGGCAGACCGCGCGGACCGCGCATCAAAGGCACGGTCAGGCAGGGAGTTCCGAGCAGCGTCCAGAGCCGGTTGAACTTGGAATCGCCGGTCGAGGCGAGCGTCTCCGGCGCCTCGCCCGGCGCGGCATAGGTCAGGACGAGATCGACCTCACCGAGCCAGCGCTCAGCCACATGACGTCCGCGCCGGGCGGTGCCGCGGGCGGCGTCATAATTGTCGGGCGTAGTGGCGCGGGCATCGTCGAGATAAGCGCGCAGCTTCGGCGGCAGGTCTTCGCGGCGATTGGCGTATTCCCAGGCCAGTGCCTGCGTCGCCTCCCAGTTCTGCAGCGGACCATGGGCATGGAAGGTCGCTGCGAGCTCTGCCGGTGTCGCAATGTCGAGGACGGTCGCGCCGCCCTTGCGGGCGAAATCGGCGATGCGCTGCAGCGCGCCCTCGCAGGAGGGCTCTGGCTTGTCGGCGAACTCCTGCCGGCACAGGCCGAGCCGGAGTCCGTCCAGCGCCAGTTCGGGCGCGTCGAGATCGGGCCGGCCGGTCAGCGCCGCCAGGGCGAAGCCGAGATCGTCGGCGCTGGCAGCCATCAGGCCGAGCGTGTCGAGCGACCAGGAAAAGGGCTTCACCCCGACGGTCGGCAGCAGGCCGTAGGACGGCTTGATCGCGGCGACGCCGCAATAAGCAGCAGGACGGATCACCGAGCCGCCGGTCTGGGTGCCGATGGCGAGCGGGACGAGGCTGGCCGCCACCGCTGCGGCCGAACCGGCCGAGGAACCGCCGGGACTGGCCGAAGGGTCATGCGGGTTGCGGGTCGGAGCAGGATCGAGGAAGGCGAAGGCCGTGGTCTGGGTCTTGCCGGCGACGGTCGCGCCGGCTGCCTTCAAGGCCATCACGATCGGCGCGTCGGCCCTCGGCTGGTAGCCGTCATAGATCGGCGAGCCCATCCCGGTCGGAAGGTCAGCGGTGTCGATGATGTCCTTGACCCCGACGGCGATGCCGGAGAGCGGCCCTTCTCCCGCCGTCAGGCTCTCGGGACGCGCGGCAAAGGCACGCAGGTCGCCGTCGCGCTCGTCGATTCGCCGCTCGCTGTCGGCAAGGGCAGCCTGAGCGGAAACTTCGCCATTGGCGACGCGGCGAGCGATATCGCGAACCGAAAGCATGGACCTGTCCCTGGAATTCCGCGGCCGGGCCGCCGATGTGGCCATGCTGGCATGAGGTCGGCGCCGGAAGAAAGCCGGGAACGGGCTCTTGCAGACAGGGTATGCAACCGGCGCGCTGGTTCAGTAGGTCGCGCGACCGCCCGAAAGATCGAAGATGCCGCCGGTCGAGAACGAGCAATCGTCGCTGGAGAGCCAGAGCACGAGGCGCGCCACCTCCGCCACCTCGACGAAACGCCCCATCGGGATGCGCGACAGGATGTCGGCGCGCCGCTCGGCCGAGATTTCCTGCGCCATCGCAGTCTCGGCAGCGGCGGGCGTCACCGCCGTGACGATGATGCCTTCCTTCGCCGTCTCTTTGGCGACGCTCTTGGTCAACGCGATCAACCCTGCCTTCGAGGCGGAATAGGCGGCGGCCATCGCCATGCCCTCCTTGCCCTGGATCGAGGCGATGTTGACGACATGGCCGCGCAAGAGATGGCCGTCCGGCGAGCGCCGCGGCTCCTGGCGCAGCATCCGGCCGACCGCGGCGCGCGTCACCAGATAGGTGCCGAACAGGTTGACCTGCAGCACGCGCTGGAAATTCTCCGGCGTCGTCTCCCAGATCGGCCTGACTTCGCCGAGCACGCCGGCATTGTTGACCAGGATGTCGATGCGGCCATGGTCAGAGATCGCGGCATCGGCCGCCGCCTCGACCGCGTTGACGTCGCGGATGTCGAGCTGACGCTGGCTCGCCCGGCGCCCCAGCTCGGCGACGGCCTGTGCCAGGCTGTTCGCATTCTGGTCCCAGAGGGAGACACTCGCGCCGGCCTCGATCAGCGCGCGGGCGATGCCGCGACCGAGGCCGCCAGCACCGCCGGTGACGACCGCATGCCGGCCGGAGAGATCATAGCGCGTGCTCATCAGCCAGCACTCCAGGCGGTCTTGGTGCGGGTGATCTGATGGCGATAGAGGCCGAGCGAGAACGGCCCTTCGCCGCCGAGCGCCTGCAACGCCTCGGCCGCGAGCTGATCACGCGCCAGCGCGACGAACTCGGCCTCATCGCCCCAGCCCTCGACCAGCAGCACCCAGCGGGGCACGGCATTGTCGACACCGCGCGCCTTCTGCTCGGCGGTGGCGATACCGCTCGCCTGCGCATCTGCGGTCAGCAGATGGACGCCGGCGACGCCGCGCGTGGCGAGGAGATCCGGCACCAGCCCGCGCAGCAACGCTGCCTTGTGGGCCGATGCGATATTGTCGGGCACGTCGTAGCGCAAGGTCGCAATCAGCCCGCCCTGGGCCGGACCGCTGGTATGGGACACGCGGCAGATCGCGCGCGCTACCGAGCGGAAATGCTTCACGGCCGAGAAGGTCCAGGGCGTCGGCGCATTCACCCTGGCGGCATAGTCCTGCCCCTTCAGCACCTCGACGCTCTGCGCCTCGTACAGATTGAAGAATTCGAGATCGGCGTCGATGGCGACATAGCGGCGCCCGCGCAGGAAGCCGGGAATGCCGACCCGCTCCGGCATGTGCTCCTCGCCATGCCAGGCATAGAATTCCGCCCTGCCCTCCGGCGCGATGTCGTGCCAGATCGCGACCGCTCCCTCACCCGCCAGGCTCATCGTCCCCTCCACCGCTTACGCTGCGAGGCGCGTTGACTTGGCCTCGCCTCCTCTCTATACGAAAATGAAATCCAAATTGGAAACAATTTCCAATTCTAATCGAGATGGGCGGGAACGGGTGACGATCGCGGCGGTCGAGCGTGCATTCAAGCTGCTGGAGGCGCTGGCAGGAGAGGCTGACGGCGCCGACCTGACCGTGCTCGCCGAGCGGCTCGAGCTGCCGGTCAGCGCGACCCATCGTTTGCTTGCAAGCCTGGCCGAGCGCGGCTTCGTCACGCAGGACCCGCAATCGGGCGCCTATGGGCTGACGCTGAAGCTGTCGCAGCTCGCCTTCCGTAATCTCGACCTGCGCGGCCTGCCCGATGCCGGCCAGATCGTGCTCGACGCCCTCGCCCGCGCCACCCGCGAATATTGCCGCCTCGCCGTGGTCGAGGGCGAAAGCCTGACCTGGATCGCCCGTGCCCAGGGTGCGACCGCCGGCCTGCGTTACGAGCCACCGATGGGGATGGGGCCCGTCCTGCACGCCACCGCCACCGGCAAGGCCTGGCTCGCCTCCTTGCCGGAGCAGGAGGCGCTCCGCATCGTCTGCGCGCGCGGCTTCGACGGCGAGGGACGCACCGGCCCCAACGCGCTCGGCGATGTCGATGCCCTGCGCCAACATTTGGGCGAGACCCGCAGCCGTGGCTATGCGCTGGCGGTCGAAGAGGGCGAGATCGGCACCGTCGCCATGGCGACGACCTTCCGGGCCGGCCCTGATGCGGGCGCGCCGGTCGCCGGCACGCTCAGCGTCGCCGGGCCACTGCCGCGCATGAACGAAGCGCGTCGCGGCGAGATCGCGGCGGCACTCACCACCGCCGCCCGGGACATGGCGGCGATCTGGCCGCTCAGGCGACGACAGATCGGCGCCCTCCCCACCGTTTCGAGCGAGGCGGCTCTAAGCCGGCTGCCGATAGAGACATCGACATGAGCAGCGACACCGCCACCACCGCGACCACGCCACAGGCTCCGGGCAAGGCCGCCGCCTGGGCCTCGGCGATCGCCTGGCCGCTGGCGAGCTTCGCCGTGCTGCTGGTCGCCTGGCAGCTGCTGGTGCCGATGGCAGGCATCCCCGAATACATCCTGCCGGTGCCGAGCGCCTTCTTCGAGCGGCTCTGGATCGATCGCGTCGACATCTTCAAGCACACGCTGGTGACGGCCAACGAGATCGTGCTCGGCTTCCTGATGGCAGCGGTGATCTCGATCCCGCTCGGCTACGTCATCGTCTCGGTGAAGCTCTTGGAGAAGGCAGTCTATCCGGTGATCGTCTTCTTCCAGCTCGTACCGAAGATCGCGATCGCGCCGCTCTTCGTGGTCTGGTTCGGCTTCGGGCTGTTCCCGAAGGTGCTGCTGACCTTCCTGCTCTGCTTCTTCCCGACGCTGGTCGCGAGCATGACGGGTTTTCGGGCGCTGGACGAGCGCGTGCTCTATCTGACCCGTTCTATGGGCGCGTCCGCCTGGCAGACCTTCCGCTATGTCCGGGTGCCGGCGGCGCTGACCTATATCTTCGCCGGGCTTAAGGTCTCGGCCGTGTTCGCGGCGACGGGCGCGATCGTTGGTGAATTCGTCGGCGCCAATGCCGGCCTCGGCTATCTCCTGCTGCGTGGCACGAGCTTCCTCGACATGCCGCTGATCTTCGCCTGCCTGGTGGCGCTGTCGGCCGTCGGCATCCTGTTCAGCTATCTCGTCGACTGGCTCGAAGTGCTGCTGATGCCCTGGCAACGCAAGGGCTGATCCGACGACATCGACCATCAATCCGGGCCAACCGGAACCACAGGGAGAACGACCATGCTGAGACGGACATTGCTCACTGCCGCCGCCATGCTGGCGCTCGGCACCAGCGGCGCGCTCGCCCAGGCCGGCGGCAAGCCGATGAAGATCACGCTGAACTTCCTCGCCGCGGCGCCCAATGCCGGCTTCATGATGGCCAAGCAGATGGGCCTCTACGAGAAGGCCGGCATCAACCTGACGATCGAGGAGGGCAAGGGCTCGGGCACGACCGCGCAGATGGTTGCGACCGGCCAGACCGATGTCGGCTTCGCCGATGCGCCAGCGGCGATGCAATTGCGGACCAAGGGCGCGCCGGTGAAGATCGTCGCCCCCGTGCTGCAGACCAACGGCTTTGCCATCATCTCGCTCGAAGACAGCGCCATCGCCTCGCCGAAGGACCTCGTCGGCAAGAAGCTCGCGGTCCAGCCCGGCACCGCCCAGACGACACTGCTCGACGCCATCCTCGCCAGCAACGGCATCGACAAGGGCAAGGTCGACGTCATCAACATCGACCCCGGTGCCTTCGTCGGCGCGCTGCTGGAGAAGAAGGTCGACGCCATCCTCGGCGGCGCAGACTTCCACTCGGTGCAGATTCGCGAGCGCGGCTTCAAGGTCCGCGACATCTTCTACCGCGATGTCGGCGTGCCGACCGTGGGCTTGTCGATCATCGCCCGCGACGACAAGATCAAGGCCGATGCCGAGCTCTACAAGAAGTTCATCGAGGCGAGCCTGCAGGGCTGGGACGCCGCGCGGAAAAATCCTGATGCTGCCGCCGACGCGGTCGTCGCGCAGTTCCCCTCGGTGAAGAAGGCGCAGGTGCTGGCGCAGTTCGACGTCGTCAACAAGCTGCTCTGCGCCCCCGGCGCGACCTCGCTCGGCAAGGTGCCGGAGAAGAACTGGAGCGTGAGCTTCGACCTGCTGACGCAGTATCTCGGCCTGCCCAAGGAGAAGCCGATCAGCGACTACTACACGACCGAGCTGCTGCCGGCCTCGGCGCCGGCCTGCTCGTGAGCGCCACGGCCGCCGGCGCCGCCGCCTCGATCGAGGGGCGCGGCATCGTCAAGACCTTCGGCGGCTTCACGGCCGTCGACGGGTTGACGCTCGACATCAGGAGCGGCGAGTTCGTCAGCCTGATCGGCCCCTCCGGCTGCGGCAAGAGCACCTTCATGCTGATGGCGGCCGGGTTGATCCCGACCAGCGGCGGCGAGCTCCTGGTCAACGGCAAGCTGCTCACCGAGCCGCTCACCGATATCGGCATCGTCTTCCAGGACCATCTGCTGCTGGAGTTCCGGACGGCGCTCGAAAACGTCATGCTGCAGGCGGAAATCCGCGGCCTGCCGCTGGTGCCGGCCAAGGAGCGGGCGCTCGAGCTCTTCGCCAAGCTCGGCATCAGCCATGCTGCCGACCGCTATCCCAAGCAGCTCTCCGGCGGCATGCGCCAGCGCGTCTCGATCGCCCGCGCGCTGATCCACAATCCGTCTGTGCTGATGATGGACGAGCCCTTCGGGGCGCTCGATGCGATCACGCGCACACAGATCCGGCACGATCTCGAAATGCTCTGGCTGGAGACGGCCAAGACCGTCGTCTTCATCACTCATTCGATCGAGGAGGCGATCGGCCTCTCCGACCGGGTGCTGGTGATGTCGCCGACTCCCGGCCGGGTCGTCGACGAGATCAGGATCGAACTGCCCCGGCCGCGCCCGGCCCATCTCGGCGACTATCCGAGCTTCAACGCCTATGCCGACCGCATCCATGATGCGTTCCGGCGGTTCGGGGTGATCAAGTATTGAGGGCGCCCAACCGTCATTGCGAGCGAAGCGAAGCAATCCGGGGGGCGGCAGAGCTCGGCGTCCTCCTGGATTGCTTCGTCGCTACGCTCCTCGCAATGACGAGGTAGCGCTCCTCAGCCCGGCCGCTTCGGGATCTCCAGCCCGCGCTGCACGGCCGGACGCCCCAGGCCGCGCTCCAGCCATTTCGGGACGAGCTTGAGCCTGTCGTACTCGACTAGTTCGCCAGCGCCGTAGAAGCCGACGAGGTTGCGGACCCAGCCGAGCGTCGCAATGTCGGCGATGGTGTACTCGTCGCCCATCAGCCAGTCGCGGCCGGCGAGCCGGGTTTCCAACACGCCGAGCAGGCGCTTGCTCTCATTGGCGTAGCGGTCGCGCGGGCGCTTGTCCTCGTATTCACGGCCGGCGAACTTGTGGAAGAAGCCGAGCTGGCCGAACATCGGGCCGATCGCCGCCATCTGGAAGAAGACCCATTGCAGGGTCTCGTAGCGGCGGGCCGGGTCGGTGGGCAGGAACTTGCCGGCCTTGTCGGCGAGGTAGACCAGAATCGCGCCGGATTCGAACAGGGCGAACGGCTTGCCGCCGGGACCGTTTGGATCGAGGATCGACGGGATCTTGCCGTTCGGGTTGAGCGAGAGGAATTCCGGGGTCCAGGTCTCGTTCTTGCCGATGTCGATGGCGTGCGGCTCGTAGGGTATGCCGGTCTCCTCCAGCATGATCGAGACCTTCACGCCATTGGGCGTCGGCAGCGAGTAAAGTTGCAAGCGGTCGGGGTGCTGGGCCGGCCAGCGCTGCGTGATCGCGAAAGCGGAAAGATCGGACATCGAGAGATTTCCTCGGATGGCGGGCGTGGCGCCGGCCTTGCCTGCGCGCCCTGTCGGCGGGACGCCAGTGGCGCAAGCCCTGACGTTGGGGGGTAACTTGGAGCGGCTCTCCGGGCTGCGCAACCGCTCGGGCCTTGCAGGGCCGCCGAACCATCCAGGCAAATCTGAAATGTGAAGGTTAAGACCAGAGCCGACCCGCGGAGCCGCATTAACCGCCGCTTAACGCCGTCGGCAAAGTTAATCCGCCCGTGGCTTCCAGGACGCAGCCGGTCAACAAACCGTTCACCCAACGCCTCGCATTTGATCGGTCATGCGTCGCGTTCATCTCACTCTGCTCGCGCTCGGCGTCATCGGCGCCGGCCTTGCCGGCTGCGGCAAGTTCCAGAAGCCGCAGCGCGCGCCCTGGCGCGACCAGGCCGAGGCCCAGTGCCTGGCCTCGGGCCAGGTGCAGCTCTCGGCCTATGTCAGCCTGCGCGGCAAGGCGATCGACGGGCCCGGAACCTGCGGCATGGAAAAGCCGCTCAAGGTCGCGGCCTTCGCCAATGGCAGCGTCGCGCTGACCAGTAATGCGACCCTGGCCTGCCCGGTGGTCGCGACCACCGACAAATGGTTCGCCGAGGTGGTGCAGCCGGCGGCGATGAACGTGCTCGGCGCGCAGGTGATCGAGATCCGCGCCGGCTCCTATTCCTGCCGAGCCATGAACAACGGCACCGGCACGAGCCGCACCTCCGAGCACGCTTTCGGCAATGCGGTCGACGTGTTCTCCTTCAGGCTGAGCGACAACCGCGTCGTCACCGTCAAGGATGGCTGGCGCGGCGCACCCGAGGAGCAGGCCTTCCTGCGCGAGATCTTCGTCGGCGCCTGCGAGCACTTCTCGACCGTGCTCGGCCCCGGCGCCGACGCCTTCCACTATGACCATTTCCACATTGACCTGGCGCGCCATGCCAAGGGCCGGCACATCTGCAAGCCGGTGATCAAATACGAGCCCAACTACAACCTGCCGCCACCGGACCCGGCGCGGCCGGACCGGATGGCGCTGCAACAGCAGCAGCCGGCGACGCGCCAGAGCCTGCCGCCGCCAATGGTGGCGAGCGGATCGGGCGGCCTGCTGCGCCAGCCGAGCGACGGCCTGCGTCCACCGGGCGCGGTCAACGGCGGCTACCCGGTCGCACATCAGCAGCATGGCGGGCTCGACGCGCAGCGGCGCTATATCGAGGAGGAGGCGCCGCAGATGAGCCAGCGCTACCAGCCGCAGCCGACGCCGAGCGAGATGCGCGGGCCGCTGCAGCTTCCGGGCTCGACGCCGCCGACCGAGGAGCTGATCGTCGGCGACGAGGAAGGCAACGGCATCGTCGACAGCGCCCAGCCGGGCGAGGAGCCGCCGATCAACCCGCGCAACGACCCGTTCGCCTATCGGCCGCAGGGGCAGCAGACTGGATCGTTGCGGCGGTAGTCAGCGTCATTCTCGGGCGGAGCGTAGCGCAGACCCGAGAATCTCAGGACGGGATGGCGCTATCGAAGCCTCATCCGGCCTGAGATGCTCGGGCCAAGCCCGAGCATGACGGGTGAACGCCTCACCTACCGCGCCACCAGCACCTGCCTGCACTCGGCCGGCAGCGCGTCGAGCGACATGGGCGGCTTGGGCTTCGGCTTCGGGCCCGGCTTCGGCTTGGGCGGGTTGAAGATCGCCTGATACTGCTTCTCGATCCAGCCATCGAGCTCCGCGCCGCAGCCATCGCCGAAATTGGGCGGCTCCTGGCCCTGGCAGCCCTCCATGCCGGCCGGGCAGCTGAGACGAATGTGGAAATGGTAATTGTGGCCCCAGATCGGCCGGACCTTGTTCAGCCAGGCCTTGTCCGAGCCGGCCTCGCGGCAGAGCGCCACCTTCAGCGCCGGATTGACAAAGATGCGCTCGACCTTGGGCTCGCTCGCCGCCGCCTTGATCAGGCGGGTATGGGCCGGCGTCCAGTTCTTCGGGTTGACGTCGCGCCAGTCGGGACGCGCCATGTTGACCGCGGACATGTTCTCGCGATCGTCGCTGTCGAGCCGCTTCCTCGGCATCGGCGTCAGCCAGATATCGGCATCGAGCCCGATCTGGTGCGAGGCGTGGCCGGTGAGCATCGGCCCACCGCGCGGCTGCGAGATGTCGCCGACCAGGAGGCCCGGCCAGCCGGTGATCTTCGGCACCTCGCGAGCGAACTGCTCGAGGAAGGAGATCAGCTCGGGGTGGCCCCAGTTGCGGTTGCGAGCGAGGCGCATGACCTGCCAGTTCTCGCCATCGACCGGCAGCGCCGCCGCGCCGGCCAGGCAGCCGCGGGCATAGGAGCCGATGGCGCGCGCTCTCAGGGCGGCCGGAGTGGTCTTCTGGCCGAACAGAGCGCGCGCCGCATCGGGATAGGCCGCGATATTGGCGGCGCGGGTCTTCGCTTCCGCCTCGCCGGTGGACTGCGCGTGGGCAGCCCCGGCTGTGACGAGCATCGGCAAGAGAATCAGGCGGACGAAACGGCGAAGCGGCTGCATGGCCGCAGAATCGCAGGCGGTTCACCGGCAGGTCAAGCTCGCTGCGGCCCGTGGGCTGGACAAGCGCCGCACGAGCCGGCAGCGTCAGGGCAAGCCGAGCGAGCGGGCGCGACGTTCCGCAGGCGGCGGGACCGGAGGAGACGCCATCATGACCAGCCCCCTGCTCGACCGCCGCACCGTGCTCGGCGGCCTCGGCGCCTCGCTCGCCTTGCCTGCGGCTGGCCGCGCACAGGGCGCCTGGCCGCAAGGGCGCACGCCGAAGCTGGTCGTGCCGTTCACGCCCGGCGGCGCCACCGATATCCTCGGACGGCTGATCGCCGACAAGGTCGGCCAGGCTCTCGGGGCGACCTTCGTGGTCGAGAACCGGGCGGGTGCCGGCGGCAATATCGGGGTCGAGGCAGTGGCGCGCTCCGAGCCGAACGGCGACACATTCCTGATCGTCTCGGTCGGCCTCGTCGCCAATCCTGCACTCTACGCCAAGGTCAATTACGACCCGCTCACCGATTTCGCCCCGATCACCATGGTGGCGCTGGTGCCGAACCTCCTCGTCGTCGGCCCGACACTCAAGGTCAAGGACACGGCCGAGCTGATCGCCTATGGCAAGGCCAATCCGGGCAAGCTGACCTATGCCTCCTCCGGCGTCGGCACCTCGATCCATCTTGCCGGCGAGCTCTTCCAGAAGCTGACTGGCATCAAGATGGTGCATGTGCCCTATCGCGGCTCAGCCCAGGCGATGCAGGATCTGATCGGCGGGCGCGTCGACCTGATGTTCGACAACATCACCGCGGCGCTGCCGCAGGTCCGCGCCGGCACGGTGCGCGGCTTCGGCGTCACCACGGCGCAGCGTGCACCGACTGCCTCCGAATTTCCGCCGATCAACGATCTCGTGCCGGGCTTCGACGTCTCCTCCTGGTTCGCCCTGTTCGCGCCGGCGAAGACGCCGCAGGCGATCGTCGACCGGCTGCAGGCCGAGACCAAGGCGGCGATCGCCGACCCCGTCGTGCGCGGCAAGATGGACCAGCTCGCCGCACAGCCGGTCGGCAACACGCCGGCCGAGCTCGCCGCCTTCGTCCGCGCCGAGCAGGGCAAATGGGTCGGCCTGATCCGCGAGGTCGGCATCAAGGCGGAGTGACCGCAAGCATTTTCGAGCGAATTGGGCACCGGTTCGCGTGAAGAAAATGCGATAAGACGAGAGTTGGAGCATTCCACGGTTCGGAGAGGCGCGGGAATGCTTCAGGGAACCTACGGTTCTCGCCCGACGTTCTTTCAGCGCTCGCTCGCCGACAACTGACGAGGCGGGCGGACGGAACAAGGGGCGCGAACCATGTCCACACTCCTCATCATCATCCTGCTGATCATCCTGCTCGGCGGCGGCGGGTACTACGGCCATCGCAGCTATGGCGGCGCCGGCCTCGGCGGCGTGGTCGGACTGGTACTAACCATCGTGATCGTGCTCTGGCTGCTCGGGGCCCTGGGCGGCCCGGCCGTCAGGGTCTAGTTCCAGCAGGCGCGGAACTGCTTGTCGCGCTTCAGTTCGCCAGCTTCCAGACCAGCATGGCGGCGGCGAGATCCTCGAGCGCGGTGCCGACCGACTTGAACAAGGTCACGTCATCGCGCTCGGCTGCGGCGTCATATTCGCCGCGGCAGAGGCCAGCCAGCGTTCCCGAAACCTGCTCAGCCTTATAGGCGCCCGCCTTGATCGCGACGGCGACGTCGCCGCCTTCGTGCAGCGCGGCCTGCGTATCGACGAAGACGTGGGCGCGCTGCAGCGCCTCGTCATCAGCCTCGCGCATCGACAGGTTGAAGGCGCCGACCAGATCGAGATGGGCGGTACGCTTCAGCCAGCGCCCCTGGATCAGCGGCTCGCGTGACAGCGTCGCACAGGAAATCAGGTCGGCCTGGCGCGCCTCGGCCTCCAGATTGTCAGCGACGCGCGCCTCGATCCCGTCGCGCGCCAGTTCCTCGACAATTTCGGCAGCAGCTTCCGGCCGCCGCGCCCAGATCGCGATGTCCTCGAAATGGCGGACGCTGCGATGCGCCTTGACCAGGAAGGTCGAGAGTGGGCCGGCCCCGACCATCAGCATTCGCTTGGTATCCGGACGCTCGAGCATGCGCGAGGCAAGCGCCGAGGCTGCTGCCGTGCGCCACAGCGTCAGGCGCGCGCCGTCGAACGCCGCGAGCGGCGCACCGGTCGCGCCGTCCATCAGCAGATAGCTGCCCATCACGCTCGGCAGGCTCACCGCAGCATTGCCCGGGAATACGGTGACGACCTTGGTGCCGAGGAAGGCAGGGCTCGCCTCCGGTGCCGTCCAGGCCGGCATCAGCAGGAGGGTCGCGGCCGCATCCGGCCGCTCGATCTCATGGTGATGGCGTACCGGCGTGACGATATCGCCGCGGAAGGCCTCGGCGAGCGCATCGACCAGAGCGGGGAAATTCAAGAGGCCGTCGATCTCGGCGGCGGAGAAGAAGCGCATGATGGCAGCTTCAGACGCGGCTGGTCAGCGCCGGGAGCGCCGAATCCGGCACCGCGGCACGCAGCGACTGCGCCTCGTTGCGCAGCTTGTCAGCCTCGCGGCGATTGACCCGCGCCGCCTTGCGATGCTTGCCCTGCGCGAGCCAGGAGGCGAAGCCGCCAATCAGGATGCCGACGGCGATCGCGGCGAGGATCACGGCAAAGAGCGGCAGGTCGAGCGCCAAGGCCGGTGCATCGCGGCTGATCGGGTCGAGCGATACCCGCACCGGGGCGCGGTTCGCCACCGAGAACAGCACGACGATCAGCGCGACGGGAACGAGCACCAGCGCCTTGAAGAAAGCCTTCATCTCGCTCTCCTAAATCACATTGATCCGGGATCGCATCGATCCAGGATCAATGTGACCGCTTCCAAGAGTCCGGAGCGGGTTTCGTGCGAAAAACCGGTTTCCACTTTTCGCCCCGCTTCTCCAGCCCGTTCAGGCCTTGCCGTTCAGCCGCATGCGCAGCTCCTTGCCAGTCTTGAAGACCGGTACGAATTTCTGGTCGACCTTGACGGAATCGCCCGTGCGCGGGTTGCGGCCGACCCGCGCAGCGCGCTCCTTGGTCGAGAAGGCGCCGAAGCCGCGCAACTCGACCCGGTCGCCACGCGACAGAGCCTTGACGATCTCGTCAAGGATCGAGCCGACGATGTTCTCGATGTCGCGCTGATAGAGGTGGGTGTTGCGCTCGGCAATGCGCTGGACGAGTTCTGATTTTATCATGGGTCCAATATAACCGCTTGTAACATCGTCACTTTTCGACGGCAGGCTGCCAGAGCGCCAAGGGCGCGTCAAGCCGTAGTCCAACCGGGGCATCGGCAGCACGCGCGAGCAGTGCCGCGAGCGCCTCCAGCCCGGCGGCGCGCGCCATTGCCTCGCTCGCGCTCCACAGTCCCAGGGACGAGGATTCGCTCCGGCGACGCCAGTCGCGCACCGGCAGATCCTTGCCGACGCCCTTCTCGCGCTCCAGCCAGGCAACCGCCTCCCGCTCGCTGCCGACCTCGTCGATGAGCTTGAGCTTGATCGCCTGGCGGCCGGAATGCACACGGCCGTCGGACACCGCGGCGATCTCGGGATCGGCGAGCTTGCGGCGCTCGCCGACCAGCCGCTTGAACCAGTCGTAATTGTCGGCGATCACGCGGGCGGTCTCGGCGGCCGCCTCCGGCGAGGTCGGCTCCAAACCGCTCGGCGCGGCCTTCAACGGGCTCGACCGGGTGATCTCGAACTTGACGCCGATCGTGTCGAGCAGCCTTGCGACATTGGGAATCTGGGCGATCACGCCGATCGAGCCGACCATCGAGGTCTGGCGCGCAACGATGCGCTCGCTGCCGAGCGCGACGATATAGCCGCCGGAGGCGGCCATGCCGTCCACGACCGCGACGACGGGTTTCTTGGCGGCGAGGCGGCGGACCGCATCATAGACCGCTTCCGAGCCCGTCACGGTGCCGCCGGGGCTGTCGATGCTGAGCAGCACGGCGCTGGCGCGGCTGTCCTCCAGCGACTTGATCAGGTCGAGCGTACGGCGGTCGCCGGAGATGAAGCCGGAAACGGTGACGCGGGCGATATGCGCCTGCGAAGTGCTGCCCGGCAGGCGGCCGCTCCAGGCCAAGGCACCGGCGACGACCATGACGACGACGCCGGCGAGCGCGAGCAGCCGCCAGAGCGAGAGCTTACGCCGCAGGCTGCGGCGATCGGCGAGCAGATCGGCATCGGACGACATGTCGGCGGCTCCGGCTCTCACTTTGCGACAGAGGCCACGCTCCGATCGCTTGCAGGGCAAGCAGGGCGGCGCGGGCTCCAGGGGCCCTGTGATGTAGCTCCCCGGTGCGGGACGGGCAAGGCAACAATCGATGCGACAGGATGCCCGGCTCAGGCCGCGGCGAGCGCCCGCTGCCGGTCGAGCGCGAGCAGGGCAAGGCCGCTCGCGACCGAGCGGAAGGCGTCGCCGATATGGATGCGCTGCGGGCTGAAGCGCCGGTCGAACAGAGCGCGCACCGCCGGCACGTAGGAGGTGCCGCCGGTCATGAACACCGCCTCGATCTTGTCGCCGGCGACGCCGGCGGCCTCCAGCGCCTCGTCGAGCGCGCCCTCGATCGCCGCGACATCCTCGGCGATCCAGCTATCGAACAGGGCCCGCGTCACCGTGCGGTCGATGCGCACGCCCATCTGATCGAAGCTGAGCTGTGCCTCCTCCTGCGAGGAGAGCGCGATCTTGGTGGCCGAGACGGCGCGGTAGAGCTCGTAGCCGAGATCATATTCGATCACCGTCATCAGGTCTTCCAGCCGCCCGGGCTCGACCGCGTCGCGGATGAGCGCCTTGAGCTCGGTCATGGTCTCCCTGCTCTTCATCAGCGAGAGCCGGTGCCATTGCGCGAAGGCGGCATGGTAATGCGCCGGGATGGGCAGGCGCTTGCCGAAGGAGAGGTAGTCCGAGCCCTTGCCGAGCAAAGGCGAGACCGCATGCTCGATGATGCGGTAGTCGAAGGTGTCGCCGGCGACGCCGACGCCGGCATGCGAGAGCGGCACGGCCTGCAAGGTCCCGTTGCTGCCGGGCTCGAACCGCATCACCGAGAAGTCGCTGGTACCGCCGCCGAAATCCGCGACCAGCATGGTCTGCGGCGTCTTCAATTCGCGGGCATACCAATAGGCGGCGCCGAGCGGCTCATAGGCGAAGTCGACCTTGTTCATGCCGGCCTTGCCATAGGCGGCGGAGAGGCGCGTGAGGGCCAGCGCCTCGTCGGGACGATCACCAGCAAAGACGACCGGGCGGCCGGAGAGGACGGCGCGCTCACCGAGACCGTCGAGGCCGGCGGAGAGGTCGCTCAGGAAGACCGCAATCAGATCCTCCAGCCGGAAGAGCTTGCCGAACAGGCGCGTCTCCTGGAAGGCGCGGCTCGACAGATGCGTCTTCAGCGATTGCAGGAAGCGGTGCTCGGTGGTCATGCCGAGCGCCATGTCGAGGGCATCGGGGCCGCTGACATGGGTGACATGGGCGTGGGGCGGCCGGCCCTCGCGCCAGAACATCAGGGCCGAGCGGTAGGCATCGACGGCGCCCTGCCTGGTGGCGAAGCTGCGGGTCGTCACCGAGCCGTCCGGACGTGCGAGCGCGACCACGCTGTTGGTGGTGCCGAAATCGATCCCGATCGCTGCGTCCTGCATGTCCGTCTCCAGCTCATCTCGTCATGGTCGGGCTTGATCCGACCATCTCGGAAACCAGCGCTCTCTGGTCCTGAGATTCTCGGATCTACGCTTCGCTTCGTCCGAGAATGACGACCTCGGCCGAAACAAAAGCCCGCGCGGATTTCTCCGCGCGGGCCGATGGATTGGTCAGGCCGCGAGATGCGGCCTGATGATCACTTCTTGTCGGTCGTCGCCTTCTTGAGGGCAGCGCCCAGGATGTCGCCGAGCGAAGCACCCGAGTCGGCCGAACCGTACTGGGCCATCGCCTCGCGCTCCTCGGCCACTTCCAGGGCCTTGATCGAGACCTGGATCTTGCGGGCCTTCTTGTCGAAGAGGATGACGCGAGCGTCGACCTTCTCGCCGGCCGCGAAGCGCTCTGGGCGCTGCTCGGCACGGTCACGCGCGATTTCGGCGCGCTTGATGAAGGTCGTCATGTCGGTGCCGGAGATCTTGACGTCGAGACCACCGTCCTTGACGTCGATGATCTCGCAGGTCACGACTTGGCCCTTCTTGAACTCGCCGGCATCCACGAAGGGATCGCCGCCGAGCTGCTTCAGGCCTAGCGAGATGCGCTCCTTCTCGACGTCGACATCGAGGACGACCGCCTGGAGCATGTCGCCCTTCTTGTACTCCTCGATCACCTGCTCGCCCGGACGGTTCCAGTCCAGGTCCGACAGATGGATCATGCCGTCGATGTCGCCCTCGAGGCCGAGGAACAGACCGAACTCGGTCTTGTTCTTGACCTCGCCCTCGACCACCGAACCGCTCGGATGCTGCTCGGCGAAGACTTCCCACGGGTTGCGCAGGGTCTGCTTGAGGCCGAGCGAGATGCGGCGCTTGACCTGATCGACCTCGAGGATCGCGACGTCGACTTCCTGCGAGGTCGAGACGATCTTGCCGGGGTGGACGTTCTTCTTGGTCCAGGACATCTCCGAGACGTGGATCAGGCCTTCGATGCCCGGCTCGACCTCGACGAACGCGCCGTAGTCCGTGATGTTGGTGACGCGACCCTTCAGGCGGGTACCGACCGGGTAGCGGGCGGCGATGCCATCCCACGGATCGGCCAGCAGCTGCTTGATGCCCAGCGAGATGCGGTGCGTCTCCTGGTTGATCTTGATGATCTTGACCTTGACCGTCTGGCCGATGGTCACGACCTCGGACGGATGGTTGACACGGCGCCAGGCCATGTCGGTCACGTGCAGCAGGCCGTCAATGCCGCCGAGGTCGACGAACGCGCCGTACTCGGTGATGTTCTTGACGACGCCGTCGATGACCTGGCCCTCTTCGAGCGAGGCGACGAGCTCGGAGCGCGCCTCGGCGCGGGTCTCTTCGAGCACGGTGCGGCGCGAGACGACGATGTTGCCGCGGCGACGATCCATCTTGAGGATCTCGAAGGGCTGCGGCTGGCCCATCAGCGGGCCGACGTCGCGGATCGGGCGGATGTCCACCTGCGAACGCGGCAGGAAGGCGACGGCGCCGTCGAGATCGACGGTATAGCCACCCTTCACCGTGTTGAAGATGTTGCCCATGACCTTCTCGCGGGCCTCGAACGCCTTCTCGAGCTTGACCCAGCTCTCTTCGCGGCGGGCCTTGTCGCGCGAGATGACGGCTTCGCCGAGCGCGTTCTCGATCCGGTCGAGATAGACCTCGACCTCGTCGCCGACCTTGAGCTCTTCGTCCCGGCCCGGGCCGGTGAATTCCTTAAGGGCGACGCGACCTTCGGTCTTCAGACCGACGTCGATGATCGCCATGTCCTTCTCAATGGCAACGACCTTGCCCTTGATGACGGTCCCTTCGAGGGCCTCGTTCCGGGTGAACGATTCCTCGAGCAGGGCGGCGAAATCCTCGCGACCCGCGCTATAGCTTTCGACAGCTGACATATATGCTCCTGAACGCCGGCCGCGTATCCCGCGGATGTCCGGCATGGCGCCGATTGGGTTGGTGCTGCACACCGGATCGATCCGCACGGTGCTCCACTCGTGGAGCGAGCCATCCCTCGGGACGGCGGCGCCTGGCCGCAGGGGCCGATCCGCATCCGCCGGGCCGTTTTCCAAACACGAAACGGGAGCCGGCCATTTCGGCCGCCCCCGGCTGTGATCGATCACGGCCTTTCGGACGAGGCTGACCTAGCGATTATCGACGCATTCTGCAAGCAGATTGCGGCGCGAAATGCCGGTCGCGCATGCGTGGAGCGGCCTTGCGAGCCGCCGGAAGGCTGCCGATCTTTCGCAGCGAAGCCCGGCGCCAAGCCGGAGCGATGCAAGGGAAGCCCCGCATGTTCCCGCTCTCCATCCTCGACCTCGCCTTCATCGCCGAGGGTTCGACCGCAGCAGACGCCCTCCACAACAGCCGCGACCTCGCCCGCCATGCCGAAAGGCTCGGCTACACCAGGTTCTGGCTGGCCGAGCACCACAACATGACCGGCATCGCCAGCGCCGCGACCTCGGTCGCGATCGGCTATGTCGCCGAAGGCACCAAGACGATCCGCGTCGGCGCCGGCGGGATCATGCTGCCGAACCATTCACCGATCGTGATCGCTGAGCAGTTCGGCACGCTGGAGACGCTCTATCCCGGCCGCATCGACCTCGGGCTCGGGCGCGCGCCCGGCACCGATCAGCGCACCTGGCGGGCGCTGCGACGCGAGGCCGACGCCTCCGAGCGCTTCCCGCAGGACGTGCTCGAATTGCAGGCCCTGCTCGGCCCGTTGCAGCCCGACCAGGTGATCCAGGCGGTGCCGGGCACCAACACCAATGTCCCGCTCTGGATTCTCGGCTCCAGCCTATTCGGCTCGCAGCTCGCCGCCGTGCTCGGACTGCCCTATGCCTTCGCCTCGCATTTCTCGCCGGATGCGCTGATGGACGCGCTTGCCGTCTATCGCGAGCGCTTCCAGCCTTCGGCCCAGCTCGACAAGCCCTATGCCATGGTCGGCTGCAACGTCGTCGCCGCCGACACGGACGCCGAGGCACAATACCTCTTCACCTCGGTGCAGCAGCGCTTCGCCGACATGCTGCGCGGCCGGCGCGGCCTGCTGCCGAGGCCGATCGACGACATCGAGGATTACTGGTCCGGCCCGGAGAAGGCGCAGGCGCAGCGCATGCTGGCCTGCTCCTTCGTCGGCTCGCGCGAGAGCGTGCGGGCGCAATTGCAGGCCTTCATCGAGAAGACCAAGGCGGACGAGCTGATCGTCGCCTCGGCGATCTTCGACCATGCGGCCCGCAAGCGTTCCTACGAATTGCTTGCCGAAATCCAGCCGGCGCTGGGACGGGCCGCGGTCGCAGCCTGACATAGGCCTCGCCTTTGCCGGGACGTCAGTTCAGTCCCGGCGCCGGCAGGTTGAGCCCGTCCAGGCCGGGCAGGCTCTGGAACTGGCGCTCTATCGCGGCCGGGTCGATCATCTTCGGCTTGTCGAGCCAGTAGGTCACCATCTCCGGGAAGGCGATCATCAGCGCGACCAGGATGAGCTGCAGCACGATCCAGGGGATCGAGCCGAGATAGATGTCGCGGCTCTTCACCGTCGGCGGCGCGATACCACGCAGATAGAACAATGCGAAGCCGAAGGGCGGATGCATGAACGAGGTCTGGATGTTGGCGCAGATCAGCAGGCCGAACCAGATCAGGTTGATGTCGAGCTTCGCCGCCGCCGGGGTCAGCAGCGGGATGATGATGAAGGCGATCTCGAAGAAGTCGAGGAAGAAAGCAATGAAGAAGACGAACACCATGGTGAAGGCCAGGAAGCCGACCTGACCGCCGGGCAACCCGGTCAGCATGTGCTCGATCCAGAGTCCGCCGCCGACGCCCTGGAAGACCAGGCTGAAGACGCGTGCGCCAATCAGGATCATCGTCACCATGGCGGTGATGCGCATGGTCGAGGACATCGCCTGATAGGTCAGCTTCCAGCTCAACGTGCGGTAGAGCGCCGCCAGCGCCAGCGCGCCGACCGCGCCCATGGCGCCCGCTTCCGTCGGCGTCGCCAGACCCATGAAGATCGTGCCGAGCACGAGGAAGATCAGGGCCGCCGAGGGGACGATGCCGCGGACGCATTTGATCGCCAGCGCCCAGCCCTTGAGCGTGCGCGCCTCGGGCGGCAGCGCCGGCACATGATGCGGCTTGATGATGCTGAGGATCACGACCCAGATGCAGAACAGCGCGACCTGGACGATGCTGGGGCCGATCGCGCCGGCATACATGTCGCCGACCGACTTGCCCATCACGTCGGCGAGGACGACGAGCACGAGCGAGGGCGGGATCAGCTGGGTGATGGTGCCGGACGCGGCGATGACGCCGGTGGCATGCTGCATGTTGTAGCCATAGCGCATCATCACCGGCAGCGAGATCACCCCCATGGCGATGACCGAGGCCGCGACCGTGCCGGTGATGGCGCCGAGGATCGCGCCGACGAAGATGACGGCATAGGACAGGCCGCCGCGCACGCTGCCGAAGAGCTGGCCGATCGAATCGAGCAGGTCCTCGGCCAGGCCGCAACGCTCCAGCACCGCGCCCATGAAGGTGAAGAACGGGATCGAGAGCAGAAGGTCGTTCGAGATGATCGAATAGAGCTGGAAGGTGAGATTGCCCATGTACTGGGGCGCGATCACCCCCATCTCGATCGCGATGAAGCTGAAGAACAGCCCGACCGCCGCCAGCGAGAAGGCGGCGGGATAGCCGATCAGCAGGAAGACGATCAGGCCCCCGAACATCATGGGGCCGAGATTGGCGCGGATGGCGTCGATCATTGCAGCGGCTTCTCGTAAGCGTATTCGTGCTGATGGAAGCCGCGCAGCGCGGCGGCACGCTTGATCATCTCCGAGACGCCCTGGAGCAGGATCAGGCTGAAGCCGACCGGCAGAAGCAGGATGACTGGCCAGCGGATCAGGCCGCCGGCATTGCTGGAGGATTCATTCAGCGTCCAGGACTGCACGAACCAGGGCCAGGTGAACCAGATCATCACCAGGCACATCGGCAGCAGGAACACGGCGCCGCCGATCAGGTCGATCCAGTGGCGGGCGCGGTCGGAGACGATGCCGTAGAACAGATCGACGCGGACATGCTCGTTGACCCGCAGCGTATAGGCCGAGCCGAGCAGCACCATGCCGGCGAACATGTACCATTGCAGCTCCAGCCAGGCATTGGAGCTGGTCGAGAAGAGATAGCGGATCGTGGCGTTGCCGGCGCTGATCAGGCAGGCGAGCAGAACGAGCCAGCTGGAGATGACGCCGAGCGAGCCGCCGAGCCTGTCGATCGCCCGGGCCAGGGGCATCAACTGGCGGCAGAAGGTCCAGGCCAGCCAGACCGTCGCGGCCATGCCGCCCACCGTGGCGAGCGCCAACCAGAGTTTGAACATATAAGGCGTTCCCGGCTCCGGGCGCGTCCCCACGCGCTTCTCGGAGTCGGTGGCTAGCAGCTACGCGCTTAGCCGTTCCATGTCGGGAAGCGGCCTAGCGCATAGCTGACGCATAGCCGACGGCGTCGAGCTGCTCCTGCGTCCGCAGCCGGTAGCCGATGGCGAGCTCGGTCACGAGATAGGCCGGGCGGGCCGGATCGGGCTCGATCCTGTCGCGCAGCTTCTTCATCAGGATGCGCAGGTATTGCACGTCCTCGTCCGGGTCCTTTGGCCAGAGTTCCTTCATCAGCTGGCGATGGGTGAGCACTTTGCCGTGATGGGCACCGAGCACCCTGAGCAGAGCGAACTGCTTCGGCGACAGCACGACCGGAACGCCGTCGAGGCTGACCAGGCGCCGGGCGAGATCGACGCTCAGCCCGCCGACGCGCAGCATCGGCTCGGCCCCACCGGGCTGAACCACGCGCCGGAGCACGACCCGGGCACGGGCCAGGAGCTCGGCCATGCCGAAGGGCTTCACCACATAATCGTCGGCGCCCTTCTCCAGCAGCGCGACCTTCTCCTCTTCCGAGCTGCGGACCGAGAGGACGATGACCGCGCCCTGGAACCAGCCGCGCAGCGCCTCCAGCACGCTCGCGCCGTCGGCATCGGGCAGGCCGAGATCGAGCATAACCAGGTCCGGCCGGCGCATCACCGCAAGCTCGAGCGCCTGCTTGGCGGTCTCGGCCTCGGCGATGCGGAAGCCCTGCATCTCGAAGCCGGTCTTGAGGAAACGCCGAATCTGCGGCTCGTCATCGACCACGAGGACTAAGGGGCCAGCGCCCTTCTGGCTCGTTTCAGTCATCATCCCCTTCCCTGATGCGTCGCACAGGCGCGAGCGGCAACCAGATGCGCATCTTCGTGCCCTTGCCCGGCCCCTCGCTCAGCGGCTCGATGCTGCCGCCATTCGCCTCGACGAAGGTCCTGGCGATGCTGAGCCCGAGCCCGCTTCCACCTGCTATATCGGCATGGCGCTCGCCGCGATGGAAGCGCTCGAAGATCTGCTCCGCCTCGCGTTGGTCGAGCCCGGCCCCCTCGTCGCGCACCGCCAGTTCCAGCCTGCCTTCGACCACGCCGGCGCTGATCGTGATCGGCGTCGCTTCCGGCGCGAATTTGGCAGCGTTCTCTAGGATGTTGATCAGCGCCTGTTCGATCAGAATCGGATCGACCCGAACGAAAGGGTGTTCGCGCGCCAGCGCCAGCACGACCTTGCGGCCGCTCAGCCGCTCGGCGGCGCTATCGAGCGCGCCATTGACGATATCGGCCGGATCGATCTCGTCGAAGCGCGGCTGCAAGGCGCCGGCACGGATACGGGTGACGTCGAGCAGGTTCTGGATGCGCCGGTCGAGACGGCCGGCCTCGGAGGCGATGGCCTTCGACAGATCGGACAGGCGCGGCTCGGCCGACACCGCCGGCGCGGCCGAAAGGACGCTGGCCGAGCCGAGGATGCTCGCCAGCGGCGTGCGCAATTCATGCGAGACCGATTCCATCAGGATGTCGCGCAGAGCATCGGTCCGCTGGCGCAATTGCCTCTCCTCGAGCGCTCGCGTCAATCCCAGCCGCTCGAGCGAACGGGCACCCTCCTCGAGGATGAAGCGAGCGCTGGCGACGATCTCGCCGCTCGGATCGTGACCATCACCGCCCATCGCGACCGCGAGCACCGCCTGGAGCGGCCCGGGCTTGCCCAGCCCGCAGAGCAGCCAGCGTCCTCGCGCCGGCAAGTCGGCAACCGAGACATCAGGGCTTTTAGCGTGGCTGCGGCTCTCGGCAAAGCTGCGGGCCGCCTCGGCGAGTTCGGCAGGATGCGGCGCCGCTGCCGGGCGGCCGATTGCCTGCCAAGACTGGCGGTCTCCGGCGGCGAACAGCACGACCTCGCGCTTCAGCGCCTCCGCCATATGGGCGGCGACGATGTCGTAGATCGCCGCGACGTCACCGGCCCCCGCGATCTCGCTGCTGAGGCCATAGAGCTGGCGCACCCGCCGCTCATCCTCGCGCACGCGGAGCATCTCGGCGCGCAAATGCCCGGCGAGCCGCCCGATCGTCAGGGCGACGACCAGCGAGATGACGAGATCGACGATTTGCGAGGGCCGCACGACCTCGATGCTGAAGAGCGGCGGGTAGAACAGCGAGGTCATCACCGCGCCGAGCAAGGCGGCGGCGACTGCGGGGCCGGTGCCACACCAGACCGCCGCAGCGAGCACCGGCAATATATAGACCGCCGCGACGCTCTCCAGCGGCGTCAGCGCGACGAGGATGACGGCGGGCACCGTCGCGGCGGCGACAAGGGCTGCGGCCTTCAGATAGGCGAGTGGGTCGATATGCGAGATCACGATGTGTGCGAGGCCCCCGCCGCATCTCTCTACAGATCGGGTCGCCGGTAAAGCCGTCGAATCTGCCTAGCCTCGCCGCACCTGCGAGGGCGAGCGGCCGAAGCGCTTGCGGAAGCTGCGGTTGAAATAGGAGAGATCGCCGAAGCCGACCTCGAAGGCGACGCTGCTGATCGTGATGGCGTCGTCCTCGGCCGACATCAGCTTGAGCCAGGCGCGCTCGAGCCGGCGCTCCAGCACATAGTCGGAGAAGGTGCGCCCTTCGGCGCCGAAGGCCTTCTGGATGGCGCGCGGGGTCACACCGTAGAGCCCGGCGATCATGTCGATCGAGAGCTCGCGCCGCTCCAGCCTGGTCTCGATATCGGCCTTGATCGCGGCGAGCCGACCGCCGCGGCGCGGCGTCGCCGTCACCGGCGGCGCGCTGCGATCGGCCAGCATCACGCCGATCAGATCGTGGACATGGCCGATGGCGAGATCGCGCAGCGGCGCCGAATTCAGCGGGAACAGGCCGCGCAGCAGCAACGCCCCATAATGCGCCAACACCTGCAAGCCGCGATTGCCGCGCGGGATCGCCTGCATCAGCTCATCGGAAGCGAGCTCTTTCAGAGCCGGCAAGCGCGCCGGATCAAGCGCAATCAGGTCGATGCGGCCGAGCTCGACCAGAGTGAAACGTGTCTCCCTGGCGAGGTCGACGACCGCGGCATCGCGGGCCCGCAACGAGATGCGGCGGCCCGCCTGCTCGATGACGCAGCGGCCATCGGACGGGCGGACGAGGACATAGCGCGGCTCCTGCGCGCCCTGGCGCGCCGGCCAAATCCAGGGCGTCGCCGGAGAAAAGCAGGACATCAGCCCGATATCGGGCCGCGTCGTCAGCATGCTGCGGGCGGCAAAGGGCAAGGCGGCCTCGGCGCGGATGTCATCGCCATCAGGTACGTGACCGAAGACCCTGTGCGCCATCGCCCGGACTTCCTCGGGCGCCGCTTCGCCCGAAACAAGCCAGAACGGCGCGAAGGTTTCGCCCTCGGCGACTTTCGCGCCGGCAGACCGTTGCAGCGCTGCCACAGCCACATCGTCGCGCATCGGAGTTCGCTTTTGTCCCATGGCGCGTTCGCGCAAGTCCAAGATGATGCTTTCGATATAACTTTAGAGATCGCAAGAACACAATGCATCGAGAGCTTTTCGCCGCACAGATCAATGAATAAAGCTAGTTTATTCTAGTTCTAAACTAAGATCGAAACGGCACCACAACTTCAGATCGAAAGACCCCAGGCGATACGCTTTCGCTCGGGAAACCGATCCGGACCGACGACGACAGGTGTCTTCATGAGCAAGCGCGCTTCCCTCGCCATCAGCCTGCCGGCTCTGCTTTGCGCTTCGGCGGCGGTGGCGCAATCGACGCCCTCGCCTGTGATCGATCTCGACACGATCACCGTCACGGCGGCCCGCACCGAGCGCAGCACGGCCGAGACGCCGCAATCGATCCAGGTGCTCGACCGGGCGCAGATCGAGGAGCAGCTCAAGTTCAGCCCGAACGCCGCCGCCGCGCTCGGCAAGCTGGTGCCCGGCTATTCGATGTCGACGCAGACGGTGTCGAGCGCCTCTGAGAACTATCGCGGCCGCGACCTCTTGGTGCTGATCGACGGCGTGCCGATGAACACGCCGCTGCGCGACGTCTCGCGCATCCTTTCGCTGATCGACCTCAACACGGTCGAGCGCATCGAGATGGTCGCCGGTGCCTCAAGCCTCTACGGCGCCGGCGCGACCGGCGGCACGGTCAACTTCATCACCAAGAAGGCGGCCGACGGCAGCAAGCCGCGGGTGACGGTCAACACCGCTGTGCGTGGCTTCACCCAGGCTCTCGGCCGCTCGCTGGCGCCGGAAGCTTCGGTCACCGTCTCCGGCAAGATCCCGAACGGTTTTGACTACTTGATCTCCGGCAGCGCCCGCGGCGCCGGCCGCACCTATGACGGCAAGGGGCGCGAACTGCCCTCCGACGGCCTGCTCGGCCAAGGCGGCGGCGACCGCTACAAGGCCGGCAACCTGCTCGCCAAGCTCGGCTACGACTTCGACGCCAGCAAGCGGATAGAGTTACAGGGCTCGCTGATCGCCTTCGACCAGGACCCGAAATACCTGACCAACTACGCCGCGCCCTTCGCCCGGCCGGACCGGACACAGCTCTATACCGGCCAGAACGTCATCGAGGACACCAAGTCGATCTCGCTGCGCTACAGCGACAGCGACTTCGCCCTCGGCAAGCTCAGCTTGCTCGGCTACTACAACGACATCAAGAAGCGCTTCAATTACTCGACCTTCTCCTACCCCTATAATTCGCAGGTCTACTACTCCTTCAATCCGGCCTCGCCGACGAGCCCGGACAACCAGACCACGCTCTATTCGCAACGCGGCGGCGTGAACCTGACGATCGACACCCCGCTCGATCGCATCCTGCCCGGCGCCAAGTTCACCTGGGGCGGCGACCTCAGCCAGGAGAAGACCTGGCAAACGCTGACGAGTGGCCAGGACGTGTTCACGCCACTGAAGCAGACAACGAGCGCCGCCTTCGGCCAGCTGCAGATCCCGGTCGGCGAGCGGATCACCCTACGCGGCGGCCTGCGCTACGAATATTTCTCGCTGGATGTCAGCGACTATGTCCGCCCGGCGGCCTATGCGGCGGTCGCCGCCAATAATGCGCAGGGCTATCAGAGCTTCGTGCTGCCGGCGCTCAACGTCACCGGCGGCAAGTTCGACTACAAGGCCTGGACCGGCAATCTCGGCGCCACGGTGAAACTCTCCGAGAGCAGCGAGATCTTCGGCGGCTTCTCGCAGGGCTTCGCATTGCCGGATGTCGGCGCCTTCACAAGGCGGGCCGGCATCTCCACCGCCTATGCCTGCCCGGTCACCAATGTGAACTGCCTGCCGGCCAGCCGGCGCAGCATCAGCTATGCCTCGATCGCGCCGGAAGCGCAGATCGTCAACAATTACGAGCTCGGCATCCGCGGCAGCCATGGCATCTTCAAGGGCTCGCTGACGGGCTTCATCAGCACCTCCAGCAAGGGCGTGACCTTCGACCAGGCGAGCAACACGATCTCTCAGCAGCGGGAGCGGATCTGGGGCGTCGAGGCGACCGGCGACGTCGCCGTCACCGAGCAGTTCACCCTCGGCACGGTCCTGTCCTATCGCGAAGGCCGCTACGACACCAATGGCGACCGCAAGCTCGACAGCGCCCTGCCGAACAACCGCATCGGCTCGCCCTATCGCGGCATGCTCTACGGCAGCTACCGCTTCACCAACGGCATGCAGCTCAGGCTCGAGGGCGAGGCCTTCTCCGACCGCGACGTCGCGACCGACCTGCGCGGCACCCGCAACAAGCTGAAGGGCGCCGCCACCATGAACGTCGCCTTCACTGCCCCGGTGCTCGAAGGCGAGGCCTATGTCGCGGTCAACAACCTGTTCGACCGCAACTACCAGAACCCGACCGCGACCTCAGTACGCAACCTCGCCAACTACGCTTGGGGCCGCACCGTGACGCTCGGCTTCCGCAAGAGCTTCTGACCATGGTCAGCCTCGACAGCGACGCCGACGGCATCGTCACCCTGCGCTTTGCGCCGCCCTATGCCGACAATGACGAGCGTGCCTATCTCGACGCACTCGCCGAGCTCGGCCGGCGCGAAGAGCCATTCCTGCTGCTCACCGTGTTCGGCGGCGGCCGCAAGCTGTCGCAGGCCGGCGAACGCGAGCAGGCGATCTGGTTCAAGCGAACGCGGGCCCAGTTCGGCGCGCTGTGCGGCGCCTGCGCGATCGTACGCCCCGGCGCGACCGAGGCGATGGCCGACGTCTTCCGCCGGCTCTGGCCCTTTCCGATCAGCCTGGAGACCGACGAGGCAGCGGCCCGCGCCTTCCTGCTGAAGCACCGGAGAGCGGCATGAGCGCCGGCGAGGCCGCCGTCGGCGCAGCTCCGGCCAGCAATGCCGCACGCTACCGGCTCTTCGCCGTGCTCGGCGGGCTTTACCTCGCGCAGGCGATCCCGTCCTATCTCTTCGTCGCAGCCCTGCCGCCGATCATGCGCGAGGCCGGCGTTTCGCGCACAGCCATCGGCTCTATGAGCATCCTGCTCCTGCCGCTGGTGCTCAAATTCGCCTGGGCGCCGTGGATCGACCGGATCAGGCCGTTCGCGCGGGCACACCGGGCCGGCTGGGTCTTCCTCACCCAGACCGGCACGATCCTGTGCATCCTCGCGCTGATCGCCGTCGGACCGCTCGATGTCACCAGGATCATAGCGATCGGCTTTGTCGCCTCGCTGCTGATCTCGACCCAGGATATCGCAACCGACGGCTATGCCGCGAAATACCTGCCGGAAACCGACCGCGCCGTCGGCAACGCCATCCAGGGCGGCTCGATCGCCTTCGGCGTGGTGATCGGCGGCACGCTCGGGCTCGTCCTGCACCATTCCATCGGCTGGACCGGCATGCTGATCGCCATCGCCGCGATCTCGCTTTTGCCGCTCGTCGCGGCGGCGATGATGCGCGAGGGCGATCCGACGCCAGCCGAAAAGGCGAAGCGCCCCTCGATCCGTGCCTTCCTGCGCCGGCCGGAAGCGCGCCAGATCCTCTGGATCGCGCTGATCTACCGGGCAAGCGAGGGGCTGGTGAAGGCGATGGAGGGCTCCTACCTCGTCGATGCCGGCGTGCCGCTCAACCAGATCGGCTATCTCTCCGGGATATCGGCGACGACAGCGGGCCTCGCCGGCTCTGCGATCGCCGCCTGGCTGGTCAAGCGCCGGGGCATCGCCTTCGTGCTCGCGCTGCTCGGTGCGGCGCGCACGCTCTGCTTCCTGCTCTTCGCCTGCCATGCGCTCGGAGCCGTCGTCGGTGCCTGGCCGCTCTTCGGCGCCGCCGGCTTTCAGACCCTGATCCGCTATATGGAGATCGTCGCGCTCTATTCGCTGTTCATGGCGGTGACGACCTCGGAGCAGCCGGGCACCGACTTCACCATCCTCGCCTGCGCCCAATTGCTGGTCTATCTCGCCGGCTCGATGCTGGCCGGCAAGCTCGCCGATACGCTGGGCTATGGCGCGCTGTTTTCGCTGGCGACGGCGATCTCGGCGGCCGCTGTGATCGCGACGGTCAGGATGATCGCGCGCAGCAGCGTCGGAAAGCCGGCCTGACCAACGCAAAGCGCTGCTTGCGAGCGGCGACAGCTTCCCTAGCGTCGCCCTTCATGCGAGGTTGCCGGCGAGTTCGCCTGTGCCGCAAGATCGCCTGAGCCGAAGGAGAACACCATGGGTTGGGTCGTCCTTGGACTGATCGTCGTCGTCGTGGTCTGGCTGATCATGACCTATAACGGCCTCGTCGCGATGCGCCAGCGCGTCAACCAAGCTTTTGCCGACATCGACGTGCAATTGAAGCAGCGCCACGACCTGATCCCCAATCTCGTCGAGACCGTGAAGGGCTATGCCAGCCACGAGAAGGAGACCTTCGACGCGGTGATCAAGGCGCGCAACCAGGCGCAGTCCGCCAGCGGCCCGCACGACCAGGCCGTGGCCGAGCAGCAGCTCACCGGCGCGGTCGGGCGTCTTCTGGCGCTGGGCGAGGCCTATCCAGACCTCAAGGCGAGCGCGAACTTCCAGCAGCTCCAGCAGGACCTCGGCAATGTCGAGGACAAGCTGGCGGCGGCGCGGCGCTTCTTCAACAATGCGGTCAGCGAGTTCAACGCTGCGATCCAGGCCTTCCCGGCGGTGTTCTTCGCGCCGCAGATGGGCTTCAGCCCGCGCGAGTTCTTCGATGTCGGCGAAGAGACGCGCAAGCAGATCGAAGTCGCGCCGACCGTGAAGTTCTAAGCGGCGCGGTAGCCTCACAGCGGAGCTGCGGCGATGCCGGGGGAAGCCTTCGGGCTCTACACCCATCAGCGCAACAACCGGACCCGATCGGTCGCCCTGATCATCGGGCTCTTCCTGATGGTCTACCTGACCGTCTGGGGCGTCATGCTCGTCGGCTACGGCTATGTCGGCGTGCCACGCGGGCGCACGGTGCTGAGCTTCGTCGGCCAGCGCTTCTGGTCCTGGCTGCCCTTCATCACGCTGGGGACCGCAGCGTGGGTCTTCATCGGCTTCAAAATCAACGTCAAGCTGATCGAGGCTGTCTCGGGCGCCGAGGGCGTGACGCGGGAGGCCCAGCCCAAGCTCTACCGGATGCTGGAGAATCTCTGCATCTCGCGCGGCATGGTGACGCCGAAGCTCGCGATCATCCAGAGCGACGCGCTCAACGCCTTCGCCAGCGGCGTCAACGACAAGCAGTTCACGGTCACGCTGACCACCGGCTTGATCGAACAGCTCAACGACGCCGAGATCGAGGCGGTGATCGCCCATGAGCTGACCCATATCCGCAATGGCGACGTCCGGCTGATGGTGATCGCGGTGGTGATCGCCGGCATCATCTCCTTCGTCGGCGAGGTGCTGTTCCGCAATCTCGGCCGAGTGCGCATCTCCTCGGACGGTGACAAGAAGGGCAGCGGCTTTGCGATCATCCTCGGCTTCGCGGTGATCGCCGTGGCCTGGCTGCTCGCCGTGCTGATCCGGCTGTCGCTGTCGCGGGCCCGCGAATATCTCGCCGATGCCGGGGCGGTCGAGCTGACCAAGAACCCGGACGCGATGATCTCGGCGCTGCTGAAGATCTCCGGACGCGCCGACATCGACAATGTGCCGTCAGGCGTGATGGACATGTGCTTCGAGAACGACCCGGACGATTTCGCCGACCTGTTCTCGACCCATCCTTCCGTCACCAAGCGCGTGCAGGCGCTGGTGCAGACGGCCGGCGGGCGCCTGCCGCCCCAGGCGCCGCCCGGCCCGCCGAAGATCAGCGAGAGGCAGCCCCTGCCGGAGATCGCCCAGACCTCGGCGACGCATGGGCCATGGTCGCGGCCGGCACCGCCGGCGGGCGGCTAGCGACCGTCGCGGGCCCAGGCAAGCGCCTCTTCCAGCCGATCGTCGCCCCAGAACAGTTCGCCGTCGCCGGTGACGAAGGTCGGCGCCCCGAAGATCCCCAGCGATTTGGCAAGCTCGGTCTCGGCCTTGAGCCGCCCCTTGACCTCTTCGCTGCGCGACGCCGGAAAGGCGGCGGCCGGATCGGCCCCGGCTTCGCGCAGCGCCGCATTCAACACCGCCTCCTCGGCGATGTTGCGCCCTTCGCAGAACTGCGCACGGAACAGCGCCTTGGAGAAGGCCGGCAGCCAGCCGGCCTCGCGCCCTGCCAAAGCGAGCCGCGCCGCGACGAGCGAGTTCTGCGGGAAGGTCTCGGGCCGCACGATGACGAATCCGTTGCGGGCGGCACGGCGCGCGGTGTCACGCCACATATAGCGGCCCTTGTTCGGGTAGAGATTGAAGGGCGAAGTCGCCCAGCCTTGCGCGGCGAAGATCGGGCCGAGCAGGAACGGCCGCCAGCGCACCGCCACTCCGGCGGCCTCCGCCAGGTCCTCGATCCGCAGTGCGCTCAGGCAGGAATAGGTCGACGCGAACTCGTACCAGAAATCCAGAACAGGACGATTCGGCATCTGACCCCCAAGCAACCCAGCGCTCCGCCCGCATTGCGGGCGGCAACCCATCAGCGGATGACGCCAGATCGATCAGAAGGTTCCGATTGCGTCGCCCCGAACCCTGCGATAGTGCCCGGTTACGTCCGAAATGCGGCCGGCCGGGCCGCGTTCTCTACTCCAGGCACGAGCCCTCGTGCCGCCATTGCAGGAAGACCAGTCCATGGCCGACAAGCGCGTGAACAAGGTCGTGCTCGCCTATTCCGGCGGCCTCGACACCTCGATCATCCTGAAATGGCTGCAGACCACCTATAACTGCGAGGTCGTGACCTTCACCGCCGATCTCGGCCAGGGCGAGGAACTGGAGCCCGCCCGCCAGAAGGCGCTGCTGCTCGGTATCAAGCCGGAGAACATCTTCATCGAGGACCTGCGCGAGGAGTTCGTGCGCGACTACGTATTCCCGATGTTCCGCGCCAACGCCACCTATGAGGGCGTCTACCTGCTGGGCACCTCGATCGCCCGCCCGCTGATCGGGAAGAAGCTGATCGAGATCGCCGAGAAGGTCGGCGCCGACGCGGTCTCGCATGGCGCGACCGGCAAGGGCAACGACCAGGTCCGCTTCGAACTGACCGCCTATGCGCTGAAGCCCGACGTCCATGTGATCGCGCCCTGGCGCGAATGGGACCTGCGCTCGCGCGAGCAGCTGATCGCCTTCGCCGAGCAGCACCAGATCCCGATCGCCAAGGACAAGCGCGGCGAGGCGCCGTTCTCGACCGATGCCAACCTGCTGCACGTCTCGTCGGAGGGCAAGGTGCTCGAGGACCCGGCGCAGGAGGTTCCGGACTACGTCTTCTCGCGCACCGTCTCGCCGGAAGAGGCGCCGGACACCCCGACCGTGATCTCGATCGATTTCGCCAAGGGCGATGCGGTCGCGATCGACGGCGTCCAGCTTTCGCCGGCCAAGCTGCTCGCCAGGCTCAACGAGCTCGGCCGCGACAACGGCATCGGCCGGCTCGACCTGGTCGAGAACCGCTTCGTCGGCATGAAGAGCCGCGGCATGTACGAGACCCCGGGCGGCACGATCCTCGCCGTCGCGCATCGCGCCATCGAGTCGATCACGCTCGACCGCGGCGCCGCCCATCTCAAGGACCAGCTCATGCCGCAATACGCGGAGCTGATCTATAACGGCTTCTGGTTCTCGCCGGAGCGCGAGATGCTGCAGGCGCTGATCGACAAGAGCCAGGAGTTCGTCGCAGGCCAGGTGCGGCTCAAGCTCTATAAGGGCGGCGTCCACGTCATCGGCCGCTCCAGCCCGTACTCGCTCTACGATCAGGACCTCGTCACCTTCGAGGAAGGCGCGGTCGCATACGACCACCGCGACGCCGCCGGCTTCATCAAGCTCAACGCGCTGCGCTTGCGCACGCTCGGCCAGCGCAAGCGCAAGCTGGGGCTCTGATATCACCCGATAGAATGACGCTGGTCATCCCGGTCACCCGGGATGACCATTTTTTTGACCAGTGACGCCGCGCTACGGCGATCAGATCTCGATCTCCACGCCGACCTCGACGACCTGCTTGGCAGGGATGTGGAAATGCGCAGCCGACCGCTCGGCGTTGCGCTGCATGAAGGCGAAAAGCGCTTCTCGCCACATCGCCATGCCCGCGATCTCCTCGCGCGGAATGACGGTCTCGCGACCGATATAATATGACATCGCGTCGAGATCGACGCCCGGCAGCAGGTCGTGCTCGACGCCGCAGCGCAAACCATTCGGGATATGCGGCGTCTCCATGAAGCCGAAATGCAGGATCACGCGCGTGACGCTGGGCGCGAGCTCGACCAGCTCCATCCGGTCTTCGTCTGACACGCGCGGAATCTCCTCGAGCTTGCCCGTCACCAGTAGGATGCGCTCGTGCAGCGCATGATTGTGGCGGACGAAATGCGTGAGCGAGAGCGGGAGGCCGCGCGCCGCCGAGGCCAGGAAGGCTGCCGTGCCCGGCAAGCGCAGCGGCGGATTCGTCGCCAGCATGTCCAGAAACTCCTTCTCCGGCTCGCGCTGGCGGCTGCGGGCTGCCTCGACCAGGGCTAGACCCCGTCGCCAGGTCAGCATGACCACTGTCAGGACAAGCGCCAGCAGCAGCGGATACCAGCCACCTTCGTGCAGCTTCGGCAGGTTCGCCGCGAAGAAGGTGAGGTCGATCAGCAGGAAGAAGCCGTTGACCGCCACGACGAGAACCGGATTGAAGCCCCATTTCAACGCGATCAGCGCCGCCAGCCCGGTGGTGATCGCCATCAGCAACGAGACCGCGATGCCGTAGGCGCCCGCCAGGGCTTCGGACGAGCGGAACGCGAAGACCGACGTCAGGGTCGCCAGGCAAATCAGCCAGTTGACGATCGGGATGTAGATCTGCCCCTGCTGGTCATGGGCAGTATGCTTGATGCGGACGGCCGGGAACAATCCGAGCTGGACGGCCTGACGGGTCAGCGAAAAGGCGCCGGTCAGGATCGACTGCGAGGCGATGACGGCGGCTGCCGTCGCGAAGACGATCAGCGGATAATGCGCCCAGTTAGGAGCGAGCTGATAGAATGGATTCTCGATCGCCTCCGGCTGGACCAGCAGCAGTGCGCCCTGGCCGAAATAGTTCAGCATCAACGCCGGCAGCACGACTGCGAACGAGGCGAGGCGGATCGTCTTCGGGCCGAAATGGCCCATATCCGCATACATGGCTTCTCCGCCGGTCACCGCCAGAAAGGTCGCGCCAAGGACGGCGAAGCCGACGAGCGGGGCGGTATGGGTGATGAAATAGAGGGCGTTGAATGGATTGATCGCGGCCAGGATACCCGGCGCCATCAGGATGCCCCGGATGCCGAGCAGTGCCAGAGCGAGGAACCAGAGCAGCATGATCGGCCCGAACAGCCGGCCGATGAAGCCGGTCCCCTTGCTCTGAACCAGGAAGAGGCAGAACAGGATCGCAGCAGTCAGCGGAACGACCGCCGGCGCCAGGAACGGCGCGTCCACCTTGAGGCCTTCGATCGCGCTGAGCACGGAAATCGCCGGCGTAATGGCGCCATCGCCATAGAGCAGAGCAGCGCCGATGAGCCCGACCACCAGCACATAGGCGCGGGCCGATCCCGGCTTGGCATGGCGCGCCTTGAGCAGCGCCAGCATCGCCATGATGCCGCCCTCGCCGCGATTGTCGGCGCGCATGATCAACAGCGAATATTTGAGCGAAATGATCAGGATCAGCGCCCACAGGATCATCGAGACGCAGCCGATGACGGCTCCAGGCTGCAAGGCGCCGCCGGCACTCGCGGCGCGCGCGGCCTCCTTCAGCGCATAGAGCGGGCTGGTGCCGATATCGCCGTAGACGACCCCAAGAGCGCCGAGCGTCAAGGCCGGAAGCGGACCGTGCTGCTCGCCATGGGAGGGCGAACTGCTCTGTGACAGAACCCCTTGGGTCATGCGCCGTCCTCCCCTTTTCCAGGAGTAGGGCACGCGGCGGCAATGACGGCAAGGCTGGAGCAGCGGGATTACGCTGCAAGGCGGAAATCCCCGAAGAGATCGACAGGCCGGCGAGAAGGCCTCGCCGGCCTCCAATGTACCGTCTTACTTCGCGAGCTTGCCGAAGGCGAAGAACTGGGTCTCGCCGGAGGAATCGTCGACGCCGTCATTGTCGGTGACGACGAAGAGATCGCCGGCCTTGTCGACCGCCAGGCCCTCGACCTTGTCGAGGCCGTAGCCGCCGAGCTTCATCAGCTCCGGCGTCAGGTCGCGCAGCAGCTTCTTCTCGACCGTCGGGATCTCGGAGGCGCCGAACGGCGCCGGCGTCAGGCCCTTGACCGAGAAGGTCGTCAGCGTCTTCACCGCCTTGGCGCCGAACTGGTTGTCGCGCTCGATCACCGCGAAGGTGTCGTCGCCAAGATAGGTCAGCTCGGAGAGGCCCATCCAGGCGCCGTCGGTCGGAGCGGTCAGCGGGTAGTGGAGGATGCCCCAGCTCTTGGTGAAGGGCTTGTAGGAGAGGATCTTCACCTTGCCCTTCGGGTCGTCCTTCCACTCGCGCTGGACCGCGATCCAGACCGTCTCGTCCTGGCCGGTGCCGGTGACGGCGACGCCCTCATAGCCCTGGTTGATCGCCTTGGCGGCGAACGCCTCCGGCAAAGCGATCTCCTCCTCGATCTCGCCCTTGGCCGAGGCACGCAGCAGCAGGTTCTGCGTCGGCTTCTCCTTGCGTTCCGGTGCGCCTTCCGAGGCCAGCCAGAAGCCACCGCCGGGACGCGTCGCGATCCCCTCGAGATCATAGGAAGCCGGCTTGCCGTCCTTGGTCACGGTGATCGCGCCGGTGATCCTCGCCGGCTTCCTGGTCGCGTCGATCTCGAGGATGCGCGAGGGCGTATAGGCGCTGTCGGTGACGCTGAAGAGCCGGCCCGGCAAATCCGGATGGGCGGCGAGGCCCGAGAGCGCGCCCCAGCCCAGCGGCACGCCGTCGACATCGGCCGAGACGATGGTCGGATAGGCGGCCGGCGCTTCGCTGCGCTCGTAGATGGTCACGGCCGAACGCGGCCCGCCCTTCTCGCCGAGATCGGCCTCGGAGGCGCTGACGAAGAGGTTGCGCTGCGGGATGGCGAGCAGGCCTTCCGGCGCGATGCCACCCGGCAGGGCCTGCAGGAAGCGCGGGGCGCGGCCCGGCCCCTCGTCCTTGAAGACGAGCACGAGCGAGGCGCGTTCCAGCCCGACGAAGAACAGGCGCTCGCCATTATAGGTGCCGACCTCGATACCCTCCGGCTCGCTGCCCTTGGCGGCCGAGCGCTTCTCCGGATAGTGGCCGAGGCGGATGGCGATGTGGTCGACCATGTTGCCGGAATCGAACTCGACCGTGCCGTCTTTGCGAAGAATCGTGAAGCCGCGCGAGCCGCCCTTCCAATCGCCTTCATTGGCGGTGACGAAACGGTCATTGTCGAGCCAGCGCACCGCATCGGGCTCGCGGCGGACGCCCTTCAGTTCCTCGACCGGGTTGATCTGGCCATCGCGGGTCTTGTCGATGTTCGCAAGATCGACCGTGCCGGCCGGGAAATGCGCGACGAGCTTGCCGCTCTTCGTATCGACCACGGCGATGTGGTTGTTCTCCTGCAACGTCACTACGGCGAGGCCGTCAAGGTTGACGTCGACGAATTCCGGCTCCGGATCGCTCGGCTCGACCGCGGCGATGCCGGTGAGATCGACGACCTGCTTCGTGTCGCAATCGGCCTGCCCATCCTTGATACCGATCAGCGTGAGGTTGCCGCCGGGAAGCTGCGGCAGGTCGCCCTTGTTGAGCTTCTCGTCGCGCTCGTTCTCGATGACAATGGCGAGCTTGCCCTTGTCCTTGGTCAGCGTGATCGAGTCGGGCTGGCCGCCGAGCTCGCATTTGGCCGTGACCTGCTTGGTCTTGAGGTCGATGGTGGCGAGATGGCCGGCAGGCTCCTTGAAGTTGTCGCCGGAGCTGACGACGACGGCGAAGGCGCGCTCGCCGAGGATCACGACTGAGGTCGGCTCGCCGCCGACCGGGATGAAACCGGCTGGCTTGGGCGCATTGGCCGTGGCGATGTCGATCAGGCCGATCGCCTTCTGCTCGGCATCAGTATAGGCGAGCAGGGTTCCCGCCTCATTGGCAGCGATGATCTCCGCGACCGTCTTCTTTTTCGCGTCGCGATCAGCCGGCAGGTTCAGCGGCACCTGGAAGGTGGCGATGCGGTTGAAGGTTGGCTCGGCGAGCGCGGTTCCGCCGGCAAGGAGCGTCGCGAGAGCCGCAAGGACGAGGGATTTGCGCATGGGACGGTCCTGTTCCGCAGGGCGAGGAGGCAGGACCTCCGGCTAGTGAGCGGATACGACAGTTGCGTGACAGGCGGTCATAAATGAAGGCGATCGCGGCGACGATCAGGACGCGGGATCCCCTCTCCCATGTGGGAGAGGGGTAGGGGTGAGGGATCGCCTGACCGCACAAGGCGGGTGGTATCCGTGGCGGCGGCAGGCGTTGTGCGTAGACGTCTTCCCGCGGGCCCTTACCCCTGCCCCTCTCCCATCCGGGAGAGGGGTTCCTCGCGCCCCTATCGTCTCCACTCGCGTTCAGAGAGCGGCCTTCATCTCCCCTGCCGAAACCGACTTCTTCAGGCCGACCACCTCGAGCTCGGTGACGATCGCGACCGCCGCGGCCTGGACGAGGACGAAGGCGATGCCGAGCGTGGTCGGCGCGAACCAGCCGGCGACCAGGATCAGCACGCTGTCGGCGATCCAGAGAATGTTGACGCCGATCACCGCATGGACGGCTAGGCGCGGCAGGCGCGCCCGGCTGGCAAAGAAGGCCAGCGCAGCAGCGCAAGGCAGCAGCATGAGACCGGCGCCGCGCAGGAACTCCAGGGGGAAGCCGAGCAAGCCCGAGAGAGCGCCGGCGCCGAGGCTGAGCAGCAGGCCGGTCGCGGCGCAGGCGGCGGCGTCGAGGGCGAGGGCATTGCGCAGGAAACGCGAGGACTGGATGAAGGCCATGGCTGTTCTCCGATCGGCCCCGTTGCGTCCGGGGCGGTTGCTGATGGAGGCCATGCTGACGAAAGCCCGGCGGCGGGTCGATTAAGCCGGAGGTAATTGGATGACGGCGCGGCTACGGCTAGCTTGCCCAGCATGAACAAGCACTCGCAGCCCGCGATCGGGCATCTCATCCGCGACTGGCGCCAGCTGCGCCGGCTCAGCCAGCTCGACCTGGCGCTCGAAGCCGAGATCTCGCAGAAGCATCTGAGCTTCGTCGAGAGCGGCCGCTCGATACCGAGCCGGGACATGGTCCTGCTGCTCGCCGAGCATCTCGGCGTGCCGCTGCGCGAGCGCAACGCGCTCCTGCTCTCGGCCGGCTATGCACCGGTCTATCTCGAACGTTCGCTGGAGGATCCCAGTCTGCAGGCGGCGCGCAGCGCGATCGACCTGCTGCTCAAGGGGCACGAACCCTATCCGGCCGTGGCTGTCGATCGACACTGGACCCTGCTCGCGGCGAACGCGATGATCGCGCCGATGCTCGCGGTCGTCGAGGATGCCGATCTGCTGCGCCCGCCGGTCAATGTGCTCCGGCTCAGCCTACATCCGCGCGGGCTCGCTCCGGCGATCATCAACCTCGCGGAGTGGCGCGGCCATCTCATCGCCCGGCTGCGCCAACAGATCCGCGCCACGGCCGATCCGCTGCTCGCCGAGCTCCTGACCGAACTGCTGAGCTATCCCGTCCCGGCCGCGCCGGTCGTCAAAGGCAGAGGGCAGGAGGAGGCGGAGCCACCGATCGTGCTGCCGCTGCACCTGCGGCTCGGTGACAACGTGCTCTCGCTGATCTCGACCACGACGGTGTTCGGCACGCCGGTCGACGTCACCCTGTCTGAGCTGGCGCTGGAGACGTTCTTCCCGGCCGACGAGGCGACGGGAGAAGTGCTGCGGGCGATCGCGGCGGATGTATCGAAAAGTGCGGGAACCTGACTGGCCCGGCGACGTTGTCTTCCCGACCGGGCGCCGCGGCGCCCTCCCCTATCTGAAAGAGGAGCTCGCCATGGGCAGCACGACCGACAAGATCAAGGGCTTGGCCAACGAAGCCGCCGGCAACGTCAAGCAGGCCGCCGGCAAGGCGCTGAACAAGCCCGGCCTCGAGGCCGAGGGCATCGCCCAGGAGCGCAAGGGTGAGGCCCAGCAGATGGTCGGCAAGGCCAAGGACGCCGTCAAGAAGGTGGTCGACAAGGCCTGACCTTCAGGCCGTCCACGATCGAAGAAGAACGGGCGCCTCACGGCGCCCGTTTTTTGTGTCAGGCGGAGCCGCCGAGCCCGCCGAGGAAATCCTTGACCCGGCCGAAGAAGCCAGCGGTCTCGGGATGGGTGGCGCCCGAGCTCTCGCGCTCGAACTCCATCAGCAATTCGCGCTGGCGGGCGGTGAGCTTCTGCGGCGTCTCGACCAGGACCTGGATGTAGAGATCGCCCATCTCGCGGGAGCGCAGCACGCTCATGCCCTTGCCCTTGAGGCGGAACTGCTTGCCGGTCTGGGTGCCTTCGGGAACCTTCACCCGAGCCTTGTCGCCGTTCAGGGTCGGCACTTCGATCTCGCCGCCGAGCGCCGCCGAGGTCAGGCCGATCGGCACGCGGCAGAACAGGTCGGCGCCGTCGCGCTGGAAGATGGCGTGCGGCTTGATCGAGAGGAAGATGTAGAGATCGCCCGCAGGGCCGCCACGCAAACCGGCCTCGCCCTCGCCGGCGAGGCGGATGCGGGTACCGTCCTCGACGCCGGCCGGGATGTTGACCGAGAGCGTGCGCTCGCGGGTGACGCGGCCGGCGCCCTGGCAGCCGGCGCAGGGATCGTCGATGATCTCGCCGCGGCCATTGCAGGTCGGGCACGTCCGCTCGACCGAGAAGAAACCCTGGCTGGCGCGCACGCGGCCATGGCCGCCGCAGGTTGGGCACTGGCGCGACTTCGAGCCGGCCTTCGCGCCGGTGCCGGAGCAGACCTCGCAGGTCACCGAGGTCGGGACGCGGATGGTCTCGTTCTTGCCGGCATAGGCCTCCTCGAGGCCAATCTCGAGATTGTAGCGCAGGTCGGCGCCACGCTCGCGGCCATTGGCGCCGCGCGGACCACCGCGGCCGCGGCCCTCGCCGAAGAAGGATTCGAAGATATCGGACATGAAGTCCGACATGTCGGCCGGGCCACCGCCCCCGCCGCCATTCTCGAAGGCCTGGTGGCCATAGCGGTCATAGGCCGCGCGCTTCTGGCCGTCGGAGAGGATCTGGTAGGCCTCGTTGATCTCCTTGAACTTGATCTCGGCCTGCTTGTCGCCCGGATTCTTGTCCGGGTGATGCTGCATGGCGAGCTTGCGGAAGGAGCTCTTCAGCTCGACGTCCGTCACGGTCCGGGAGACCCCGAGGATTTCGTAATAGTCGCGCTTCGACATTCAACCAGCTGCCCCTGCGCCGCCCTGTCCCTATCCGCACAGGCCGGCGAGTCATATCCTGCGACGCAATCGCCCTAAGGGAATGGCCGGGTCAAGCCCGGCCATTCTCGTCACGGTCGACGACGAGCGCGTCTTACGCGCTCTTCTTCTTGTCGCCCTTGTCGTCGCTGACGTCCTTGAAGTCGGCGTCGATGACGTCGTCCTTCTTCGGTTCCTCGGCAGCGGCGCCCTCGGGAGCGTTCGCTTCGGCCTGGCTGGCGGCATACATCGCCTCGCCGAGCTTCATCGACGCCTGCATCAGCTCGTTGGTGCGAGCCTGGATCGCCTCGGCATCCTCGCCGGTGAGAGCGGTCTTGAGGGCCTCCAGCGCAGTCTCGATCGCGCCCTTGTCGGCGGCCGAAACCTTGTCGCCATAATCCTTCAGCGACTTCTCGGTCGAGTGCACGAGGCTCTCGCCCTGGTTCTTGGCCTCGACCACTTCGCGACGCTTCTTGTCGTCGGCGGCGTTCGCCTCGGCATCCTTGACCATCTTCTGGATCTCGGCCTCGGAAAGCCCGCCGGACGCCTGGATGCGGATCTGCTGCTCCTTGTTGGTGGCCTTGTCCTTCGCCGTCACCGAAACGATGCCGTTGGCGTCGATGTCGAAGGTCACCTCGATCTGCGGCATGCCGCGCGGGGCCGGCGGAATGCCCATCAGGTCGAACTGGCCGAGCAGCTTGTTGTCGGCCGCCATCTCGCGCTCGCCCTGGAAGACCCGGATCGTCACCGCGCCCTGGTTGTCCTCGGCAGTGGAGAAGACCTGGCTCTTCTTGGTCGGGATCGTGGTGTTGCGGTCGATCAGGCGGGTGAACACGCCACCCAGCGTGTCGATGCCGAGCGACAGCGGGGTCACGTCGAGCAACAGCACGTCCTTGACGTCGCCCTGCAGCACGCCGGCCTGGATCGCGGCGCCGATCGCGACGACCTCGTCAGGGTTGACGCCCTTATGCGGCTCCTTGCCGAAGAACTGCTTCACCACCTCCTGGACCTTCGGCATGCGGGTCATGCCGCCGACGAGGACGACCTCGTCGATCTGGCCGGCGGACAGGCCGGCATCCTTGAGCGCCTTGCGGCAGGGCTCGATGGTGCGCTGGATCAGGTCGTCGACGAGGCTCTCGAACTTGGCGCGCGAAAGCTTGATGGCGAGGTGCTTCGGACCGGAGGCATCCGCCGTGATGTAGGGCAGGTTGATCTCGGTCTGCGAGGCGCTCGACAGCTCGATCTTGGCCTTCTCGGCCGCTTCCTTCAGGCGCTGGAGCGCGAGCTTGTCCTTCTTCAGGTCGATGCCCTGCTCGCGCTTGAACTCATCCGCCAGGTACTCGACCAGGCGCATGTCGAAGTCCTCGCCGCCGAGGAAGGTGTCGCCATTGGTCGACTTCACCTCGAAGACGCCGTCGCCGATCTCCAGGATCGAGACGTCGAAGGTGCCGCCGCCGAGGTCGTAGACCGCGATGGTGCCAGCCGACTTCTTGTCGAGGCCATAGGCGAGCGCGGCAGCGGTCGGCTCGTTGATGATGCGCAGCACTTCGAGGCCGGCGATCTTGCCGGCATCCTTGGTGGCCTGGCGCTGGGCGTCGTTGAAATAGGCAGGGACGGTGATGACGGCTTGCGTCACCGGCTGGCCGAGATAGGACTCGGCCGTCTCCTTCATCTTGGTCAGGATGAAGGCCGAAATCTGCGAGGGCGAATAGTCCTTGCCGTCCGCCTCGACCCAGGCGTCGCCGTTGGCCGCCTTCTTGATCTTGTAGGGGACGAGATCGATGTCCTTCTTGGTCATCGGATCGTCGAAGGTGCGCCCGATCAGGCGCTTGATGGCGAAGAAGGTGCGCTCCGGATTGGTGACCGCCTGGCGCTTCGCCGGCTGGCCGACCAGACGCTCGCCGTCATCGGTGATGGCGACGATCGAAGGCGTGGTGCGGGCGCCCTCGGAATTCTCGATAACCTTGGGAGTCGACCCTTCCATCACTGCAACGCAGGAATTGGTGGTTCCGAGGTCGATACCAATGACTTTACCCATGGATGGGATCCCTTTCGATTTAGCAGATCGCCGGAAGAGCGCGCGTAAGACGCCGCTCCCCGGCCCATGGCCCCGGATCGCCCCCACCTTCCGCGGCGAACGAACCCGGGATACCCACGTCTGGCGACCGAAGTGACGGAACGGAGCCTTGGCTCCCTTCCGGCTTCGCCCGCCGGTTACAACAAAGATCGACCGGCCCTGCGTTTCGGCGTCGGCATGTGAGTGCTGGCGCCTGGCGCAATCCGGCCCCGATGGCCCGTAAAAACCACCGCTTCGCGGCGTATATAGGGAGGGTGACGGGTTGCTTGCAAGGCGCGGAGCCGGATTAAGAATCGGCTTTGTGCAGTATCCCTCACAGAATTCGCGGGGCTGACCATTCCGGGTAAGTGTTGCGCGCATGCTCTTGCGCAGCGGGCGTAGCCATTCCATTCAGAACGGACCTTGCGCCATCAGGAAACAGCCGTGACGACGCTCCGCCGCCCGACTGCCCATCGCCTCGCTGCCGGTGCAGCCCTGGCCTGGCTCGGCCTTGCAGGTGCGGCCCTGGCGCAGCCGCTGCAGCTTCCGGGCGCGCAGCCCTTCAACCCGCCGGGCGCCCAGCAATCGGCGCCGGCCTCGGTCGGCGGCCCCACAACGCCGCGCCCGCGTACCATGCCGGCCATCAAGATCCCCGGCGAAGACTCGATTCTCGGCAAGACCTTGCGCCGCAATGGCAGCTTCGGCGAAGCAACGCTGGAGAAGACCGGCAGCGGCTACGGCCTGAAGCTGCGCGCCGAGGGCTTCCAGTCCAGCAACCTCGTCGAGCCCTGCGCCATCTCCTTCGGCGACGCGGCCGTGCCGGTGACCTCGCTCGGCAAGCCGGCGGGACTGCCGCGCTACAAGCTGGAAGCCGCGGCCTGCCCGATCGTCTTCGACGTGCTCGACGGCGCCTTCCTGGTGATCGAGCCGGAACAGCCCTGCGTCATCGAGGCCGCCGCCTGCCGCATCGATCCCCGCGGCGTCTGGGGACCGGATGCGCGCACTTTGCCCGCTCGCGCCAAGGAAACCGAGGCCGAACGCAGCAAGGCGGAGACGGCGGTCCGCGAGGGCTATCGCGCGCTCTCGGCCAAGGCCGACCTGACGGAGCAGCGCACGATCGCGCGCGAGCAGGCCGGGTTCTCGTCGGAGCGCGAGCAGATCTGCCGCGATTTCCAGCGCGAGGGCTCGCACGGCTTCTGCGGCGCCCGCATCACCGAGGCACGCGCCGCCTCGATCCGCTCCCGCCTCGGCCTGCCCGAGCCGAAGCCCGAGACGGCCAAGCCGCGCCCGGCCACGGCAAAGCGGACGCCCCCGCCTGCGGCGGCGCCCGCTCCGACGATCCAATAGGCTTTCGGCTCAGGCCGCCTCGCCGCCTGCAACCTGCCCGGCCTCCCAGCCGAGGATGGCGCGCTTGCGCGTCAGTCCCCAATGATAGCCGGTGAGCGCGCCGGACTTGCCGATGACGCGGTGGCAGGGCACGACGAAGGAGATCGGGTTCTTGCCGACCGCCGCACCGACCGCACGGGCCGCCGAGGGCTTGCCGATATGGTCGGCGACGTCGCCATAAGTGGTGGCACAGCCGACCGGGATGCGCAGCAGCGTCTCCCAGACCCGGACCTCGAAATCGGTGCCGATCAGCACGACGCGCAGCGGCGTCTGCGGTGACCAGTTGCCCGGCTCGAAGATGCGCGTCGCATAGGGCGCCGTCGCCTGCGGATCGAAGCGGTAATCCGCATGCGGCCAGCGCCGCATCATGTCGGCCAGCGCCTCGGCCCGGCCGCCGATGACCTTGCCGCCGTCGAGCGTGTTCGAGACCCAGCCGAGGCCAGCGAGGCCGCGCTCGGTCACCACGACCAGCGCCTCGCCGAACGGAGACTGATGGAAGCCATAGGACATGCGCAGGCCTTCGCCGCCGGTCTTCCATTCGCCCGGCGACATCGCCTCATGGGTGACGAAGAGGTCGTGCAGGCGGCCAGGGCCGGAGAGGCCGACCTCGAAGGAGGTGTCGAGGATGCTGGCGGAGGAGGCCAGCAGCCCCTTGGCGTTGTCGAGCGTGATCGCCTGCAGGAAGGCTTTCGGCGTCAACCCGCACCAGCGCCGGAACAGGTGGTGCACGTCGGTCGGGGTGGCGCCCGCCGCGTCGGCGATCGCCTCGATCGTCGGCTGCTGGCGCCAGTTGTTGGTGATGTAGGCCAGGATGCGGCGGACCGTATCGTAGTCCGAGCCGGGCGCGGCCACCGGGAAATCGGCTTCCGAGGGGATGGCCTCCGAGGCGCGGGCGAGCACGGCATTGGAGACGACTATCGGTTTCATCGCCGTCCTGAGACTGGAATGGGCGTTCATCGGTCTATCCTCGCGATCTCAAATCTCATGCTCACGAAGCTAGTGATCTCAGCATGCCTATCCCACCCGAAAGCTGGCAAGCTCGCCTTCACCGTGGGAGGCGCGTAGACGACCACAGATGACCGACTCCGCCGACTCGATCGTTTCGCTCTACACCCGCCACGCCACCGCCTATGACCGACAGCGCGGCCGAAAACTGATGGAAGCGCGTTGGCTTGACCGCTTCCTCTCGTTGCTGCCGGCGACGCCATCTGTCCTCGACATCGGCTGCGGCATGGGCGAACCGATCGCAAGGCATCTGATCGAGCGCAACTGCGTCGTGACCGGCATCGATTCGGCGGCACCGTTGATCGCGCTCTGCCGCGAGCGCTTTCCGGAGCACGACTGGCTGGCCGGCGACATGCGCGAGCTCGCGCTCGGCCGGCGCTTCAACGGGCTGATCGCCTGGGACAGCTTCTTCCATCTGACGCCCGACGACCAGCGCCGGATGTTCCCGCTCTTCCGCGAGCACGCAGCCGAAGGCGCGGCGCTGCTCTTCACCAGTGGTCCCGGCCATGGCGAGGCGATCGGCAGCTTCGAGGGCGAGCCGCTTTACCATGGCAGCCTAGATCCAGCCGAGTATCGCGCGCTGCTGGCCGCGAACGGCTTTGCCGTCCTCGAGCACATGGTCGAAGACCCCCATTGCGGCGGCCATACGATCTGGCTGTCGCACCGGACAACCTGAGGCCTTCCTCAAACGAATCGCAGCAGCTTTGTGCGCGTCAGGCGCTGGTTGTTGCGATGCCATTCGTCGTCGGTGAAGAAGACCGGCGAGCCCTCGTCCCAGCCGCTGCAACTATAGTCCGACTGCTCGGCGAAGAAGGCGACGAAGTCCTCGCGCGAGCGCCATTCGGCAATAGCTTGGCCAGGATGATGGCCATCGAGGATGTCGCAGAGCTTGATCCCCGCCTCTGTGCGGATCAGGCCGTGACCGCAGTAGTCGCGGTGGAATTCGTGGATCAGCCCCTCGCCGACCGGACGGGCCGTCACACGATCCCAGACCTGCCCTGCCAGCACCGGGCCGAACAAAGCGCGATCGAGCTTGTCGCGCAGGACGAGTGCATAGCAGCGGACAGCCGCCTCGCCGTCGTTCTCAGCGGGAGAAGGGCCGCGCCGAGTACGATTGGCCCGCACCGCCGCGATGACGACGACGATGATGGCCGCCCATGCGATCAGCGGGATGACCGTCGCGGCCATGCTCAGGCAGGCTCGAAATCCGGGCCGCGCTTGGCCTTGGCGAGTGCCGTTCCGAGCGCCTGCGCAAAACCCTCGCGCTCCTCCGGCGAGAGCGCCGAGGCGACCACGGTGCGTTGGCCGCGCGAAACCAGGGAGAGTTCGAGCAGGCCGTAATCCTCGTCATCCGCACGCTCAAGCTTGGTCCAGGCGGGATTGGAGCGCCAGATTTTCTCGCGGCCGTGATGCGAGACCTTGCGCAGCAGCACTTCGAGCGGCGTCACGACGATGCGCTCGAAGGCACGCGCCGCGTTGAAGTTGACCTTGAAGGCGATGAAGAGCGCGATGATGTCGAGGCCGAAGAAGCCGGCGACCGGCCAGGCACCGAGCACCATGAAGGGAATCGAGGCGGCGATGCTGGTCAGGCAGACCAGGGTCATCACGATCCGGAAGCCGTCCTGGCCGAGCGAGCGGTGCGGCGTGATCGTCGCGTCGAAGACCGGCTTCTCGGCCGCTTCGGCGACATCGTCTGAATTGGGCTTGCCCAAGGTCATCCGCGAATTATAACGCCGCGATGCCCGCGCCGAACAGCCAAAAACGCCGCAGTCCTTCGCCGAAACGGATCACAAGTCTGAAGCCGCGCAGCGCCGCGGAGATCTACGAGATCTTCAGCCGCTTCCGGCAGCAAAGACCCGAGCCGAAGGGCGAGCTCGACTATGTCAACGCCTTCACGCTTCTGGTTGCCGTCGTGCTCTCGGCGCAGGCGACCGATGCTGGCGTCAACAAGGCGACGAAGAGGCTGTTCGAGCTCGCCGACACGCCGGAGAAGATGCTCGCCCTCGGCGAAGACCAGGTGCGCGAGCTGATCAAGACGATCGGGCTCTACCGCAACAAGGCCAGGAACGTCATCGCGCTCTCGGAGAAGCTGATCGCCGAATTCGGCAGCGAAGTCCCGACCGCACGCGAAGCGCTGGAGAGCCTGCCCGGCGTCGGCCGCAAGACCGCGAATGTCGTGCTCAACATCGCCTTCGGCGAAATCACCCACGCGGTCGACACCCATGTCTTCCGCGTCGCCAACCGCCTGCGCATCGCCCCCGGCAAGAACGTTCTGCAGGTCGAGTTCGGCCTGGAAAAGGCCGTGCCGGCCGAGTTCGGCCGGCACGCGCATCACTGGCTGATCCTGCACGGGCGCTACACCTGCAAGGCGCTGCGGCCGGCCTGCGAGACCTGCGTCGTCGCCGATCTCTGCGATTCGCCCGACAAACGGATCGCCTAGGACACCATCAATTGATCGCCAGCCGAGCCTGCTTGATGATGCCGGCCCAGCGGCGCGACTCGGCCTCCATCATCGCGGCGAACTCCTCGGGCTTGTTGCCGATCGGCTCGGCGCCTTCGTTTTGCAGGCGCTCGCGGATGAGCGGGCTGTTGATCGTCTCGACCGTCGCCTGGCGCAGCTTCGCCGCGACGTCCTTGGGCGTGCCCTTGGGCACGACGAAGCCGTACCAGGCCGTCGCCTCGTAATCCGGCCAGCCGCTCTCGGCCACCGAAGGCACCTCGGGGAAGAGCTTGGCGCGCGCCTTGCCGGTCACGGCCAGCGCCTTCACCTTGCCGCCCTCGATCAGGCCGAGCACGGAGGGCACGGTGGTGATCATGAAATCACTGTTGCCGGCGAGCAGGTCGGTCAGCGCCGGACCGGCGCCGCGATAGGGCACGTGCACCGCCTCGAACTGCGCGGTCTGCGCCAGCAGGATCGTCGCCAGATGGCTGGCGGAACCGTTGCCGGCCGAGCCATAGGTCAGCTTGCCCGGGTTCTTCTGGGCTTGGCCGACGAGCTCCGCCAGCGTCTTGTGCGGCGAGTTCGGCGCGACCACCACGACGAGCGGCGCCGCCGAGATCAGCGTCAGCGGGTCGAAGGCGGTCAGCGGGTCGACCCGGACATTCTTGAACAGGTGCGGATTGACCACCATCGGGCCCTGATTGGCCATCAGCACGGTATAGCCGTCGGGCGCGGCCGCAGCCGCCTGGGCGGTGGCGAGGTTGCCGCCGGCCGAGCCGTTGTTCTCGACCACGAGCGACTGGCCAAGCCTCTCGCCGACGCCCTGCGCGACGAGGCGCGCGATCGCATCCGTGCCGCCGCCGGCGGCGTAAGGCACCAGCAGCTTCATCGGCTTGTCCGGGAAGGCAGCCTGGGCTTGCGCGAGTTCAGGCAGGCAGGTGCTGGCCAGGGTGGCCGTGATCAGGCTGCAGAGATGGCGGCGCGTGATCGTCATGGGTCAGTTCTCCTCCCGTTTCCGCCCTCTCTGCAAGCGCGAGGATCGCACTGGCGGGGACGATGACGTTTCCTTCGAAGATGCGGCGCGCGGTGCGCACCAGGCTGGCTCGGGCCACCTGCCCGGCAGCATCGAGCGCAAGGTCGACCTGGATGGCGCCGCTCGGATGCTCGACCGTGACCAGCGATCCGGTCTCGGCGGCAAGCATCTCGGCGGCGACGCTGCCGGCGATACGGCTCGCCGCGGCGACGCAGAGCGCCCCGGTGACGGCATGGCTGCGATGGCAACGATCCGGGGTGAAATAGCGTGAGGTCAGGCTGCCGCCGTGACGCGCCGGCGAGAGCACACCGACCTTGGGAATGACGCGTCCGGCGACATCGCCGAGGCCCATCCGGCGTCCGGCCTCGCGGCGAAGCTCTTCCAGGCGCGCCAGCACGGCAGCGTTGGCATCGAGCTCGGCCGGCGTCTCGTCGCCGGCGAGGTCGAGATCGCCGGCCCGCAGCAGCATCATCGGCGTGGCGTAGTCGACCAAGGTCACCGGGACGCCGTCGATCTCCTCGCAGGCGAAACCGGTCGGCAGCAGCGCGCCGGTCTTCGAGCCGATGGCTTCGAGAAAACCGAGCTTGATCGGGGCCGCCGTGCCGGCGACACCGTCGATCGCGGTGGCGCCGTCATAGGCGACGACGCCGCCCGGGGTCTGCACCGCCGCCTCGACCAGCGCGCCAGTGTTGCGGTTGTGGATGCGCACGATGGTTTCACCATCGACAGCCGGCACCAGGCCGGCCTCGATCGCGAAGGGACCGACGGCGGAGAGCATGTTGCCGCAGTTCGGGCTCAAATCGACATGAGCGCGCTCGACCGCGACCTGGGCGAACAGATAATCGACATCGGCGTCGGGCCGGCTAGAGCGGCTGACGATCGCGACCTTGCTGGTCAGCGAGTTGCCGCCGCCGAGCCCGTCGAGCTGCAGCATGTGCGGCGAGCCCATCGCCGCGAGCAGGACCCGGTCGCGCGCCGCCGGATCGGCCGGCAGGTCGCGCTCCAGGAAGAACGGGCCGCGTGAGGTGCCGCCGCGCATCAGCACGCAGGGGATGCGCACGGCCTGGGCAAGCGGAAGCTGGAAGGGAGCGGACAAGGGCGTCACCCGATTTGGCGATGCCCTTTCTTCCCAAATCGAATAACTGCTGTGAAATGCAGAGATCGGGGTTATTGATACGTCATGAGCATCAATTTCGAAGCCCTTGATCTGCGCGCCTTCATCTCGGTCGTCGAACTCGGCGGCTTCCACCGCGCCGCCGAAGCGCTGAACATGTCGCAGCCGGCGCTGAGCCGCCGCATTCAGCGGCTGGAAGCCGCGGTCGGGGCGGCCCTGCTGGAGCGGACGACGCGCCGGGTCGCACTCACCATGGTCGGGCGCGAGATGCTGCCGCTGGTGCGGCGCATGCTCGACGAGTTCGACTCATCGATCTTCGCCATGCGCGATCTCGGCAGCCGCCGCGCCGGGCTGATCGCGCTCGCCTGCGTGCCCACGGCCGCCTTCTACTTCCTGCCCTCGGTGATCGCGCGCTTCCAGGCGCAGTACCCGAACATCCGCTTCCGCATCCTCGACCTCTCGGCCAATGACGGACTGGAGGCGGTGGCGCGCGGCGAGGTCGAATTCGGCATCAACCTGATCGGCGGCTCCGATGCCGAGCTGACCTTCGAGCCACTGATCGACGATCCCTTCGTGCTCGCCTGCCGGCACGATCATGCGCTGGCGCAGAAATCATCGCTGGGCTGGGCCGATCTCGAAGGCCATCCGCTGGTCACCGTCAGCCGCAGCAGCGGGAACCGCGCCATCCTCGATGCGGCTTTGGTCAAGATCGGCGTCAGGCTCGACTGGTCGTTCGAGGTGACGCACCTCTCGACCTCGCTCGGGCTGGTCGAGGCGGGCCTCGGCATATCTGTGCTGCCGAAGCTGGCGACGCCGGGCGCGGACCACCCGATCATCGTGACGCGGCCGATCCGCCATCCCGAAGTCTCGCGCACGATCGGCGTGGTCCGGCGCCGCGGCGTCAAGCTGGCGCCGGCGGCGGAGCGCTTCCTCGAGATGCTGCTCGGAACCTGGCGCGGGCCTTTGCCTACTCCGCAGTGAAGCTCAGCCGAAGACCCAGAGCCCGGCGAGGCCGGCCGAGCCGACGATGATCCGCCACCAGGCGAAGGGCGTGAAGCCGCGCTTCGAGACGAAATCGAGGAAGCTGCGGACGACGATCAGCGCCGAGATGAAGGCGGTGACGAAGCCGATGCCGATCAGCGCGACATCATTCGTCGTCAGCTCCTTGTAGTTCTTGAGGAGATCATAGGCGAAGGCGCCGGCCATGGTCGGCATCGCCAGGAAGAAGGAGAACTCGGCAGCAGCCCGCTTGTCGGCGCCGAGCAGCATGGCGCCGACGATGGTCGAGCCGGAACGCGACACGCCGGGCACCATCGCGAGGCACTGGATGAAGCCGATCTTGAGATACATCGGCAGCGGGAATTTGGTGGCGTCGTGATGCTTCACCTCGAGCTCAAGCTCGTCGATGACAAGGAGGACGAGGCCGCCGGCGATCAGCGTGCAGCAGACCAGGAAGGGGTTGAACAGCACGCCTTTGATGAAGCCATGCGCGAGCGCGCCGATCATCGCCGCCGGCAGGAAAGCGACGAGCACGCCGATAACGAAGCGCCGCGCGGACGGGTCGGTTCGCAAGCGCAGGGCGATATCGAGCAAGCGGCGGAAATAGACCAGCAGGATCGCCAGGATTGCTCCGAGCTGGACCAGGATCTCGAAGGCCTTGCCCTTCGATTCGAAGCCGAGGAAATGCCCGAGCAACAACAAATGGCCGGTCGAGGACACCGGCAGGAATTCGGTCAGCCCCTCGACCACGCCGAGCACGGCGGCGACAAGAAGGTCATGCATGGGAGGGTCCTTCCGAGCCTTGCGAGTGCGGCGCAACAAAAGCGTGCCGAACGCGTTAAAGCTATCGCGCAGGGTCTTTGCAAATTGGTTACCAGATCGGCAAGGATTTCCGAGCAATCCGCCACTTCACCCGGTCCCGGGTTGTGAGGCTTAGCCGGCAGGCCTATACGGGGGCGCTCTATCGCGCTGCATCACGCGCCGGCCTACCTCATCCTAACCGTCCTCAGTTCCAGCAATCGATGGCCACGCTTCACCATTATCCGCTCTGTCCGCATTCGCGTTTCATCCGGCTCGCACTCGGCGAGTTCGGCCTCGATGCCACGCTGGTCGAAGAGCGCGTCTGGGAACGGCGGCGCGAGTTCCTCGAGCTCAATCCGGCCGGGACGACGCCGGTGCTGCGCGAAGATAGCGGCCTGGTCGTGCCCGGCCCCGGGCCGATCGCCGAATATCTCGACGAGACCCGCGGGCTTGCGCTGGCCGAGCGCCGCCTCCTGCCGGAAGGCCCGGGCGGGCGGATCGAGGTGCGCCGGCTGCTCGACTGGTTCAACATCAAGTTCAACGAAGAGATCACCGCTCCGCTCGTGCTGGAGAAGGTGATGAAGCGCTTCATGAGCCGCGACGAGGGCGGCGGCCCGCCGGAGATGAGCGCGATCCGCGCGGCGCGCGGCAATGTGCGCTATCATCTGCGCTACATCGCCTGGCTGACGGCGAAACGGAACTGGCTCGCCGGCGATAATCTGAGCTATGCCGATCTCGCCGCGGCGGCGCATCTCTCCTGCGTCGACTATCTCGGCGACGTACCCTGGGACGAGGACGAGGCTGCCCGCGCATGGTATGCGAGGATCAAGTCCAGACCGAGCTTCCGGCCGCTGCTGAGCGACCGGATTCCCGGCATGGCGCCCTCGGCCCATTACGACGACCTGGACTTCTGAGCCCCGACAAGCTCAAGGCCGCGATCGCCACGCGCGCCAAGGCCGAAGGCTTCTCGGTGATGCGCGTGGCCAGCGTCGATGCCATTCCCGAAGCGCCGGCACGCCTCGCCGGCTGGCTTGATGCCGGCCATCACGGCGACATGACCTGGCTGACCGAGCGCACGGCCGAGCGCGCCGATCCTGCGACCCTGTGGCCGGCGGCGCGCTCCGTGGTCATGCTCGGCATGAGCTACGCGGGAGAAGGCGATCCGCTCGCCGTCCTCGAACAGCGCGACCGCGGCGCGATCTCGCTCTATGCCCGCCGGCGCGACTATCACGACGTGATCAAGGGCAAGCTGAAGAGCGTCGCCTCGGTGCTGGCGGCGCGGGGCGAGGCCGAGGTCAAGGTCTTCGTCGACACCGCCCCGGTGATGGAAAAGCCCCTGGCGCAGGCGGCCGGCCTCGGCTGGCAGGGCAAGCAGACCGTGCTGGTCTCGCGCCGGCATGGCGCCTGGCTCTTCCTCGGGGCGATCTACACCTCGGCCGAACTGCCGCCGGACGCGCCCGAACGCGACCATTGCGGCTCCTGCACGCGCTGCCTCGACATCTGCCCGACCAAGGCCTTTCCGGCGCCCTATCAGCTCGATTCGCGCCGCTGCATCGCCTATCTCACCATCGAGCACCAAGGCCATATCGACGCCGAATTCCGCGCCGGGATCGGCAACCGCGTCTTCGGCTGCGACGATTGCCTCGCCGTCTGCCCCTGGAACAAGTTCGCGGAAGCCTCGCACGAGGCGCGCCTGGCGCTGAAGAGCGAGCTCGACGCGCTGCCGCTGGCCGATCTCGCTGCGCTGGATGACGCCGCCTTCCGGATGCTCTTCGCCGGCACGCCGGTGAAGCGCACCGGCCGCGACCGCTTCATCCGCAACGTGCTGATCGCGATCGGCAATAGCGGCGATCCGGCATTGGCCGCGAGCGCCGAGGCTCTGCTCGACGACCCCGCGCCCTTGGTGAGAGCCATGGCCGCCTGGGCGCTTTGGCAACTCGCGCCTGACCGTGCCGCTGACCTCGCGCCGGCAAGGCTCGCGCAGGAAACAGATCCCGACGTCAGGGCCGAATGGACTCAGCCTTCGCCAAACCAACTGGAACCCGCATGAAGCTCGTCATCTTCGGCCTCGGCTATTCCGCCGGGTTCTTCGCGCGCGCCGCTTTGGCGAAGGGCTGGGAGGTCACCGGCACGGTGCGCTCGGCCGAGAAGGCGGGCGAACTCAGCAAACAAGGGCTGCATACACTGGTCTTCGGCGGCTTCGCGGTGTCGACGCCACTCGCCAAGCTCGTTGCGGATGCAGACGCGGTACTGGTCTCGGCCCAGCCCGACGAGAACGGCGATCCCGTGCTCGGCGCGCTCGCCGACAAGCTAGCGGCGGCCGAGAAGCTGCGCTGGATCGGCTATCTCTCGACCATCGGCGTCTATGGCGACCATGGCGGCGCCTGGATCGATGAGGCCGCCGAGTGCCGTCCGACCAGCCGACGCTCGCGGCAGCGTCTGGAGATCGAGCAGGACTGGCTCGCCTTCGGCGAGCGCAGCGACAAGCCGGTGCAGATCTTCCGCCTCTCCGGCATTTACGGCCCCGGCCGCAACCCGATCACCAAATTGCGGGCCGGCGCCGCCAACCGGCTGGTCAAGCCCGGCCAGGTCTTCAACCGCATCCATGTCGACGATATCGCCGGCGTCCTGATGGCCTCGATCGAAAAACCGCGCGCGGGTGCGCTCTACAACGTCACCGATGACGAGCCGGCGCCGCCGCAGGACGTCGTCAGCTTCGCCGCAGAGGTGTCCGGCCTCACGCCGCCGCCGGAGACGCCGTTCGACCCCGCCAAGCTCTCGCCGATGGCCGCGAGCTTCTATGGCGAGAACAAGCGCGTCTCGAACGCGCTGGTGAAGCGCGAACTCGGCTATGCCTTCCGCTATCCGGAGTACCGGCAGGCGCTGCGCGACCTCGCCGCGGCGGGCGAATAGCCGAAGCCGACCGTTTTCGTCATTGCGAGCGCAGCGAAGCAATCCAGAGGGACTTGCTCTGCCCCCTGGATTGCTTCGTCGCTATGACGGGAAGCGTCAGGCGGCGTAGCGGCCGGCGTCGCCGTCGAGATACTCGATATAGCGCCGGTCGATAGCGGCGACCGGCAGGATGACAAGGACGTCGGTGGTGCCGAACTGCTTGTCGATCACCGCGCCGGAGCCGAATCGGGCACCCAGGCGCAGATAGCCCTTCACCAGCGGCGGCAGGCATTTCAGCGCGAGCTTGGCATCGACCATGCCGGCCGGCAGGCGATCCATCGCCACATGCCGATCGGGCTGGGCCACGACGCGCCATTCGCCCTGGGCGGTGGCGTGGTGATGGATGAAGCTGAGCGGCAGCGCCAGCAGATCGGGATCGACGCCGTCGAAGCTGGCGCAACCGAACATCGCGTCGATGCGGTGATGGCGGCAATAGGCCCAGATGCCGTGCCAGAGCAGCTCGACCGTCTTCTTGGTGCGGTAGGGCTTCAGCACGCAGGAGCGGCCGAGCTCGAGGAAGCGCATGTCTGGGTGGCGTGCCAGCAGCGGCGCGATGTCGAATTCCGACTGGGTGTAAAAGCCGCCCAGCCTGGCGACGGCCTGCTCGCGCATCAGCCGGTAGGTGCCGACAACCTTCGGCTTGATCCCGCCGAAGCGGCCGCGCGCGGCGTGGTCGATCACCAGCAGATGATCGCAGACGGCATCGAACCGGTCGGCGTCACGCCGAAACATGCGCGAGACGACATCCGGCTTGGCCGACATCTCCTGGTAGAACACGCGGTAGCGCAGGCGCTGCGCCCGCCAAATCTCGCGCGGGCCACGCGCCAGCCGGACCTCGAGCGTGCCCGAGCGGCCCAGCGTGCCGAAGAGGGCGTCAGGACCGGGAAAGGCGAAGCCGCCGAGCTGCTTGCCGGCGGCCAGCAGGTTCGACGGCGAAAAACGCTGCAACAGGGCCTGGCCAGCCAGCTTCTGCTTTGCCGGCTGACGGGAACCCTGAAAAACGTCGTGCGTCATAGACGGTCTGGCCCCTGCGATCTCGGATCGGCGCATGACAGCTCTGCGCCGACCGTCTTACGGGATCGCGACAAAACTACGTCACTGTGATGACGAAGCCAACCGCCTGTGGAGCGAAACCAGGCTCAGGCCGACAGCATCTGCCCCGTTCGCAGCTGCGAAAGCCGCTCGATCCAGCCGCGCAGCTGCTCGCGCGAGAGCGGCTTAGCCAGGCAATCATCCATTCCGGCGGCGAGCGCCTGGCGCCGATCCTCCTCCGCAGTGTTGGCGCTGACGGCGACGATCGGCAGCCGGGCGAGGCCTTGCGCCATCTCGGCCGCGCGGATTCGGCGGGCGACGGCAAGTCCGTCCAGCACGGGCATGCGGACATCGAGCAGGGCCAGATCGAAACCTTGCGACCTGCCGGAACGGGCCTCTTCGGCCAGGCGGACAGCCTCGCCGCCATCACGCGCCCAGACCGCGATGCAACCGAGCCGCTCCAGCGTGCGGGTCAGCAGCAGCGCATTGATCTCGTTGTCCTCGGCGACGAGGACCCGCAAGCCGGAGACAGGCTGCTCTGCCGAGACGTCGTCGGCTGGCCCTGTCTCGGCTGCGTGTTGCAACCGCTCGACCGGGTCGAGCCGGACCTGCAGCGAGCGCGCTCTGACCGGCTTGACGAGGAAGCCGGTGAAGCCGGCAGCATAGGGCGAGCCGAAGCTGCGGCGCTCAGCCGGGGCCAGCATGATCACGATGTCGGCGACGCCGGCGCGCCGCGCCGCTGTCGCCACGGCCTGGACCTCACCGCCCGGAAGATCGCGGTCGATCAGCACGGCGGACGGAGCCGAATCGCCGGCGAGCGCTGCGAGAACCTGTGCGTGATCGCCGGCCCGCAGGACCTGCGCACCCGTCCGTTCGAGGCAGGCGGCGATATGGCCGGCGCTGAACGGCGCCGAGGATGCGACCAGGATACGCCGACCCAGCCAGTTCGGAGAGGCCGGGGGCACGATTTCTGCTGTGCCTGCTCGTAACGGCAGAACCAGCCGGAACAATGCGCCGCCCTCCGCGCGATTGCTGGCTTCGATCTCACCGCCCATGGCGCGGGCGAGCCGGCGGGCGATGGCGAGGCCAAGACCGGTACCGGCCTGGTCGCGATGGCCGGTCATGCCGCCCTGCTCGAACTCCTCGAAGATCGTCGCGAGGCGCTCGGCCGGAATGCCCGGCCCGGTATCGGCGATGGCGACGACGAACTGCTCGGCCGCGATGTCCGCCTCGATGCCGACACCGCCGGCTTGCGTGAACTTAACGGCATTGCCGACAAGATTGAGCAGGATCTGGCGCAGGCGCTCGGCATCGCCCACGAGCCGCCCCGGCAGGGCCAGCCCGAGCAAAGTCGAGATCTCGATGCCCTTGGCCTGGGCGCGCGGCGCCATCAGCTCGGTGACATCCTCGATCAGCGCCGCAGGATCAAACGGCGCATCCGCGAGTTCGAGCTTGCCGGCCTCGACCTTGGCGAAGTCGAGGATATCGTCGACGAGGCCGAGCAGCGCCTCGCCTGAACTCCTGAGCGCCTTGACATAGGTTGCCTGCTCCGGGTCGAGCCTGGTGTCGCCGAGCAGGTCTGCCATCCCGAGGATGCCGTTGAGCGGGGTGCGGAACTCGTGGCTGACGGTCGCCAGGAAGCGCGACTTGGCGGCGCTCGCCTCCTCGGCCCGGCTGCGCGCCTCCTCCAGCGCCTTTTCGGTGGCGATCCGCCCGCTGATCTCGCGGCCGACGCGCTGCAGCACGGTCTTTCCCGCAGCGACCGGAACGACCGTCTCGACCCAGGAGAGCCAGCGCTCGCCGCCGTCGATCTCGATGCATTCGTCGACGACGCGGGCGCCACCCGGTAGCGCCTGGGCTGGCCGGGCGCTGCGGACACGCGGCTGCTCGATGCTACCCACAGCCTCGGTCTCGCTCATCCCGATCAGCGCCGCATAGGCCGCGTTGGCGTAGACGATCCGGCCTTCGCTGCGGCGCACGATCAGGTCGCCCTGCGCCTCGATCAGGCTGCGATAGCGCTCCTCGCTGTCGGCAAGCACCCAGAGCCGGTCGCTCAGCTTCTCGACATCAGCCGTCAGCGCCCTCGCCTGCCGTGTGATCTCGCGCCGCTCCCGCAGCAGCCGGATCGCGACGATGGCACAGGCGATCGCCACGGCCATGGCGGCGCAGGTCAGCAGGATCAGAGGGGACGGCAGCTCGATCATGCCAATCCATCTATCACGCCCCCCTTGAGAAAGGGTTCGTCCCACCGGCGAGGATGCCGGATGGTTTGAATGGTTTCGTTAACCTTTCATCAGGCTGGAATCCTTCATCAGGCCGCCTGTGCCGCCTGGTCGATGCGCGAGCGATAGGACAACGCCTCGGCGAGATGGATGCGCCCGAGCCTGTCCTCGCCGTCGAGATCGGCGAGCGTGCGGGCCACCTTGAGCACGCGATGATAGCCGCGCGCCGTCAATCGCATCGCCTCGGCGGCACTGCGCAGCAGCGCGAGCCCGGCCGCATCCGGCCGCGCGACATCGTCGAGCAGCGCGGCCGGGCAGCGAGCATTGGTCGTGGCTCCCGCCACGCCGAGCGCGGCATAGCGCGCCGACTGGCGGGCGCGGGCCGCGGCGACGCGGGCAGCGACCTCGGCCGAGCCCTCCGCCGCGGCCGGCAGGATGAGATCGGCCGCCGTCAGCGCGGGCACGTCGATGGTGATGTCGATCCGGTCGAGCATCGGGCCGGAGATCCGGGCCTGATAGCCGGCCATGCAGCGCTCGTTCGGCTGCCGGCGACAGGCATAGCCCGGCTCGGTCGCCTTGCCGCAGCGGCATGGATTCATCGCCGCGATCAGCTGGAACTTGGCGGGATAGACGGTGCGGTGATTGGCGCGCGAGATCAGCACCTCGCCGGTCTCCATCGGCTGGCGCAAGGCGTCGAGTGCCTGCGCCTGGAATTCCGGCAACTCGTCGAGGAAGAGTACACCGTGATGGGCGAGCGAGACCTCGCCGGGCCGGGCCTGCAGGCCGCCGCCGACCAAGGCCGCCATCGAGGCCGAATGATGCGGGGCGCGGAAGGGGCGCCGGTCGGTCAATTCGCCGTTGGCGAGATGACCGGCGACCGAGAGCACCATCGAGACCTCCAGCAGCTCGCGCGGATCGAGCGGCGGCAGGATCGAGGACAGACGGCTCGCCAGCATCGACTTGCCGGCGCCGGGCGGGCCGTTCATCAGGAGATTGTGGCCGCCGGCGGCCGCGATCTCGAGGACGCGCTTGGCGCTCTCCTGGCCCTTGATGTCGCGCAGGTCGGGCAGCGGCCCGCTCTGGCGGGCGACGGCGGGCTGCGGCCGCGCCATCACCTGCGTGCCCTTGAAATGGTTGGCGAGCTGGATCAGCGAGCGGGGCGCCAGGATATCGAGATCGCCGGCAGCCCAGGCCGCTTCCGGCCCGCTCGCCGCCGGGCAGATCAGCCCTTGCCCTCTGCCATGGGCGGCGATCGCGGCCGGCAAGACACCCGCGACGGGCGCGATCGAGCCGTCGAGGGCGAGCTCGCCGAGCACGGTGTAGCCGGCGAGCGCATCGGCCGGAATCGCGCCGATCGCCGCCATGACGCCGAGCGCGATCGGCAGGTCGTAATGGCTGCCTTCCTTGGGCAGGTCAGCCGGAGCGAGGTTGACGGTGATGCGCTTGGCCGGCAGCGCCAGCCCCGAGGCGATCAGCGCGGCGCGCACCCGCTCCTTGCTCTCGCCGACAGCCTTGTCGGGCAGGCCGACGAGAATGAAGGCGACGCCGCCCGGCGTGACCTGGACCTGGACATCGACGGCGCGCGCCTCGATGCCTTCGAATGCCACCGTCGCGACCCGCGTCACCATTCCAGCGCACCCCGTCCCCGCGCAGTGACGCTAGCGGAAGCGCGTCAGGGTTGCAAGAACATATCAGGAACCGCTAGGCAGGCGCGACGACGGCCTTGCGCGCGGGCAACTGCCACAGGGTGGCCGGCCCGGCGAGGCTACGATCCAGAAGATCTGAAGCAGACGCCGCGCCAACACCGATCGCATATTTGGCGCAAAGGCCGAAGGCGTCGATCATCCCAGCGAACCGTTCACCGCCGGGTGACGATGCCGATTACCGGCTTGGGTGCCGCACCGAGCCAGAGCAGCAGCAAGCCGAGCAGCAACCCGGCCGCAGCGGTCGGCACGTGGAGGAGGTTTACGAGGATAGGGTCCCAGAGCATGGGATGGAGGTTGCGCTCGACGGCGGGCTGCAGCAGCCGGAAGCGCTCGCCGACCAGCGTGATCAAGGTCTCCACGAGCGGCGTGAAGCGCAGAACCGAGTTGGCGATCGAGCGCGCGCCGTCGGTGAGCAATACGACGAAGCCGCCGGCAACGAGGAGATAACCCAGCATCCTGACGAGAAACCGCAAGCTTTCCCCCATCCTCGCCACAGTCGGCACGGCGAGTGCCCGACAACCCTGCGCGGCGCGTCCGCATGTGTCCCCTCTCCCGCGAGTATGCAACGGCAAAGGACAATTGCACGCAACCCTGTGCGGCCCGCGGCTTTAGGTCTTGAAAGTCGCGCGCATGGACGCCATAAGCAGCGCGCCGGACAGGTGGCCGAGTGGTTGAAGGCGCACGCCTGGAAAGTGTGTATACGGGAAACCGTATCGCGGGTTCGAATCCCGCCCTGTCCGCCATCTTCGCGCTAACGCGCTGGAACGTCAGAACTTCTTCAATATCAGCCTCTTGCAGATGGCCCCCTGGTACAAGCAGGAGGTACAAGTGGCACTGGGCATGTCGCGACCGTTCAAGCATCCCACGACCGGCGTCTACTACTTCCGCAAGGCCGTTCCCGAGGACCTGCGACCGCTCGTAGGCCGGCGGGAAGAGAAGCGGTCTCTCCGAACCAAAGACCCCAAAGAGGCGCGACTCATCTTCGCGGAGGTCGCCGCGGAGGTCTCGAAGGAATGGATTCGCCTGCGCTCAGAGCCCACGGCGCTCTCCCGCAGGGATGCAACCGCCTTGGCTGGCAGGTGGTACCGCTGGTTTACGGTCCAGCACGAAGACGCCCCAGGCGATACTGCCGAGGGCTGGGCCATGCTCTTTGAGCAGCTTCGAGATCTCGACAGGTTCGGCGTGGGACATCCCGACGAGCCGGACGAGTATGATAGGACGCCAGCCACGCAGGAACGAGTGAACGGGTTCCTTGCGACTCAGGGGCGGCTGGAGGAGTTCCTCGCTGGCGAAGGCGTCAAATTGTCCTCGTCGTCGCACGGCGTCTTCTACGAGGCCCTGGAGGCCGAGTTCGTGGCAGCTCTGCGGCTCTTTTCGAGGCGTGCCGAAGGCGACTACGGCCGCGATAGGTGGTCGGAGCGGCATCCAGAATGGCGACCGGATAGGCACGCGGCAGTCAGCCTTGCATGCAGCCTCACGAACATCTTCGACGGCTGGGCGAGAGAGACGGAACCTGCCAGCAAGACCCTCTACTCGTTCCGCCGGATCAAGGACCAACTCGCCGCGCATCTCGGCCATGAAGACGCCTCTCGGATCACCACCGAGGACCTGCTTGGCTGGAAGGACAAGCTAGTCGCTGACGGGAAGTCCAAGAAGACCATCCGGGATGCCCAGTTGGCACCGATCCGCGCGCTTCTGGGATGGGCCGTGAAGAACAAGAGGCTGTCGCAGAACCCGGCGACCGGCATAAAACTCGCCGACGACAAGGGCGGGCCAAGCCGACGCGGGTTCCGCGATGCTGAGGCACGGGCAATCCTCGAAGCGGCAAGGCGCGACACCCGCCTCCACTATCGGTGGGTTCCGTGGGTTTGCGCGCTCTCGGGGGCGCGCATCGCCGAGGTGTGCCAGCTACGCGCCGAAGATATCCGTGACGAAGACGGCGCGTGGATCATGCATTTCTCATGGGATGCTGGCCGGCTGAAGAACACGGGATCCGACCGGCGCGTTCCGGTGCACTCAGCGCTGGTGACCGAGGGCTTTCTCGACTTTGTTCGGACGATCAAAGCGGGACCGCTCTTCAAGGAAATCAGCCCCGACCGGTTCGGTAGCCGTGGCGGCAACGGGACCAAGATACTGAGCCGCTGGGTCCGAGAGGTCGTGAAGATCACCGACGAGAACGTCGGACCGAATCATAGCTGGCGGCACCGCTTCAAATCCCTCTGCCGCGCGCATGGCATAGACAAGGAGTTCCATGACGCGCTGACAGGGCATCGACCTGGGGACGAGGGCAGCAACTACGGCGAGGTCCCAATTCCAGCTCTGGCGCGCGAGATCGAGAAACTTCCCCATCCTCTAGCTTGAGCAAGTGAGACAGCGGGAGCGGCGTCCTGGGCAACGGCGGCGTATTTGACCTTGCGCTCCTGACAACCCGGCCGCCCCCATCAATGTCTGCGCTTATCTGTCCTATGGGTGGAGGGAGGGAGGAGCATGAGCTGCCCGCTACTCGCCTACAGCCTTCTGGTGGACAGGGATGCTGATGGAGCAGATGTCAGCCACGGCTTGCTCCATCACCTTCTTGGCCTCTTCAGCCTGAGAGCTACGGACGAGCAGGCCGTCATGAAGGCCCAGCGCCACGATCCTCCGCGACCGCAGCTCATCGAGCACCGCGGCCATCACCTCGCTCTCCGTGTGCATCAGTGACAGACCAACTCCTCTTCCAAAGCTGTCCTTGATGGCGGGATGGAGGGCCAGCACGGCTCGGCGTAGCTCCGGGACCGTCACCCTATCGGGCTGCGGCGTCTCTGCATCCTTGGGCCAAGCCGTCCGGGTGTGCTGGTCGAAGAACATCGCGTTGACCAGGACCTTGACTGCGTCACGCGGGACCACGAGGCCGGGGATGGCGTACAGATCACCCTCTGGCGGCTGAAGCCCTGCACGGGCATAGGCCAAGCGCGTGAACATCGACGCGTAGTCGAGAACGACCGGAGCCTCTCCCTCGATCCTGATGGCCCCCCGCCGCTTGCGCGCAAGGTTCTGCCAGAAGCCCCCATACAGACGTCCCGACAGGTCGAAGCGTGTGCTGCTGTCGGGCGTCACGAAGTGGCGACGCATCCTCCTGTTCGCCGGGTCCACGGGCTCCTCGCCATCGTGCTCGAACGTGATGTCTGCTGCCGCGAGAAAGCTATTCAGGCCGCGTAGGCGGTCCCGCATTTCCATCGTAGGCGGGGTGTCGGGATAGTCGACCAGTACCCGTGAAACCGGAGCTGCGGATCCGCCGGACATCTGTCGACTGGTTAGCAGGATGACCTCTTCCCGTTCGTCTTGACCGATGTCGAGTTGCGTAACCCCACGGCTCGTCAATTCGGATCGGAGTGAACCTGTGGGTCGGATCGATGACGCCTCGCCTCGTTGGGCGCGAGGCCCTTGCCAATCCAACACGTCAAGTTCTGCCAGCTCGAAGAGCAAGTCGCGGAGCACCTTGCCTTTGGCTGGGCCGCTGTAGCGCGGGATTCGGCGGCCGTTGTTGCCGGTGAGGACGGCGAGACGACCGGAGGGACTGGGGGATAGGGTCTCGTACGCTAGGTTGGCTATGATGACACCTAGCGCGGTCTCCCGGTCAGCTTCAGCCTGTCCCCGGCGCTTGCGGAGGCGCTTGTTGGTGGCCAGCTCACGCCGCTCCACCAGCGCCGCGTACGTGGCAGCTAGGCCGTGCAGCCGCACACCCACGGGGATGAGCCACGGGTCGAACCAGCGGTGGCGCTCGGGGATAGGCTTGATCTTCATGTCAGCTAGCGAGTTCGCGGAACGATAAACCGATGCAGACCCGGGCGGGGACAGGCAGTCGAAAGCTCGACTCTGAACGATGCCCGGCGCGCCGGTTTATTTCCTAGGGTGAGGGGTAATTGGAAAGAGCCGAGGAGCTGCACATCTTCTCCTAGTGTGGGTGGTAATCGGCGAGCCGCTCCAGCACGCGGGACACTTGCACAGGCGACCAAGCTCCGCCCCGAGAGGTCGGGATGCCCTTTTCGTTCAACGCGCGGGCAAGCGCGCCCAAGGAAGAAACCCCGGCCGCGGCTAGCTCCCGCAACATCGGTTCGAGATCAGCCGCTCTGGCCTGGGCTCTGGCGCTCTGGAAGGCCCGTCCTGCGTCCTGGGCGTTGCGTGACGGGGTAACTCCACGATGGCCGCCTAACACCGCTCCTCGCGCCTTTGCGGCGGCCAGCGCGGCCTTGGTGCGGGCAGAGATCATCTTACGCTCGGCCTGCGCCACGACCGCCATGATTCCGACCACCATCTCGTTCGCCTCAGGCATGTCGACCGCTGTGAAGCCGACGTCCGACTTCTGGAGGCCGAGGAGGAAATGCGCGTCGCGCGACAGGCGGTCGAGCTTGGCGATCAACAGCCGAGCACCATGCAGCCGACATAGTCGCATAGCCTCGGCGAGCTTTGGGCGATCTGAATTGCTGCCGCTCTCGACCTCGATGACCTCGGCCACGAGTTCCCAGGCGCCGCCGTTCAGGAACGCTCTAACCGCCTCTTGCTGAGCCTCCAGACCCAACCCGGAGCGCCCCTGCTTCTGGGTCGATACCCGGTAGTAGGCGACGAACTTGCCCTCTGCCATGTCTTACATCCGTCTCGATGAGCGTTGAGACAGATGTAAAGACCGACCTGAGCTGGCGTCAATGCGGAGTGCATCAGGCGGCCGGGAGCTTGTTGAGCTTCCCCAGGTTGCAGGGCCAGCAGATGATCCGCGCGTTCTCATAGGAGTTGTCCCCGCCGTGCTGCGGCGAGACATGATGATCGAAGTGCCACGGCGTGTTCGGATGCTGCGCATGTGGTTTTATTTCCGACCACGCAGTGCTGCAGCGCGGGCACCGCTCCGGATGTTCGGCCACCAGCCGGCGTTTGACCTCGACGGAGAACCGCGGCGTCCGTGCGCTGTACTCCTTGCTCCGCTTGCGCTGGCAGACCATGCAGCGGTTGTGAGAGTTCCAAGGCGTCTCGGTGGCGCAGGCCGGGCAGTACTTGCGGGGGCGCTCGGCAAGCGAGATCCGCCGCCCGCCTTGGCCTTCTGATGGGGGCACGGGGGGAAGGTCGATTGTCCCACCTTGTGGTAGCGACTCAGATTTTTCCGCCGAAACCAAGCGTCGATGAGGCGCTCTATCGGCCTGGGCTGTAAGTGCAGCACTGCCAGACGCGAGGGCCCAGATCCCTCTTGCCGGGCTTGCCACCTCACCACCGTCGAAGAGGTCCTTACGCGCCCAGCGGATCGCCTTCTCGAAGAGGGCATCCTTGCCGTCAGGGGTGACCGTGGCCAAGTCGGACGCAGGAACGGCCTCGTTGGCCCGCACCCAAGCGTACACCTGGCCGGGCGTTGAAGGGCCCAGCGCCTTGAGCGCGTTGATCACCCAGGCCCGATACAGCTCTCGGGAGGCTTCCGTCTCCATAGTCTCGCCTCTCCAGCTCAACCCAGCTCGACGCCGAGGCGGTCTCGCAGGACGTCAAGCGTGCGGGGCTCGCGCAGTTTGCAGACGATGTTCTGGTTGGCGAACATGCCCTCGAACCTGACGGCGTCGGCGATAGGAACCGTCTTCACCCAGTCCACGGCCACCGCGTATTCGGCCACCTCCGGATCGTTCCGATCATGTGCCAGGTTGGGCTGGGCCAACGGCTGATCCAGCAAAGGGCCAGCCTCGGTGACGAAGTCGCGTGCCATCACCACGGGCGCGCTCACCTTGCCGTAGCCGACATAGCCCGCGCCCTTCTGATAAACCGCGATGGGGTCGCCAACGCTCAGACGTCGTAGCGGGCCGGACCACTTCTCGCCGCCGCCTGCGGCTACGAACCCGTAACGGCGCATATCCTCCCAGGAGCGGGTGTCCCCGTCACCGGCGTTGACATACCAGAGGCCTTGCCAAGGCGCCTGGACCTTGGCTTCAGACCTGACGGCCACCTCTTGCTGGTCAAGCAGCCAATCCGTCGTCAGCAGTGTCTGCCCGGCTTCCTGGAAGACGGTGAAGAACGCCGTGTTGATGGCGATGCCGTGCGTCTCGGACAGGTAGCGGACGATCCGCTGCGATGAAGGGTCCAGGGCGCTCGCCACGATGACCATGGAGTGGCTCTGATTGAGGCGCTCCGGCGGGCTCGAACCGAAGCGCTCTGCGAAGGCCGTTGCGAGATTTCGCCCAAGGTAGGTTTGGGCCCTCTCGTAGATCTGCGGCGTCGTCAGGGACTGGACCCAGCTCGCATAATCCAGCACCTGTGCGACGATCTCGCGGGGCGTGCGGTCCCGCTTCAGCTCGACGATGGAGAGGTTGCCGTCAGAATCGATCCCGAGGAGATCGATGCGGCCGCCGAAATCTGTGATGATCTGGCGGCCGATGATCAGGACATCGAGGCCTAGGAGGGACGGCTGGTCGGCCACCCACCCCTCGATCATGTCCTCACTGGCGAGCTGGCCTTGCGGAACGGGGACGAGCGCACCGTTAGTCAATTTGTAGAGGCGGGTCACGCGTCACCTGAGGCGGCTGACGACCGCCTTCCTCTGCGACGAGGAATTCCGCCAGCTGCCTCGCGCTCGGCTCGGATGCGGTCCAGCAGGGCGCTCGCCGGCTCGTCGTTCGGATCCTGGGGAACCAGCTCGCCGCGGAAAGCTTTGGCCAGGACGGCTTGATCGAGACGATCAAGAAGCACTAGCA
>PNLY01000007.1 GCA_013823325.1 Methylobacterium sp.
CTCGTCGTCAAGATGGGCTCGCGCATGGTCGATGCGTCCCTGAAAACCAAGCTCAATTCTATTCGTCTTGCCATGAAAGAGGTCGGCTGATGGACATCCGCGCCGCTGAAATCTCCGCTATCCTGAAGTCGCAGATCTCGAACTTCGGCTCGGAAGCCTCGGTCACCGAGGTCGGTCAGGTTCTTTCCGTCGGTGACGGCATCGCCCGCGTCTACGGCCTCGACAAGGTCCAGGCCGGTGAGATGGTCGAATTCGAGACGGGCGTGCGCGGCATGGCCCTCAACCTCGAGAGCGACAATGTCGGCGTCGTCATCTTCGGCTCCGACCGCGAGATCAAGGAAGGCCAGACCGTCAAGCGCACCGGCGCCATCGTCGACGTTCCCGTCGGCAAGGAGCTGCTCGGCCGCGTCGTCGACGCTCTCGGCAACCCGATCGACGGCAAGGGCCCGATCAAGGCGGCCCAGCGCGCCCGCGTCGACGTCAAGGCCCCCGGCATCATTCCGCGCAAGTCGGTGCACGAGCCGATGGCGACCGGCCTCAAGGCGATCGACGCCCTGATCCCGATCGGCCGCGGCCAGCGCGAGCTGATCATCGGCGACCGCCAGACCGGCAAGACCGCCGTGGCGCTCGACGCGATCCTGAACCAGAAGCCGCTCAACGTCGAAGGCGCCCCGGAGAGCCAGAAGCTCTACTGCGTCTACGTCGCCGTCGGCCAGAAGCGTTCGACCGTCGCCCAGCTGGTGAAGGTGCTCGAGGAGCGCGGCGCGATGGAGTATTCCATCGTCGTGGCGGCCACCGCCTCCGATCCGGCCCCGATGCAGTTCCTGGCGCCGTTCGCCGGCTGCTCGATGGGCGAGTATTTCCGCGACAACGGCATGCACGCCGTCATCATCTATGACGACCTCTCCAAGCAGGCCGTCGCCTATCGCCAGATGTCGCTGCTGCTGCGCCGCCCGCCGGGCCGCGAGGCCTATCCCGGCGACGTGTTCTATCTCCACTCCCGCCTGCTCGAGCGCGCCGCCAAGATGGGTGACGCCGCCGGCAACGGCTCGCTGACGGCGCTGCCGGTCATCGAGACCCAGGCCAATGACGTCTCGGCCTACATCCCGACCAACGTGATCTCGATCACCGACGGCCAGATCTTCCTCGAGACCGACCTGTTCTACCAGGGCATCCGCCCGGCGGTGAACGTCGGCCTCTCGGTCTCGCGTGTCGGCTCCTCGGCCCAGACCAAGGCGACCAAGAAGGTTGCGGGCAAGATCAAGGGCGAGCTCGCCCAGTATCGCGAGATGGCCGCCTTCGCCCAGTTCGGCTCGGACCTCGACGCGGTCACGCAGCGCCTGCTCAACCGCGGCGCCCGCCTGACCGAGCTCCTGAAGCAGCCGCAGTTCTCGCCGCTGAAGATGGAAGAGCAGGTCGTGGTGATCTATGCCGGCGTCAACGGCTATCTCGACCCGCTGCCGGTCAACAAGGTGCGCGCTTTCGAGGACGGGCTGCTCTCGCTCGTCCGCGGCAAGCACACCGACCTGCTGAACGAGATCGGCTCCTCGAAGGACCTTTCGGACGCGAACGCCGCGAAGCTGAAGGGGATCGTCGAGGGCTACGCCAAGTCCTTCGCCTGATCATTGCGAGCGCAGCGAGGCAATCCAGCCCCGCTGCGCACCAGTTCTGGATGCTTCGTCGCTGCTTCCTGCAGTGACGGATAGGGGATCAAGACCGGATGCCGTCCCTTAAGGACCTACGCAACCGCATCGCCTCGGTGAAGGCGACGCAGAAGATCACCAAGGCCATGCAGATGGTCGCGGCGGCGAAGCTGCGCCGCGCGCAGACCGCGGCCGAGGCGGCCCGCCCCTATGCCGAGCGCATGGAAGCGGTGCTGGCCAACCTCGCCGGCGGCCTCGCCAATGGCAGCGCGCCGCGCCTGATCGCCGGCACGGGCTCGGACAAGGTCCAGCTGCTGGTCGTCTGCACGGCCGAGCGCGGCCTGTGCGGCGCCTTCAATTCCTCGATCGCCCGTCTCGCCCGCGACAAGGCGAACGCGCTCAAGGCCGAAGGCAAGACGGTCAAGATCATCTGCGTCGGCAAGAAGGGCTATGACATCCTGCGCCGGCAGTTCGCCGCGGATATCATCGAGCTCGTCGACCTGCGCGCCTTCAAGCAGCTCGGCTTCGCCAATGCCGAGACGATCGCGCAGAATATCCTGACGCGCTTCGCCAATGGCGAGTTCGATGTCGCGACGCTGTTCTTCTCGAAGTTCAAGTCGGTGATCTCGCAGATCCCGACGGCGCAGCAGATCATCCCGGCCGAGATTCCGGCCGGCGCCAAGACGACCGATGCGGTCTACGACTACGAGCCGGAGGAGAGCGAGATCCTCGAGACGCTTCTGCCGCGCAACCTGACGGTTCAGGTGCTGCGGGCGCTGCTCGAGAACGCCGCCTCCGAGCAGGGCGCGCGCATGTCCGCCATGGACTCCGCGACGCGCAATGCCGGCGAGATGATCAAGAAGCAGACGACGATCTACAACCGCTCGCGTCAGGCGATGATCACCAAGGAACTGATCGAGATCATCTCCGGCGCGGAAGCGCTCTAACCGCCTAAATTCAGGCCGGCGTGCCGGCCCCCCGACACGCTTGCATCCGAGGTTCGAACCATGGCCAAAGCCGCTACCAAGACCAAGACCGACAAGCCCGCCAACACCGGCACCGGCCGCGTTTCGCAGGTCATCGGTGCCGTCGTCGACGTGCAGTTCGACGGCACCCTGCCGGAGATTCTGAACGCGCTCGAGACCACGAACCTCGGCAACCGCCTCGTCCTCGAGGTCGCTCAGCACCTCGGCGAGAACACCGTCCGCACCATCGCCATGGACTCGACCGAAGGTCTGGTCCGCGGCCAGGAGGTCACCGACACCGGCGCGCCGATCTCGGTTCCGGTCGGCGACGAATGCCTCGGCCGCATCATGAACGTCATCGGCGAGCCGGTCGACGAAGCCGGCCCGATCAAGACCACCAACACCCGCGGCATTCACCAGCCGGCTCCGTCCTATGCCGAGCAGGCCACGGACGCGCAGATCCTGGTCACCGGCATCAAGGTCGTCGACCTCTTGGCTCCCTACGCCAAGGGCGGCAAGATCGGCCTGTTCGGCGGCGCCGGCGTCGGCAAGACCGTGCTGATCATGGAGCTGATCAACAACGTCGCGAAGGCCCACGGTGGTTATTCGGTGTTCGCCGGCGTCGGCGAGCGCACCCGCGAGGGCAACGACCTCTATCACGAGATGATCGAGTCGGGCGTGAACAAGAAGGGCGGCGGCGAAGGCTCCAAGTGCGCTCTCGTCTATGGCCAGATGAACGAGCCCCCGGGCGCCCGCATGCGCGTCGCCCTGTCCGGCCTGACCGTCGCCGAGGACTTCCGCGACCGCGGCCAGGACGTGCTGTTCTTCGTCGACAACATCTTCCGCTTCACCCAGGCCGGCTCGGAAGTGTCGGCGCTGCTCGGCCGCATCCCGTCGGCGGTCGGCTATCAGCCGACGCTCGCCACGGACATGGGTAACCTGCAGGAGCGGATCACCACCACCAACAAGGGCTCGATCACCTCGGTGCAGGCGATCTACGTGCCGGCGGACGACCTGACCGACCCGGCGCCGGCGACCTCGTTCGCGCACTTGGACGCCACCACCGTGCTCTCGCGTTCGATCGCGGAAAAGGGCATCTACCCGGCGGTCGACCCGCTCGACTCGACCTCGCGCATGCTCTCGGCCGCCATCGTCGGTGACGAGCACTACGGCGTCGCCCGCCAGGTCCAGCAGATCCTCCAGCGCTACAAGGCCCTGCAGGACATCATCGCGATCCTGGGCATGGACGAGCTTTCGGAAGAGGACAAGCTGGCCGTCGCCCGCGCCCGCAAGATCGAGCGCTTCCTGTCGCAGCCCTTCTTCGTCGCCGAAGTCTTCACCGGCTCGCCGGGCAAGCTCGTTGCGCTTGAGGACACGATCAAGGGCTTCAAGGGTCTGGTCGAAGGCAAGTACGATCACCTGCCGGAAGCCGCCTTCTACATGGTTGGCTCGATCGAGGAAGCGATCGAGAAGGCCCAGCGCCTGGCTGCCGAGGCGGCGTAAGTTTCACGGGCCGTTCCGGCCGGCGTCAGCCGGCCGGGAGGCGTGATACGCGTCATTCCCGGGCTTGCCCCGGGAATCTCTGGACGGGAAGACACTGGTTTCAGAGATGGTCGGGTCAGGCCCGACCATGACGAGCCTGGAGAGATTTTACGATGGCCACCTTCAAGTTCGAACTCGTCTCGCCGGAGCGCATCCTGTTTTCGGGCGAAGCCGTCAGCGTCATCGTGCCGTCGGTCGAGGGCGAGATGACCGTGCTTGCCGGTCATGCCCCGGTCGTCGCCGTGCTCAAGCCCGGCATCGTCCTGGTCCAGACCGACACCAGCAACGGCAAGGAATTCTTCGTTTCGGGCGGCCTCGCCGAGGTCAACGCGACGAGCCTCACCATCCTGGCCGAGCAGGCCCGCTTCCTCGAGGATGTCGACAACGCCGTCCTCGATGCGGAGATCCTGACCGCCGAGACCCGCCATGCCGGCTCGCATGACGAGGCCGAGAAGAAGCGCCTGCACGACCAGCTCGTGCAGCTGCGCGAATTCAAGGGCGTGTTCGAGCAGCGCAAGGCGGCCTGAGGCCACCTCGCGACGAGCGACGCGATGCAAGGGCCGCGCAAGCGGCCCTTTTTCGTTGTGTCCGGCGAGACGGTCAGGCCGCCGGGGCGGCGAACCGGGCGAAGGCCGCGACCACCTGCTCGTAGACCGCCCGCTTGAACGGCACGACGCGCTCCGGCATCTCGGCGAGCGGCAGCCAGGCCCATTCCGAGAACTCCGCCGGCTCGTCGCCATTCGGCCGGCTGATGTCGAACTCGGTCTCGTCGCCGGTGAAACGGAACGCGACCCAACGCTGACGCTGGCCGCGGAAGGCGCTCAGCCTGTGCGGCGGGCCGGCATAGGCGGGGAAGTCGTAAGCCCACCAGTCCTGTGTGGCGGCGAGGAAAGCGGTGCTGGTCACGCCGGTCTCCTCGGCCAGCTCGCGGCTGGCGGCGGCGACGATATCCTCATCCGCATCGATGCCGCCCTGCGGCATCTGCCAGTCGAAGCCCGGCAGGACGATCTCGGGCCCGGCACTGCGCGAGCGGCCGGCGAAGACGTAGCCCTCGGCGTTGAACAGGGCGATGCCGACATTGGGACGGTAGGGGAGGGAAGAGGCCATGACCCCTCCCGCTACCACGTCATGGCCGGCAAAGCGAAGCCACCCGCTACGCCCGTGGAACGACAGGTCGTGAAGGCAACCTCAGGCCGCGATCGCCTCGGCGAGCGCCACCACGCGCTTGGCCATCTCGGCGTGCAGGCGCTCGACCATGCGCCCGTCGAGCTGGATCGCGCCCTTGTCGGCGTTCGCCGGCTCGGCGAAAGCCGAGATGATGGCCCGGGCGCGGGCGAGCTCGCTCTCCTCCGGCGCGAAAGCCGTGTTCGCGAGCGCGACCTGGTTCGGATGGATCAGGGTCTTGCCATCGAAGCCGAGGTCGCGGGCCTGCTCGCATTCGGCCAGGAAGCCGGCCTCGTCCTTGAGGTCGTTGTAGACGCCGTCGACCACATCGATGCCATGGGCGCGGGCGGCAAGGATCGCCGTCGTCAGCCAGGGTAGCATCGGCGCGCGGCCCGGCACGAAGCGGGCGCGGGTTTCCTTGGCGAGATCGTTGGTGCCGAGGATGAAGCAGGCGAGGCGGGTCGAGGGATCGCGGGCGGCGCGGGCGATCTTCTCGCAATCGAGGATGGCGAGCGGCGTCTCGATCATCGCCCAGACCCGCGTCTCCGGCTTGGCCCAGAGCCCGGTCAGGCGATGGCCGATCTCGACCAGCGTCTCGGGCGAGGAGACCTTGGGGATCAGGATCGCGTCGGGGCCCGCCTCGGCCGCGGCGGCGAGATCGGCGTCGAACCAGGGCGTGTCGATGCCGTTGGTGCGGATGACGAGCTCGCGCCGGCCATAGCCTCCGGCCTTGACCGCGGCGCAGACCTGTTCGCGCGCCAGCGCCTTGGCATCGGGAGCGACCGCGTCCTCGAGATCGAGGATCAGGGCGTCGGCAGCGATCTCGCGGGCCTTTTCGAGCGCGCGGGCATTGGAGCCCGGCATATAGAGGACGCTGCGGCGCGGACGGATGTCGGTCATATTGTCTCTCCGGATTGAGGGTCGCCGGGTTCGCTGCAGTGCACACTAAGCTGCGCCGCAATGCAATGTCAGTTCTGCGAAAGACGGATGACAGGCTGTGATGGGCTGGATTGCGGGTGTCGATGGCTGCAAGGCGGGTTGGATCGCGGCCTTCACCGATCTCGAGGGGCGGGAAGCGCCCTTCTTCCGCGTGTTCCCGCACTGGAACGACCTGCTCGCCGGCCCGCCTGTGCCGGAGCTGATCGCCGTGGACATGCCGATCGGCCTGCCGGATCGGATCGTCGGATCTGGACGAGGTCCGGAGCAGGCGGTGCGGTCACTGCTCGGCGAGCGGCAATCCTCGGTGTTCTCGATCCCCTCGCGCAGCGCGGTCCATGCAGCCGACTATTCCGAGGCCTGCCGGTTGGCACTGGCGACCTCAGGGCCGCCGCGCATGGTCTCGAAGCAGGGCTTTCATCTCTTCCCCCGCATCCGCGAGATCGACGCGCTACTGCGGACCGAACCCGTCTGGCGTGAGCGCATCTTCGAGACCCATCCCGAACTCGCCTTCGCCACCATGCGGGGCGCGCCGCTGCTGCATCCGAAGAAGATCAAGGGAGCGGTCAATCCTGCGGGAATGGCCGAGCGGCGCGCTTTGCTGCTGGCTGCAGGGCTGCCGGAGGCAATCGTCCATGCCGGGCCGCCGCGCGGCGCCGCCGCCGACGATGCGCTCGACGCGCTGGCGGCGCTGGTCGTCGTCCGGCACATTGCCGTCGGGCGCGGGAAGCCCTTCCCCGATCCGCCGGGACGCGATAGCCACGGTCTACCTATCGCGATCTGGACCTATGTCACGGATCGCTCCCTCGTCCAGGATCCAGCCATGACAGACAAGCCTGTGCCGCGCTCGATGATCGAGGCCGCGGCCGACCGCATTGCCGGCCATGCCCGCACCACCCCGGTGATGCGGCTCGGCACCGGCGCTTTCGGCTCGCGCGCCGATGTTTCGCTCAAGCTCGAATCCCTGCAGCATGCCGGCTCGTTCAAGACGCGCGGCGCCTTCAACAACCTGCTCTCGCTCGATGTGCCGGCCGCCGGCGTCGCCGCGGCCTCGGGCGGCAATCATGGCGCTGCCGTCGCCTATGCCGCCGGCAAGCGCGGGGTGAAGGCGACGATCTTCGTGCCGGAGATCTCGCCGGCCGCCAAGATCGAGGCGATCCGCCGCTTCGGTGCCGAGGTCCGCATCGGCGGTGCGCAATATGACGATGCTCAGGCTGCCTGCGACAAGTTCGTGGCCGAGACTGGCGCCCTCAAGATCCATCCCTTCTCGGCCAAGGAAACCATCGCCGGCCAGGGCACGCTCGGCCGCGAATGGCACAAGCAGGAGCCCGATCTCGACACCGTGCTGGTCGCGGTCGGTGGCGGCGGGCTGATCGCGGGCATCGCCGCCTGGTTCGCCGGCACCAGCGTCAAGGTCGTCGGCGTCGAGCCGGAAGGTTCGCGGGCGCTACAGGCCGCCCTCGAGGCGAAGGGGCCGGTGACGGTGAGCGTCGCCTCGGTCGCGGCCGATTCGCTCGGGGCCCGCAATGTCGGACAGCTGGTCTATGACGTCTGTGAAGGTACGGTCGACCATGTCGCGTTGGTGCCGGATGCGGCGATCACCGAGGCTCAAGCGCTGCTCTGGCGTGATTTCCGCCTGGCGGTCGAGCCCGGCGGCGCGGCGGCGCTCGGCGCGCTGATCGCTAGCTCCTACAAGCCGCAGCCCGGCGAGCGTCTCGGCGTCCTCGTCTGCGGGGCCAATGTCGACCTGACGAAGCTGGTCGAGATCACCGCATGAGCAAACGGGGCATCGCGAAGGGCGGCAAGGCGCTCTACGGCGCGCCCCTCGGCGTGCTGATGCTCGAGGCGCGCTTTCCGCGCATCTTCGGCGACATGGGCAATGCCGCGACCTGGCCCTTCCCGGTGCTCTACCGCGTCGTCTCCGGGGCGAGCCCGGAGAAGGTGGTGCTGAAGGGAGCGGCCGGCCTGCTCCCTGACTTCGTCGCGGCGGCGCAGGAGCTGGTCCGGCACGGGGCCGAGGCAATCACCACCAATTGCGGCTTCCTCTCGCTGTTCCAGCAGGAACTTGCGGCGGCGGTCGGCGTGCCCGTCGCTACGTCATCGCTGATGCAAGTGCCTTGGGTGCAGGCGACCTTGCCGCCCGGCAAGCGCGTCGGCCTCGTCACCGTCTCGGCGACAACGCTGACGCCGCAGCATCTTGCGGCCGTCGGCGTCCCCGCCGACACACCGGCGACTGGCACCGAGAGCGGTCGCGAGTTCTTCCGCGTGCTGATCAAGGCGGAGAAGGACGAGATGGACATCGACCTCGCCGAGCGGGACGTGGTCGAAGCCGCTCTGCGATTGGTCGCAGAGCATCCCGAGGTCGGCGCCATCGTGCTCGAATGCACCAACATGCCGCCCTATGCGGCTGCCGTCCAGGCAGCGACGGGGCTGCCGGTCTACGACATCTATTCGATGATCACCTGGTTCCATGCCGGCCTGAGGCCGCGCGACTTCCGCTAGCCTTCGACTTCGGCTTTACGACGGGCCGCGCCGCAGCGCACAATGGCGGCCCGCCGCGAGAGCCGAGCCGATGTCCGAGATCACCAGCAAGACCAACACCGGCCGCTTCTTCGAGGATTTCCGACTCGGCGAGACGATCGTCCACGCGACGCCGCGCACGGTGACGGCCGGCGACGTCTCGCTCTACACGGCGCTCTACGGACCGCGCTTTGCGGTTCAATCTTCCGACGCCTTCGCCAAGGCGATCGGCTATGCCGCGGCGCCGGTCGACGACCTCCTGGTCTTTCACATCGTCTTCGGCAAGACGGTGCCGGACATCTCGCTCAATGCCGTCGCCAATCTCGGCTATGCCGATGGCCGCTTCCTCAAGCCGGTCTTCCCCGGCGACACGCTCTCGACCACCTCGGAGGTGATCGGGCTGAAGCAGACCTCGGGCGGCGACGCCGGGATCGTCTATGTCCGCTCGATCGGCCGCAACCAGCATAATGAGATCGTGCTGAGCTATGCCCGCTGGGTGCTGGTGCGCAAGCGTCGGCCCGGCACGCCGGCGGAATTCGAGCAGGTGCCGGAATTGCCCAAGAGCGTCGCGCCGGAAGCGCTGGGCGAGGGCTGTCCGTCGTTGCATCCCGCCGCCTATGACGACGGGCTCGCCGGCTCGCCCTTCCGCTGGGGCGACTACCGGGCGGGCGAGCGCATCGATCATGTCGACGGCATGACCGTCGAGGAGGCCGAGCACCAGATCGCCACCCGGCTCTACCAGAACACCGCCAAGGTGCATTTCGACGCCTATGGCGCGCGCGAGACCCGCTTCGGCAAGCGCCTGATCTATGGCGGGCATGTCATCAGCCTGGCGCGGGCGCTCTCCTTCAACGGTCTCGGCAACGCCTTTCACATCGCCGCGATCAATGCCGGCCGCCATGTTTCGCCGTTGTTCGCCGGGGACACGGTTTTCGCCTGGAGCGAGGTGCTGGAGGCGGCCGAGCTACCGGGGCGTGAGGATGTCGGCGCGCTCAGGCTTCGCCTCGTCGCGACCAAGAATCTGCCGTGCAACGAGCATCCGCTGAAGCACGCCGACCAGTATGCCGACGGCGTGATCCTCGATTTCGACTATTGGGCCCTGCTGCCGCGCTGACGCTCCGGAAGCTATCCAGGGCAAGCCGCAACTCCGAAAGTTACAGATTTCGATTTCTGTAATCACACAAATGCATACCGCATTGCGGCAAGGGCGTGGTTTCGTTAGAGAGCCATTCACTCTAGAACGATACCAAGCGATCTTCGCTTCGTGAGCTTGAAGGGTCGGGAGTTCAAGACTTGGCCGAGTCCAGACCGGCGGCGCGCCCGCTTTCACCGCATCTGCAGATCTATCGCTGGTCCTGGACCATGGCGATGTCGATCGCCCACCGCGCCACCGGCTCGGCACTCTATGGTGGCACGCTGCTGATCGCGCTCTGGCTCATCGCTGCTGCTTCCGGCCCGGCCGCCTACGAGACCGCGCAGTGGATCGCCGGCTCCTTCCTCGGCCGGCTCGTGCTGTTCGGCTACACCTTCGTGCTGCTGCATCACATGGTCGGTGGTCTCCGCCACTTCGTCTGGGACCTCGGCCTCGGCTTCGACCCGCAGACCCGCACGAACCTGGCCAAGTACAGTGTCGTCGTCTCCGGCGCGCTCACCGTGCTGGTCTGGATCATCGCCCTGACGCGCTGAGGAACCAAGCCGATGCTCTCCAACTCCTCGATGCGCACCCCGCTCGGCCGCGTCCGCGGCCTCGGCTCCGCCAAGTCCGGTACCGGTCATTTCTGGCTGCAGCGCGTCACTGCCGTCGCCAACGTCATCCTGACGATCGGCTTCCTCTGCGTCGTGCTCTCGCTGATCGGCAAGCCCTATGGCGCCGCCATCGCGACGCTGGCCAAGCCGCATGTCGCGATCCTGATGCTGCTCTTCGTGGTCTCCGGCGCCGTCCACATGCGCCTCGGCATGCAGGTCGTCATCGAGGACTACATCCATCACGAGGGGCTGAAGATCCTCGCCGTGATGGCCAACACCTTCTTTGCGATCGCCGTCGGCGCCGCCTGCGCCTTCGCGCTCCTGAAGATCTCGTTCGGAGGCTGATCATGGCGATCACCCGCGCCCGCCCCGTCCCGGCCTATACCGGCCAGGCCTACGCCATCACCGACCACACCTTCGACGTCGTCGTCGTCGGTGCCGGCGGCGCCGGTCTGCGCGCTACCGTCGGCTGCTCGCAGGCCGGCCTGCGCACCGCCTGCATCTCCAAGGTCTTCCCGACCCGCTCGCACACCGTCGCGGCCCAGGGCGGCGTCGCCGCCTCGCTCGGCAATATGGGCAAGGACACCTGGCAGTGGCACATGTACGACACCGTCAAGGGGTCGGACTGGCTCGGCGACCAGGACGCCATCGAATATCTCGTGCGCAACGCGCCGGCCGCCGTCTACGAGCTCGAGCATTGGGGCGTGCCGTTCTCGCGTACCGAGAGCGGCAAGATCTACCAGCGCCCCTTCGGCGGCATGACCACCGATTTCGGCAACGGCCCGCCGGCCCAGCGCACCTGCGCCGCAGCCGACCGCACCGGCCACGCCATGCTGCACACGCTCTACGGCCAGGCGCTGCGCTACAACACCGAGTTCTTCATCGAGTACTTCGCCATCGACCTGATCATGGACGAGGACGGCCATTGCCGCGGCGTGATCGCGCTCAAGCTCGATGACGGCACGCTGCATCGCTTCCGGGCCCAGCAGACGATCCTGGCGACCGGCGGCTATGGCCGCGCCTATTTCTCGGCGACCTCGGCCCATACCTGCACCGGCGACGGCGGCGGCATGGTGCTGCGCGCCGGCCTGCCGATGCAGGACATGGAGTTCGTGCAGTTCCACCCGACCGGCATCTACGGCTCGGGCTGCCTGATCACCGAGGGCGCGCGCGGCGAGGGCGGCTATCTCACCAATTCGGAGGGCGAGCGCTTCATGGAGCGCTATGCCCCCAGCGCCAAGGACCTAGCTTCGCGCGACGTCGTCTCACGCTCGATGACGATGGAGATCCGGGCCGGCCGCGGCGTCGGCAAGGACAAGGATCACATCTACCTGCATCTCGACCATCTCGACCCGAAGATCCTGCACGAGCGCCTGCCCGGCATCTCGGAGAGCGCCAAGATCTTCGCCGGCGTCGACGTCACCCGCGAGCCGATCCCGGTGATCCCGACCGTGCACTACAACATGGGCGGCATCCCCACGAACTTCCACGGCGAGGTACTGACCAAGGTCGACGGCGATCCGGACCGGGTCGTGCCCGGCCTGATGGCGATCGGCGAGGCCGCTTGCGTCTCCGTCCACGGCGCCAACCGCCTCGGCTCGAACTCGCTGATCGACCTCGTCGTCTTCGGCCGGGCGGCCGGCCTGCGCTGCGCCGAGACCGTCAAGGCCGGCGAGAAGCAGCCGGAGCTGCCGGCGAACTCGGCCGATCTCTCGCTCACCCGCCTCGACAAGTACCGCCATGCCAAGGGCGGCACGCCGACCGCGGTGCTGCGCGACAAGATGCAGCGGACCATGCAGTCCGATTGCGCCGTCTATCGCACCGGCGAGACGCTCGAGGCCGGCCACAAGGCGATCCACGAGGTCTGGGCCGGCATCACCGACATCGGCACCACCGATCGCTCGCTGATCTGGAACTCCGACCTGATCGAGACGCTGGAGTTCGAGAACCTGATCACCCAGGCGGTGGTCACCATGGACTCGGCGCTGCAGCGTCCGGAGAGCCGCGGCGCCCATGCCCGCGAGGACTATCCGAACCGCGACGACAAGGACTGGATGAAGCACACGCTCGCCTGGATCGACGACGAGAAGCGTACCGTCACGCTCGATGACCGTCCGGTGCACACCTACACGCTCTCGAACGACATCGAATACATCAAGCCGAAGGCGCGGGTGTACTGAGGACGATCTGACCGATGGCCGAATTCAATCTCCCGCAGAACTCCCGCCTGACCGAGGGCAAGGCCTGGCCGAAGCCGGCCGGTGCCAAGAAGGTCACCGAGTTCAAGATCTATCGCTGGAACCCGGACGACACCGCCAATCCGCGCACCGACACCTATTATGTCGACCGCGACGATTGCGGGCCGATGGTCCTCGACGCGCTGATCTGGATCAAGAACAAGGTCGACCCGACGCTGACCTTCCGGCGTTCCTGCCGCGAGGGCATCTGCGGTTCCTGCGCCATGAACATGGACGGCAAGAACGGGCTCGCCTGCACCACCGGCATCGACGAATGCGGCGGCAAGGGCAAGGTCGCGATCTACCCGCTGCCGCATATGCCGGTGGTCAAGGACCTCGTGCCGGACCTGACCCGCTTCTACGCCCAGCACGCCTCGATCGAGCCCTGGCTCAAGACCACGACGCCGGCGCCCGAAAAGGAATGGAAGCAGGCCAAGGACGACCGCGAGAAGCTCGACGGTCTCTATGAGTGCATCCTCTGCGCCTGCTGCTCGACCTCGTGCCCGAGCTATTGGTGGAATGGTGATCGCTATCTCGGTCCTGCCGCGCTGCTGCAGGCCTATCGCTGGCTGATCGACAGCCGCGACGAGGCCACCGGCGAGCGCCTTGACGATCTCGAGGATCCGTTCCGGCTCTATCGCTGCCACACCATCATGAACTGCGCCAACGCCTGCCCGAAGGGCCTCAACCCGGCCAAGGCGATCGCGGAAGTGAAGAAGATGATGGTGGCAAGGCAGGTCTGAGGGGCGCAAATCCGCGAGCGCGGCCGCCTGACGCGGCTGGCTGCGCTTGCGTTCGGCAGGGCGTCATTCTCGGGCGGAGCGAAGCGCAGACCCGGGAATCTCATGACGTGAAGGCGCTGATGGGAGCCTCATCCGGCCGGAGATGCTCGGGGCAAGCCCGAGCATGACGTGCTCTAGAGATAGCGCTCCGGTCTGAACGGCGCCGGATCGGCGACGGGCGTTTCGCCGCTGACCATGGCGGCCAGGATCTCGCCCGTCACGGGTCCGGTCGAGAAGCCGATATGCTGGTTGCCGAAGGCGAGCCAGAGGCCGGGATTGCGCGGCGCCTCACCGATCATCGGCAATGAATCCGGCAAGGTCGGCCGCGAACCGCGCCAGGTCGTCTCCTCCGCCGGCTCGGTCAGCGGGAAGGCCTCGCGCGCCCGCGGCAGCACCTGCTCGATCTGGGCGTGGTCGTCGGGGGCGTCGCGATGGGCGAGCTCGACGCCGCTCGTCAGGCGCAGGCCGAGCTCCATCGGCGCCAGCATGTAGGACGCCTCGACATCGTAGATCGGCCGGTTGAGGAAGCACCCCTGCGCCGGCTTGTAGTGGCGGTGATAGCCACGCTCGACATTGAGCGGCACCTTGAGGCCGAGCGGCTTGAGCAGGTCGGCGCTCCATGGGCCGAGCGCGACTACCGCGAGATCGGCGTCGTGCTGGGCGCCCTTGGCGGTCGCGCGCCAGCCCTCGCCCTGCTTGGACAACGAGGTGACTTCATCGCGCAGAATCGTGCCGCCGCGGGCGGCAAACAGGGCAGCGTAGGCCTCGACCACGGCGCCCGGCCAGTCGACCGAGGCGCTGTCCTTGTGATGCAGCGCCGCCGAGAAGATCGGGTTCAGGCTCGGCTCCAGCGCCGACAGCGCCTGACGGTCGAGCGCCTCGACGCGGACGTCGTGATCCTCGAGGAAAGTCCGGCGCGCCTCGGCGGCGGACCGCCCGGCCTCGCTGCGCCAGAGTTCGAGGAAGCCGGTGTCGCGAAGGCGCCAGGCGATGCCGGCCTCGGTCATCAGCCGCTTGTGCAGGGGCAGGGAGGGAGCGATCAGGCTCTCCAGCGCCATGACCCGCGGAGCGAGCCGCTCCGGCTTGGCCTCGTTGAGGAATCCGAGAATCCAGCCGGGATTGGCGAGGAGATGGCCGAGCCGGTAGCGCACCGCCGCGTGCCGGTTGCCGAGATATTTCGGCAGGTTCTTCCACAGGCCGGGATTGTTGAGCGGCATGATCGACGAGCGGCTGATCACACCGGCATTGCCGTAGGAGGTCTCGCGCCCGGGTTCGCGCCGGTCGATCAGCGTGACCGCGAGGCCGCGCTTCTGCAAGGCGAGCGCGCAGGAGACGCCGACCATGCCGGCGCCGATGACGACGACAGTGCGAGTCACGCGATGGAATCCTGCTCGGCCGGCGCTTTCAGCCAATGGTCGAGGAAGCCGTCGAGCCAGGTGCGCACGGCCGGATCGTACTGGTACCAGCCTTCGAGATGCTGGTGGCGCAATTGGGCGCCCGGCATCAGCGTGCGCTCATGGGCGCGCACCGACCAGCGGCACATCATCGCCAGCGTCACCTCGGGGTGGAACTGCAGGCCGTAGGCGTTGCGGCCGGTGCGGATCGCCTGGACCGGAAAGTCGCCGCCGGTCGCCAGGCATTCGGAGCCTGTCGGGCAGTCGAAACCCTCGCGATGCCATTGATAGACCGTGTCCGGCCAGACGCAGCCGGTTGTGGTGGCTTCGGCGCGGCCGGCATCAGTCAGGCTGAGCGGGTAATAGCCGATCTCGGCGCGGCCCTGCGCATGGGTGTAGACGCTTGCGCCGAGATGGCGGGCGAGCATCTGCGCACCCAGGCAAAGGCCGAGAAAGGGCGCCTCTTCCTTGAGGCAGACGCCGATCCAGTCGGTCTCGGCCTTGACGAAATCATCGGGGTCGTTGGCGCTCATCGGCCCGCCGAAGATAACCGCGCCGGCATGGTTCCGCATGGTCTGCGGCAGTGGGTCGCCGAACCGCGGCTTGCGGATGTCGAGGGCATGGCCGCGCTCGGCGATCAGGCGGCCGACGCGGCCGGGAGTCGAATGCTCCTGATGCAGCACGATCAGCACCGGTTTGCGCGGCGGCAGGCCGTCGAGGCGGGTGCGGAGCCGGCGACGCGTCGGGAAGCGATAGGACAGATCGTTCATCGCGGCGTTCGATTGCGCTCCCGAGACCGGATTCTCCATGCCGGACGACGCCTAAAATGCGGTTTGCCGGCCCTTGCGGCAAGCAAATTATGCGCCATCGCCGGCATGGCGGAGGCCAGCGCCATGCATGCTCCGTGCAATCTTTCGTCAATACAGCTCTGGCAATGCAACCTTCAGTGCTGACGGCGATTGACTTTGAAGTCAGGCTGAGGCATGAGAATGAACATTCATTCTCATTGTTCCAAACTCGCATGTCGCAAATCGTCTCCTCCTTCTCGGCCGAACGCGGTCTCTCGGAACGCCATGTCCGCATCCTTGATGCGGCCGAGCGCGTCTTCGCGCGTGCCGGCTTTCATGCTGCGACGATGAACGATGTCGCGGTGGAGGCCGGGATGAGCCCCGGCAATCTCTACCGCTACTTCTCCTCGAAGGACGCGATCATCGCCGGCATGTCCGAGCGCGACCGGATGATGATTGCCGGGGATTTCGCGGCGCTCGAGCCCGGCGGCGGTTCGCTGCTCGACCAGCTCGAGGCGCTCGGCCGTCGCCATCTCGTCGACGAGCCGCGCGAGAAGGCGATCATCGCCTTGCAGATCTGGGCCGAGGCGGCGCGCAATCCCGAGATGGCCCGCATGTGCGCGGACATCGACAGCACGGTCACGGGAGGCCTTGCCGAAGCGATCAGGACGGCCATGGCCAGCGGCGAGCTGCCTCCCAATCTCGACGATGTCCGCTTCCTGCAGGCGATGTCGATGATGGCGGACGGCTTCATGTGTCGGCGCGCCATGGACCCGAATTTCGACGTGGCGGCTGCTGCCGTCACGCTGTTCACGACGATGCGCCAGCTGGCGCAGATCATGCTGCTGCCGCCCGCCGGCGGTCAAAACCCATAAGAAGACCGACCATGCCCTTCTCGACCAGACCCTTGATCCTGCTGCCGCTCGTCGCCCTCGCCGGCGCGCCTGCGACGGCATTCGCTCAGGCTCCTGCCTCCGCCGCGACCTCCCAGCAGCCCTCCACGGGGCCGGCCATCACGGTCACGAACGCCAAGCGCGCCGAGATCGTGCAGAGTGTCGTCGTCTCCGGCTCGATGATCGCGCGAGACGAGGTGCTGGTGACGCCCGAAGTCGACGGCTTCGTCATCACCGAGCTGCTTGCCGAGGAAGGCGACCGCGTCGCCGCCGGCCAGGTGCTGGCGCGGCTGTCGCGCACCACGCTCGAGGTGCAACGTGCTCAGAACGAGGCGCAGACCGCCAAGGCGCAGGCCGCGATCGACCAGGCCAAGGCGCAGATCGTCGAGGCCGAGGCCAATCTCGTTCAGGCCAACAATGCCTTCGACCGCACCAAGGCGCTGCGCGACAGCGGCAATGCCAGCCTGGAGACCTTCGATCAGCGCGCCGCCGTCGCTCGCGGAAGCCAGGCCCGGCTGAACTCGGCCAAGCAGGCGCTGGCGATGGCGCAGGCGGACCTTGCCCTGTCGAAGGCGCAGGGGCGTGACATCGAGGTCAGGCTGGCGCGCACCGAGATCAAGGCGCCTAAGGCCGGCATCGTCAGCCGCCGCAACGCCAAGCTCGGCGCCATGGCGACGCTGGCCGCGGCCGAGCCGCTGTTCAAGATCATCGCCGATGGCGCGATCGAGCTGGAAGCCGATGTCGCCGAGGTCGAGCTGCCCAATCTCAAGGCCGGGCAGGTGGTCGCGGTCACGCCGGCCGGCTCCGACAAGCCGCTCGAAGGCACGATCCGGCTGATCTCGCCCGAGGTCGACAAGGCGTCCCGACTCGGCCGCCTGCGCATCGCGCTGATCGGCAATCCACCGGTCGCCGTCGGCTCCTTCGCGCGCGGCGTGATCGAGACCGGCCGCAAGACCAGCATCGTGCTGCCGCTTTCGGCGATCACCTATGCGCGCGGCTCCGCCATGGTGCAGGCGGTCAAGGACGGGCGAGTGACGACGACCAAGGTCACGCTCGGCCTGATCGGCGGCGGGCGCGCCGAGATCGTCTCCGGCCTCGCCGAGGGTGAGAGCGTGGTCGCGCGGGCCGGCACCTTCGTGCGCGACGGCGACGCGATCACGCCGGTCGTGACGAACTGAAGCGACGGAGCCCTCCGTGAACGTCAATTTCTCCGCCTGGTCGATCCGCAAGCCGGTTCCGGCGATCCTGCTCTTCGTCGTGCTCTGCGTGCTCGGGCTGCTCTCGTTCTCGAAGCTGCCGGTGACGCGCTTCCCGAACATCGACGTGCCCTTCGTATCGGTGACGGTGACCCAGTCGGGCGCCGCCCCGGCCGAACTCGAGAGCCAGGTTAGCAAGCGCGTCGAGGACGCGGTCGCCAACATCACCGGCGTCAAGCATGTGATGTCGACGCTGACCGACGGATCCTCGGTGACGCTCGTCGAGTTCCGGCTCGAAACCAACACCGACCGCGCCGTCAACGACGTCAAGGACGCGATCGCCAAGATCAGGGCCGATCTGCCCCGCACCATCGACGAGCCCGTGATCCAGCGCATCGACGTCGAGGGCCAGTCGATCCTGACCTATGGCGCCTCCTCGCCCGGCATGACGCTGGAGCAGCTCTCCTGGCATGTCGACGATGTCGTCTCGCGCGAATTGCAGGGGCTGAAGGGCGTCGGCCGGGTCGAGCGCTATGGCGGCGTCGATCGCGAGATTAGGATCTCGCTCGATCCCGACCGCTTGCTCGCGCTCGGCACCACGGCCGGCGAGGTCAACCGCCAGATCCGCGCCACCAACGTCGATCTCGCCGGCGGGCGCGGCGAGGTCGGCGGTCAGGAGCAGGCGATCCGCACGCTCGCCAGCGCCAAGACCGTCGCGGAACTCGCCGACAGCAAGATCCAGCTCACCGGCGGGCGCGAGGTCCGCCTGAAGGAGCTCGGCCGCGTCGAGGACGCCAGCTCCGAGCCGCGCGCCTTCGGCCGCCTCAACAAGCAGCCGGTCGTCTCCTTCGCGGTGTTCCGCTCGAAAGGCTCGAGCGAGCTCTCGGTCAAGGACGTCGTCGCGGCCAAGATCGACGAGCTCAACAAGCGCTATCCGACGATCGCGCTGACGCCGATCGACGACGCCGTCGCCTATACCCAGGGCAACTACAAGGCGGCGATGGAGACGCTGCTGGAGGGCGCGGTGCTCGCCGTCGCGGTCGTCTTCGTCTTCCTGCGCAACTGGCGGGCGACGCTGATCACCGCGATTGCGCTGCCGCTGTCGGCCATCCCCACGTTTTGGGCGATGGAGATGCTCGGCTTCTCGCTCAACCTCGTCAGCCTGCTCGGCATCACCCTGGTGACCGGCATCCTGGTCGACGATGCCATCGTCGAGATCGAGAACATCGTCCGGCACATGAAGATGGGCAAGTCGCCCTATCGCGCCGCGATGGAGGCGGCCGACGAGATCGGCCTGGCGGTGATCGCGATCACGCTGACCATCGTCGCGATCTTCGCGCCGGTCTCGTTCATGGGCGGCATCGCCGGCCAGTACTTCCGCCAGTTCGGCCTGACGGTCGCGATCGCGGTGCTGTTCTCGTTGCTCGTCGCGCGCCTGATCACGCCGATGATGGCGGCCTATCTGATGCGCCCGGTCAAGCATCACGATGCCAAGGACGGCTTCGTGATGCGCGGTTATTCCTGGCTGCTGGAGGCTTCGTTGAAGCGCCGCCGCATCCCGCTGCTGCCGCGTTTCGACGGTTCGCGAAGCTGGCGCAGGATTCCGTTCAATACGGCTTACCTCACGCTGATTGCCGGCTTCGGCTTCCTCTTCGTCTCGATCCAGGCGACCTCGCTGCTGCCGACCGGCTTCTTCCCCGAGGAAGATACCGCCCGCATCGTCGCTTCCGTCGAACTGCCGCCCGGCGCGACGCTGGAGGACACCACCGTCGCCACCGACAAGATCGTCGACAAGCTGCGCGAGATTCCGCAGGTGACGAACGTCTTCGTGCTCGGCGGGGCATCGCCGACCGGCCAGCGCGAGGTGCGCCGCGCCGCGGTCTTCATCATGCTGACGCCGAAGGCCGAGCGCGACGTGCCCCAGAAGGAGCTCAAGGTCGTCATCGCCGAGAAGCTCGCCGGCGTGCCCGATGTCCGCGCCTGGTATGTCAACGAGCGCGGCGAGCGCGAGATGGCGTTCTCGATCCTGTCCAAGGACGGTGATGCGCTCGACGACGCCGTGGCGAAGATCGAGGCGCGCATGCGCCAGGTCGACGGCTATCTCAACGTCGCCTCGGCCGGCTCGCTGGCTCGGCCGGAGCTGCGCGTCACGCCGAAGCTGGAGCAGGCCGCCAATCTCGGCGTCACGCCCGAGGCGATCTCGGAGGCGCTGCGCGTCGCCACCATCGGCGACATCGGCCCGAACCTCGCCAAGTTCAACGCCGGCGACCGGCTCGTGCCGATCCGCGTCCAGCTCGACGAGGCTGCCCGCGCCGACATCCGCAACATCGCGGCGCTGCGCGTCGTCAACAATGCCGGCGTCTCGATCCCGCTCACGGCGGTGGCCGAGATCGGCTTCGGCGAGGGCCCGTCCTCGATCGACCGCTACGATCGGGTCAGGCGCGCCACCATCGGTGCCGACCTGAAACGCGGCTTCGAGCTCGGTACGGCGCAGGACAAGTTCCAGGAGATCGTCAAGGAAGTCGGCCTGCCCGAGGGCGTGCGCATCGCCGCCACCGGCGACGCCGAGATCCAGGGCGAGGTGGTGCAGGGCTTCGTCCAGGCGATGACCACCGGCCTGATGCTGGTCCTTGCCGTGCTGATCCTGCTGTTCGGCTCGGTCTTCCAGCCGATCACCATCCTGCTCTCGCTGCCGCTCTCCTTCGGCGGCGTTGTGATCGCGCTGCTCGCCACCAACAACCCGGTCTCGATGCCGGTCTATATCGGCCTGCTCATGCTGATGGGCATCGTCACCAAGAACGCGATCATGCTGGTCGATTTCGCGGTCGAGGAGGTCGCGCGCGGCAAGGACCGGATGACGGCGCTGCTGGAGGCCGGCCACAAGCGCGCCCGGCCGATCGTGATGACCACCATCGCCATGGCCGCGGGCATGCTGCCCTCGGCCTATGGGGTCGGCGACGGCGGCGAATTCCGCGCGCCGATGGCGATCGCAGTGATCGGCGGCCTGATCGTCTCGACCGTGCTCTCACTCGTCTTCGTGCCGTCCTTCTATGTGGTGATGGACGATCTCGGCCGGCTCACCGGCTGGGTCTTCGGCCGCTTCTTCGGCAAGGCCGAGGATGAGAGCCAGTGGGACGCGATCCGCGAGGAGGAGACGCCCGGCGAAGCCAGCGCCAAGGCGATGGCGGGCAAGCTGCCGCCGCCGCGGCTGGCGGCGGAGTGAGGCCGTAGTGGTGATTTGGTCGAACGGGTAGTGCATCGGAGCGGCAGCTCCGCGCCACGATGAGCTACCTATTTTGCACGGCTGCTGCCCGCAGAAGGTGCCATCCTACACTCTCGCCATGGAAGACCAGGTCCTCGCAGCGAGAGCGTCAAGCCGCCAGGACCAGGATGGTCGCGGCGCCGTCTGCCCGGCTGCAAAGGGCGCGCCTCCGCGACACGTGGCGCTCGTCATGCTGGCGGCCGCCCTGCCGATCCTGGCCTCGGGCAGCGCCTTCTTCGTCGACGGGCCGAACCATCTCTTCCGGGTGACGTTGTGGGAGATGATGCGGGCCGACGATGCGGTCGCGCAGTTCTTTCAGGCCGGCGACAGGCTTTATCCGAACCTCGCCATCGACGTGTTCACCAGCGTTCTGAGCAAGGTCGTGCCGCCGTCGGTCGCGCTGACCCTATTCATCTGCACGGCGGTGTCCGTCCATATCGCGGCCGCCGTCTGGTGCCGGCAGGCGCGCGGGGAGGGCACGGACCTTCCGATCCTGCTCGTCATCCTTCTCGCGGTCTATTCCGAGCCGCTTTATTGGGGGCTGTTCAACTACATCCTTGGGCTCGGGGTGATGTTCGTCGCGCTTCACAGGGCGATCGAGCAGCACAAGACGCCATCGGACGGCTTCGGCGTCAGCCAAGCGCTGATCCTGGGCGCGATGTGCCTGATCAGCATCTTCCCGGTGATGCTCTATGTGTGCTTCTGCTGCGGCATGGTCACGGTCGCGGCCTGCGACGACTGGCGGGCACGGCGCTTCGCCGAGAGCGCCAAGCTGCTCAGGTCGCACTGGCTGTCCGCCCTCACGGTGGGCGCGCTTCTGCTCGTCATGGAGCCGGGTCAGTCAGGTCCGACGGAATGGCATCTGATCACCAAGGTCACAGGCGTCTTCTCGGTCGGCAAGACGACCAACCTGTCGCTCGAGTATGGTCTGTCTGCGCTCGTCCTGGGCGCCCTCGGCTGGCTGGTCTGGCGCCGCGGTCTCAATGCCGGCCGCCACGAGCTTGCCGGGCTCATCGCAGGCGGCCTGCTGTTCATCGTCATGCCGAAAGACCTGATGAGCGTCGGGGCTGCGGATCGCCGCCTGGTCCCGGCTATCGTGACGCTCGCAGTGATCTACCTGCGCGGCCCCTCGCCGCAGCCTGTCGGGCTGGACAGAGCGGTGTCGGCGCTTCTGCTTGCGATCGTGGCTGTGAAGGCCGGGCTGCTGGTCTATCTCTGGTCTCCGCTCAAGCAGATCGATACGACCTATAAAGCAATCGCAAAGCAGATTCCTGCGAATGCGATCGTGCTGCTCGTTCCGCAGGTCGAAGAGGTGCGTCCGGGCGCGGTCGAGCGTGCCCGGCGGTTTGCAAGCCTGGTCTCGGCGTTTCAGCCCGTTCCTGCCGCCGAAGCGCATGTCTTCGTCGAGCACCCGCATCTGCTGCTGAGGCATCTCGCCGGCCGGAACGTCCTGCCGACGCAGGTCTTCCTGAATTTCTGGGCGAAACGGGCGCCCGAGCTCCAGCAACTGCCCGACCCCGCGACATCCCAGACATTGGCCGAGGTAGTGGCGGAGCTGGCATGGCTACCACGTGAGGTCACCGTCTTCGTGGTCTCGCATATCGCGCTCGACGATGCCCTCATACCCGATCTGGCGGTGCGGAAGATCACCGAGGTCGGGGGCGTGAGGCTCTACTCCGCCACCCGGGTCGGCGATCTCCTGAGATGGCCTGACAGCTAGGCAGCCGGAGGCATCAGGCTGTCTCCGCCTCGGCCACGCGCTTGCGCTCCACCGCGTCGTGATAGGCAGCGGTGAGTTCGTCGAGTACCGACTGGGCTGGCCGGGCCGCGTCGAGATGGAGGAAGCGCAGCTCGTCCATGAACTTCTGCCAAAGGGTGGGACCACCCTCGGCCAGGATCTCGGCGCGGATCGACATCTCCGGCGTCACCGGCAGGAAGCGCCGGCCCCAATCGGCCATGGCGGCGAAGACCGGCACCAGCGAAATCCCCATCTCGGTCAGGCTGTAGATGCCCTTCTGCTTGTGGCTGGCGTCGTCGCGGCGCGAGAGAAGACCGTTCTCGAGCAGGCGTTTCAGCCGATCGGCAAGGATGTTCGAGGCGATGCCCTCATCCGATTTCGCCAGAAGTTCGCGGAAATGCCGGCGATTGCCGAACATGATGTCGCGCAGGACGATCAGGCTCCAGCGATCCCCGAGGATTTCCAGGGTCAGGTTGATCGGACAACCCGAACGACCGGTCTCTTTCATGCGCGCCTCCAAAACCGCTTGCATTCTACAATCGGTTTCGCTACAAGCCAACTGCTTGCAAAACGCAAGCGGTTTTGATGGCGCAGGTAGCGCTGCCAGGAGGATGCGATGGCCAAGGTGATCGTCTGGAATCTCGTGACGCTGGACGGCTATTTCGAGGGCACTGAGAAATGGGACTTGTCGTTTCACAACGACGCCTGGGGCGAGGAGCTCGATGCGCTCAGCAAGGAGTTCGGCAAGCGGGCGCAATGCCTCGTCTTCGGCCGCGTCACCCATGACGGGATGAAGGCCTATTGGACCTCGGCCAATGCGAATGAGGACAGCGAGGTCACGCGCTATATGAACGCGCTGCCCAAGCTAGTGGCCTCGCGCAGCATTCAAAGCTCGGACTGGAACAATACCCGCGTCACCGCCGATATCGTCGGCGAGATCGCCAAGCTGCGGGCCGCGTCGGGCAAGGATGTCCTGGTTTTCGGCAGTGCGGAACTCTGTGACACGCTGCTCAAGGAAAATCAGGTCGACGAGCTGATGCTGGCGCTCGTGCCGGTCCGCCTAGGCGCGGGCACGCCGTTCTTCAAGGCCGGTGGCGGGCGCCGGAAGCTCGACCTGCTGGAGAGCCGGCCGCTCGAGAACGGCACGGTGATCCTGCGCTATGCACCAGGCAACTGATGATGCAGCCGGCGAGCTTGCGGAAAGGAGGCCTTGTCCCTTCCGCAATCCCGCTGGAATGGCGAGGCTGTCGGGCGTCCCGAGCGGCAATCCTTCTCTCAGCGGCTATTGCTTGAAGCCGATCAGGACGCCATCGGCTCCGAGAGAGAGCTGCAGGCCCCGGCGCTTTGTCGCGAGTCGCATGACCACCCCCTTGGCATTGCGCAGCCAGAGCGTGCCGCGGCCCTGATCACCCAGCGCCCAGCCTTCGCGGACCTGGACATAGGCGCCGGTGAAATCCTCGACATTGGTCAAGCGATAGACTGAACCTGTCGCTGTCAGGCGCGAGGCGCCTATGCCGCCGATGCCGAGGCCGCCGACGGTGATCTCGTAAGTGTGCTTGTTGAAGCGCAGCGTGCCGCCGCCGATCGCGCCCGAGCCGACGAAGGCGACTTGCAGCTGGTTGATCGTGACGGTTCCGGTCGCCGGGCCGAACTGCCGAGGCTGCGCGCTTGCTGAAGCGCTGACGAAGAGGCAAGCGAAGACAAAAGCGGACACCCGAGCGATCACGGCTAGTTCTCCCCCGCCTCGGGATGAGGCAGGGCGGACTGTGCGCTGGAACCATCAGCGGTCAAACGGTATTCTGTTTTGCGTCGCGTCAATTCGACACGCCGCCGATAGCGGGCGAAGCTGCCTCGGCCGACTGGGCGGTCCGAGGCCGACTTCAGCCCTTCCGCACCAGCAGCACCGCCGCCAGGATCGCGACGCCGCCAAAGGCCTGGGCCGGCGAGGGCTGCTCGGCGAAGATCGCCCAGGCGGCGAGCACCGAGACCAGCGCCGGCCAGACCATGACCAGCGAGGCGGCGTTCGCGCCGTAGTGGCCGAGCGCCAGCGTGATCAGGCCCTGGCCCATCGCATGCGAAACGAGGCCGAGCGCGGCGACGGCGAGCCAGCCGGTCAGGCTCTGCGGCAGGATGGTCTCGCCGAGGCCGAAGGCGGCGACGATGCAGAACACGGCGCAGATGGCGCTGGAGATCAGGCCGATCCGGCCGGCGGCAGCGCGGTTGCGGGCGCGGCGGACGGCGAGGATATAGGCGGCATAGGAGAAAGCAGCGCCGATGGCGAGACCGTCGCCGAACAGGCCGGCACCTGACAGCGGCGTTGCGCTACCCGACAGCTTCGGCAGCACCAGCAGGCCCGCGCCGCCGATGGCGAGCAGCAGCGCGCCGAGGATGCGCCGCGTCGGCTTCTCGCGGAACAGCAGCCAGCCGCCGAGGATGACACCGACCGGCGAGAGATTGCCGAGCAACGAAGCGTTGGCGATCGAAGTGAAGCCGAGCGAGGCGTTGTAGAGCACGACGTCGACGCCGAAGGCGAGGCCGGCGAGCGCGATCGGCAGCATCGCGCCGGGCTTCACTCCGCCAGCGCTGTCGCGCCGGTTCTCCAGCGCCATCCAGGCAGCGAGCACCGGCAGCGCGAAGGCCATGCGCCAGAAGCCGGCGGCGGCCGGGCCGACATCGGCGAAGCGCACGAAGATGCCGGAGAAACCGATACAGGTCGCGCCGAGCAACAGCACCAGGAACATGCCGAGTGCCGGTGCGGCTGGGCGGTCAGGCAAGGACAGGCTCGGGGCGGACATGGACTTGGCTTTCAGGCATGAACTCGACAGCCCTCATCCTGAAGAGCTGCGATCTGCGATCGCTCCTCAGGGTGAGGGCTGCTTGTTGCCCGAACATAGCCCGCTTCCGGCAATCGGAAAAACGGATTATCCTGATTTATCTATTGCTGTTTCCGATGGATGGATGATGTCGACCCATCTCGATCTCGATGCCCTCGCCATGCTCGTCGCCGTCGCCGAGACCGGCGGATTCACTGCGGCAGGGGCGAGGCTCGGGCGCACGCAATCGGCGGTTTCAGGCCGCGTCCAGGACCTCGAGGCGGCGCTCGGCAAGCAATTGCTGGAGCGCTCGCGCCGCGGCGTCACGCCGACCGAAGCGGGTGAGCGCCTGATCGCCCAGGCGCGCCGCCTGCTCGCGATCGAGCGCGAGGCGCGGGCGGAGCTCGACGGCGACAAGGCGGTGGGCCGATTGCGCATCGGCCTGCCGGACGATTATGTCGACGCCTATCTCCGGCCGCTGATCGTGCGCTTCGCGGAGGAGCATCCGCGCGTCGAGATCGAGGTTCACTGCGAATTGTCGAAGCGGATCGAGCCGGCGGTCGCGGCAGGCGAACTCGATCTTGCGGTGATCACCCAGGACCCCGGCCGGCCCAAGGGTGAGCGCCTCAGGCGCGAGCCGCTGGTCTGGGTCGCGGCGCGCGGTCACCGGCCGGAGCTGAGCGAGGTTCTGCCGCTCGGCCTGTTCAACGAGGGCTGCCGGGCGCGCCCGCGCATCCTCAATGCGCTGCAGGCGGCCGAGCGACCGCACCGGCTGGTGTTCTCGTCCTCGCATATGGCCGGCCTGCTCTCGGCGGTCGAGGCGGGCCTCTGCGTCACCGCGATCACCGAGAGCGCGGCGCCAGCGTCATTGCGCCGGCTTGAGCCATCCGAGAACCTGCCGTCGCTGTTCGAGCTCTCGGTCGCGCTGGTGATCGCGCCGCAGGCCGGCGTCGCGGCGCGCCATTTCGCTCAGGCCTTGCGCGAGGCGATGGCAGCGCCGCGACTGGCGGCGTAGACGCTTTACTCCGCCGCCTGCGGCTTCAGGACGCCGCGGCGGATCTGATCTTCCTCGATCGACTCGAACAGAGCGCGGAAATTGCCCTCGCCGAAGCCGTCATCGCCCTTGCGCTGGATGAATTCGAAGAAGATCGGCCCGACCACCGTGGCCGAGAAGATCTGGAGGAGCACCTTGCTCATCCGGCCTTCCTTGGAGCCGAGCGCGACCGCGCCCTCGCCGTCGATCAGGATGCCGTTGGCCTTGAGGCGGGCCACCGGCTCGCCATGGTTCGGCACGCGGCCGTCGACCTTCTCGTAATAGGTCTCGGGCGGCGAGGGCATGAAGGGCAGGCCGTTCTGCCGGAGCTGCTCGACGCTTGCATAGATGTCGCGCGAGCCGAGCGCGACATGCTGGATACCTTCTCCCTTGTACTGGCGCAGGTACTCCTCGATCTGGCTCTTGTCGTCGAGGGACTCGTTGATCGGGATACGAATTTTGCCGCAGGGCGAGGTCAGCGCCCGCGAGATCAGGCCGGTAAGCTTGCCCTCGATGTTGAAGAAGCGGATCTCGCGGAAATTGAAGAGCTCGCCATACCAGTCGGCCCAATGGTCCATGCGGCCGCGCATGACGTTGTGGGTGAGGTGGTCGAGATAATACATCCCGGCCTGCTCGGGATGCGGGTCCTTGTCGGCCAGCCATTCGAAGTCGACGTCGTAGATCGAGCCCTTCGCGCCATAGCGGTCGACGAAATAGAGCAGCGAGCCGCCGATGCCCTTCACCGCCGGGATCTGCAGCTCGCCGGGGCCGACCTTGCTCTCATAGGGCTCGGCCCCGAGCGAGACGGCGCGTTCGAAGGCGTGCTTGGCGTCGACGACGCGGAAGGCCATGGCACAGGCGCAGGGGCCATGCTCGGCGGCAAAGCCCTGCGCGAAGGATTCCGGCTCGGCATTGACGATGAAATTGACGTCGCCCTGGCGATAGAGCGTCACCTTCTTCGAGCGGTGCTTGGCCACCTTGGTGAAGCCCATCGTCTCGAACAGCGCGCCGAGCTTCTCCGGCTCGGGATGGGCGTATTCGACGAATTCGAAGCCGTCGGTGCCCATCGGATTGGCGGTCGAAATCGCCGGCGGGGCGGAATCGTGCGGGAACGGTCCCATATGCGTCCTCCTGAAATCTGCGTTGATTGATCCTCGCGCATCCGGACGGCGAAAGGTTTGCAAAATTCGACGATCCAGGATTGAGTTCGCACGGATTGTGCATGAGAGCGGAGGAAGCCTCACGAAATGCCGCAGCTCGACGCTTTCGACTGGCGCCTGCTCGAAGCGCTGCAGCAGGATGCTTCGCTCACCAATGGCGCGCTCGCCGAGCGGGTCGGGCTCTCCGCCAGCCAGGTCTCGCGGCGGCGCCAGGCGCTGGAGGGGGCGGGTGTGATTCGCGGCTATCGCGCCCTGATTGATCCGGAGGCGATCGGGCTCTCCGTGACGGTCTTCATCCATGTCGCGCTCAACACTCATTCGCGCGACAATGCTCGGCGCTTCCGCGATCTGGTGAAGCTGACGCCCGCGGTGCTGGAGGCGCATGCGCTGACCGGCGAAGCCGACTACATGCTGAAAGTCGCCGTCGGCGACCTCAAGGAGCTGGCGCGTCTCGTCAACGAAGTGCTGCTGCCGCATGAGAGCGTCGCGCGGGTGCGTTCGGAGATCGCGCTGGAGACGCTGAAGGAGCCGGGGCTTTTGCCGCTGGCGATGGGGTGAGATTGCCCCTTCCGCCGATGCTGCAGCGCGCTATAACTTCGTCATGGTCGTTCTCAATCGCATCTACACCCGCACCGGCGACGACGGCACCACGGCGCTCGCCACCGGCGCGCGCCGGCCGAAGTTCGATCTGCGCGTCTCCGCCTACGGCACCGTCGACGAGACCAATGCCTGCATCGGCATGGCGCGGCTGCATTGCGCCGGTGAGGATCCTGAGCTGGACGCGATGCTCGGCCGTATCCAGAACGATCTCTTCGACCTCGGCGCCGAGCTCGCCTCGCCCGATACCGGCGAAAAGCTGGCCTGGGAGCCGCTGCGCATCGTACAGGCCCAGGTCGACCGGCTCGAGGCCGAGATCGACCAGCTCAACCGGCCGCTCGGGACACTGCGCTCCTTCGTCCTGCCGGGCGGCACGCCCGGCGCGGCGCATCTGCATCTCGCCCGCACGGTCAGCCGCCGGGCCGAGCGGCTGATGGTCGAATTGTCGCAGGAGCAGGGCGAGAGCGTCGCCCAGCCGGCGCTGAAGTTCATCAACCGGCTCTCGGATTTCCTCTTCGTCGCCTCACGCCACCTCAATGCCAGGGCTGGGGGCGACGTGCTCTGGACGCCCGGCCAGAACCGCTAACCCCAATGTTCGTACCGCTGCATGACGGCGTGCCGATGCGCTTCATCCGCGTCGCCTACGTCACCTATGCGCTGATCGCGCTCTGCATCGTACTGCGGCTGATGCTGATGCACTGGACCAGCGAGGCGAGCGAGGTCGCGGTCATGGCCGGCTTCGGCACGATTCCCGCGGTGCTGTTCGGCGAGGCGCAATTGCCGCCGGAGTTGTTCAAGGCCCCGCCCTGGCTGACGCTGATCACCGGCATCGTGCTGCATGCCAGCTTCGCCCATCTGATCGGCAACATGCTGTTCCTCTGGGTCTTCGGCGACAATGTCGAAGACGCGATGGGGCATTGGCGCTTTCTCGTGTTCTTTCTGCTCTGCGGCATGGCGGGAGCGCTGCTGCATGCGCTGATGAACCCCGAATCGCAACAGCCGCTGATCGGCGCATCGGGTGCGATTTCCGGCGTGATCGCCTCCTATCTGATGCTCTACCCGCACGTGCGCGTCTGGGGCCTCGCCTTCAAATGGATTCCGCTGCACATCCCGGCAATGTACGCACTCGGCGCCTGGATCCTGTTCCAGCTGCTCTCGGCGCTGTTCGATCAGCAGGGCGCGGTCGGGTGGTGGGCGCATCTCGGCGGGCTCGGCGCGGGCGCTGCACTGACGCCGCTGCTGGTCCGGCGCGAGCTGCGCCTGTTCGGCCGCGGCGTGCGGGGGCTGCCGTGACTTTCATAGCGTTGACAAGCGCAAATCCCCGTCGCTACGGTCCGTCCGCATTTCAGCCGGGTGCCGCGATGCTGGCCGTCGCTTGGCCGGCGGATCGGCATCAGATCGCATCTCTCCACAACCGGTGACGCTCTTATGAAGATACTTGTGCCAGTAAAGCGAGTGGTCGACTACAACGTGAAGATCCGCGTGAAGGGCGACGGTTCCGGGGTCGAGCTGGCCAATGTGAAGATGTCGATGAATCCCTTCGACGAGATCGCCGTTGAAGAGGCGCTGCGGCTCAAGGAGGCGGGCAAGGCCACGGAAGTGATCGTGGTCTCGGTCGGGCCGGCCCAGGCCGCCGAGACGATCCGCACCGGCCTCGCCATGGGTGCCGATCGCGGCATCCTGATCAAGACCGACGCGGCGACTGAGCCGCTCGCGGTCGCCAAGCTCCTCAAGAAGGTCGTCGAGCAGGAGACGCCCGAGCTCGTCATCCTCGGCAAGCAGGCGATCGACGACGACTGCAACCAGACCGGCCAGATGCTGGCGGCGCTGCTCGGCTGGCCGCAGGGCACGTTTGCTTCGAAGGTGGTGCTCGACGGCGGTTCGGCCGACGTCACCCGCGAGGTCGATGGCGGCCTGCAGACCGTGCAGCTCAAGCTGCCGGCGATCGTCACCACCGATCTTCGCCTCAACGAGCCACGCTATGCCTCGCTGCCCAACATCATGAAGGCGAAGAAGAAGCCGCTCGACGAGACCACGCCGGAGACGCTCGGCGTCGATGTCGCCCCGCGCCTCAAGGTGCTGAAGACGGCCGAGCCGGCTGGACGCTCCGCCGGCGTCAAGGTGGCCAATGCCGCCGAACTCGTCTCCAAGCTCAAGACCGCCGGGGTGATCTGATGACCACGCTGCTGCTCGCCAAGCACGACAACAAGAGCCTCAACGAGGCCACCCGCAAGGCCCTGACCGCCGCCAAGGACCTCGGCGCGCCCGTGCATGTCCTGGTCGCCGGCCATAGCGCCAAGGCCGTCGCCGAAGCCGCCGCCAAGCTCGACGGCGTCGAGAAGGTGCTGCTCGCCGACGATGCGTCTTACGAGCATCGCCTCGCCGAGCCGCTGGCGGCGCTGATCGTCTCGCTCGCGCCGAACTATGACGCGCTGGTCGCGCCTGGCACCACCACCGGCAAGAACGTCATGCCGCGCGTCGCGGCGCTGCTCGACGTGATGCAGGTCTCGGAAGTGACCAAGGTCGTTTCGGCCGACACCTTCGAGCGCCCGATCTATGCCGGCAACGCCATCCAGACGGTGCAGTCCTCGGACGCCAAGAAGGTGATCACCGTGCGCGGCGCCTCCTTCGCCGCGACCGCAGACGGCGCCAACACCGCCCCGATCGAGACCGTCTCGGCGGCAGCGAACCCCGGCACCTCCTCCTTCAAGGGCGAGGAGGTCGCCAAGTCCGACCGGCCGGAGCTGGCCTCGGCCAAGATCATCGTCTCGGGCGGACGCGCGCTCGCTTCGGCGGAGAACTTCGCCAAGGTGATCGAGCCGGTGGCGGATCGCCTGGGCGCTGCCATGGGCGCCTCGCGCGCCGCGGTGGATGCCGGCTATGCCCCGAACGACTGGCAGGTCGGCCAGACCGGCAAGGTCGTTGCGCCCGAGCTCTATGTCGCGGTCGGCATCTCCGGCGCGATCCAGCATCTCGCCGGCATGAAGGATTCGAAAGTCATCGTCGCCATCAACAAGGACGAAGAGGCGCCGATCTTCCAGATCGCCGATTACGGCCTCGTCGGCGACCTCTTCACCATCCTGCCCGAGCTCGACAAAGAGCTCGAAAAGGCCGGCAAGTAAGCGGTAGAATCATCCGCGTCGCGGGCGCCCACGGGGTGCCCGCGCCAGCTCCCTCGGGGACAAGAAGCGTCACATGGACCACCAGATCAAGACCGTCGGCATCATCGGGGCCGGGCAGATGGGCAACGGCATCGCCCATGTCGCCTCGGTCGCGGGCTTCGACATCAGGCTGCACGACATCGCCGAAGACCGCATCAATGCAGCGCTGGCGACGATCGACGGCAACATGGCCCGGCAGGTCGCCAAGGGTGCCATCGGCGACGAGGACCGTCGCACGGCGATGAGCCGGATCGTCTCGGCGCCGAAGCTGGAGGATCTGGGCCCGTGCGATCTCGTGATCGAGGCTGCGACCGAGAGCGAGGAGGTGAAGCGCAAGATCTTCACCGCAGTCTGCCCTCATCTGCGGCCCGACGCGATCTTGGCCTCGAACACCTCGTCGATCTCGATCACGCGACTCGCCGCGGCAACCGATCGCCCCGAGCACTTCATCGGCATTCATTTCATGAATCCGGTGCCGCTGATGCAGCTCGTCGAGCTGATCCGCGGGATCGCCACGGACGACGGCACCTTCGAGCGCGCCAGGGGCTTCGTCGCCGCGTTGCACAAGACCGCGTCGGTCTCTGAGGATTTCCCGGCCTTCATCGTCAACCGCATCCTGCTGCCGATGATCAACGAAGCCGTCTACACGCTCTATGAGGGCGTCGGCTCGGTCGAAGCGATCGACACGGCCATGCGGCTCGGCGCGAATCATCCGATGGGGCCGCTCCAGCTTGCCGACTTCATCGGCCTCGATACCTGCCTGTCGGTGATGCAGGTCCTGCATGACGGCCTCGCCGACTCGAAATACCGGCCGTGCCCGTTGCTGGTGAAGTACGTCGAAGCCGGCTGGCTCGGGCGCAAGACCAAGCGCGGTTTCTACGATTACCGCGGCGAGAAGCCGATTCCGACGCGCTGAAATCTGCTCGTCATGCTCGGCCTCGGGCCGAGCATCTCCGAAACCAATTTGTTCTGCCTGAGATTCCCGGGTCCGCGCGGAGTTCATCCTGGGCCGACCGAAGGTCGGACCCGAGGCTCCGCCTGGGAATGACGGGCCGCCTGCCTATTCGCGCCGCAACATCGTCGCTTCACATTCTTGTCGCATCGCGCTTACATTGATGCGTCAGGATTCGTGCGAGCCCAGGAAGCGGAGGCGCGATACGGGTGACGGCGCATGTGATGCATCCGATGGCCTCGCCGGACGGTTGTCCGGCGCTGGTGCTCAACGCCGATTTCCGGCCGCTGAGCTACTACCCGCTCTCATTGTGGAGCTGGCAGGACGCGATCAAGGCGGTCTTCATGGACCGCGTCAACATCGTCTCGGAATACGACACGGTGGTGCGCAGCCCGAGCTTCAACATGAAGCTGCCCTCGGTCGTCTCGCTCAAGACCTATATCAAGCCCTCGCGCACCCCGGCCTTCACCCGCTTCAACGTCTTCTTGCGCGACCGCTTCTCCTGTCAGTATTGCGGCACGCGCGATGAACTGACCTTCGACCATGTCGTGCCGCGCTCAAAGGGGGGGCTCACCACCTGGGAGAACGTCGTCGCCGCTTGCTCACCCTGCAATTTGATGAAGGGCGACAAGATGCCGACGGCGGTCGGCATGATCCCGATGCAGAAGCCGTTCGCACCGTCGATCAACGACCTGCACCGTAACGGTAAGCTGTTCCCGCCGAACTATCTGCACGAGAGCTGGCTCGACTATCTCTACTGGGATTCCGAGCTGGAGCCGTGAGGCGGCTGCGCTTGGGTTGTCGGGCCGGAACCTTGAGCCCCTCGCGTCGCCAGATGCGCTCGACCCGCTTGTCGCTGACGACCCAGCCTGCCGTCGAGCGCAGCGCGGCCATCTTGCGACAGCCCAAGCGTCCGTAACGGCGAACCGGCTCGACGAGGTCGCTTCGCGGTCCTTCGGTTCGACGATGAGTTGCTCCTCATCGTCGCGTCCGCGCGGAATCCGGCGTTTGGTCGAGCGATGCTGCCCGAGCACACCGCAGACCCGCCGCTCCGACACCTTCAGGACGCCGGACATGCTCGATGCAGGCACGGCGACGCGCGGGGCTTACCAGTTACCCGAAACCGCCTCCTTCAGGATCAGCTTGTCGAGTGTCAGCTCCGCGACGGCGCGGCGGTGTCTGGCGTTCGCGGCTTCAGGCTCTTTCATCCGCCTGACCTGATCCGACTTCAGGGCGCCGAACTGCCGGCGCCAGCGCTAGTCGTTCACTTCCGTCACGCCGATCGAGCGGATCGCGTCGGCAACGGATTGCCCCTGCGAGACCAGCATATCGACCTGGCGCAGCTTCGCGACGATCTTTTCGGGCTTGTGGCGCTTCTTCGGCGTCTCGGTCCTCCCTTCTGCCAAAAGACATACTTCAGGCGGAACCAATTCACCGGCGCCGGATCCATTTTTCATGAGGAGGGTAGCGTCTTTACCTCCCGCACCAGGATCGGCTGTTGACGTAGCTACAATCTGGCATAATGTATGCCAGATTGTAGCAGCGCCGCGAACGGCGTGATGGCGGGAGGGACTGGGTCGTGAGAATCCATGAGTTCCAAGCGAAGCACCTGCTGGCACGCAACGGGCTGATCACGCCGGAAGGCAGCGTCGCGATCACCGCCCGAGAGGCCGGCGAGATCGCCCAGCGCCTTGGCGGCCCGGTGGTGGTCAAGGCGCAGATCCATGCCGGCGGCAGGGCGCGCGCCGGAGGAATCCGGCTGGTGGAGAACGCCGGCACCGCCGAGGCCGCGGCCGGGGAATTGCTCGGCAAGCAGCTCGTGACCGCCCAGACTGGGCCGACGGGCCAGATCGTCAGGCGCGTCCTCGTCGAGCGCGCGCTGCCGGCGCGGCGCGAACTGCATCTGGCCTTGCTGGTCGATTCCAGTTCGGGCGAGGTCATGCTGATCGGCAGCGAACGAGGCGGCGCCGACATCGAGGAGCAGGCGGCGCGCGGCGAACTGCAGACCCGCGAACTCAGGCTGGGCACCGGCCGCGCGGCGCGGGCGCAGGAAGTGGGCGATTTCATCGCGACGCTCGGTCTGGAGGGGGCGCTGCATGCGCAGGGCTGCGCGCTCGTGGACGGGCTGCGCCGGGCTTTCGTCGAGCTCGACGCCAGCCTGATCGAGATCAATCCGCTCGCGATCACCGAAGACGGCAGGCTGGCGGCGCTCGACGCCAAGATGACGCTCGACGACAACGCCTTGTTCCGGCATCCGGAGCTCGCGGCGTTGCGTGACGAGGACGATGCCAGCGCCGCCGAGCTGCAGGCCCAGCGCCATCAGCTCAACTATGTCCAGCTCGACGGCGATATCGGCATGGTGGCGAATGGCGCGGGCCTCGGCCTTGCCACGCTCGACATGGTCGTCGCGGCCAAGGGCCGGCCGGCCAATTTCATGGACATCAGGACGACGGCGAAGAGCCTCGACATCGCCCATGGCTTCGGGCTGCTGCTCGACAATCCGAAGACGCGCGCCATCCTGATCAATGTGCATGGCGGCGGCATGCAGGCTTGCGACACCATCGCCGAGGGCCTCGGCATCGCCTTGCGCCGCGCCGGCCGCTCGCTGCCGCTGGTCGTGCGCCTCGCCGGCAACAACGCCGATTTCGGACGCTCGCGCCTGCAAAATTTCGGCTGCACGGTGATCGATTGCCCGGACATGTGGACTGCGGCCACGAAAGCGGTCGCGCTGGCGCAGAAGGGAGCCTGAGCCATGGCCGTCTTTCTGAATCGGGAAACCCGCGTTCTCTGCCAGGGCATGACCGGCTGGGCCGGCACCCATCATGTCGCGCGGATGATGGAGTATGGCACGCAGGTCGTCGGTGGCGTGACGCCTGGCAAGGGCGGCCGCTCGCATCTGAATCTGCCGGTCTATGAGCGCGTTGCAGAGGCGCGGCGCGAGACCGGCGCCAACGCCAGCATCGTCTTCGTGCCGCCGGCCAATGCCGCTGCCGCCATGATCGAGGCGATCGAGGCCGAGATGCCGCTGGTCGTCGCCGTCACCGAGCGCATCCCGACGCTGGACATGGTGCGGGTGCGGTCGGCGCTGAAGGGCGGGCGCACCACCCTGGTCGGCGCCAATTCGCAGGGTATCCTCGTGCCGGGCGTCGGCAAGCTCGGCGTCATGGCGACCGGCAGCGAGCGTCCGGGCGGCGTCGGCATTATCTCGCGCTCGGCCTCGCTGACGAGCGAGGTGGTGGCCCAGGTCACCGCGGCAGGGCTCGGCCAATCGGTGACGATCGGGATCGGCGGCGACCCGATCCACGGCATCGGCATGCGCGAATGCCTGGAACTCCTGCTGGATGATGCCGATACCGAGGGCGTGGTGCTGATCGGCGAGATCGGCGGCACCGAGGAGGAGGAGGTCGCCGCATACCTTGCTGGCACTCCGGCGTCGAAGCCGGTCGTCGCGCTCATCGTCGGCCGCGAAGCGCCGCTCGAGCGCCGCATGGGCCATGCCGGCGCTCTCACCTTGCGCGGCAAGGGCGATGCGGCCGGCAAGGTCAAGGCACTGCAGGCCGCCGGCGTCCGGATTGCTCCGAGCGCCCATCTCGTTGGCGAGACCATCAGGCAGGCGCTTGCCGAGGGTGGGTAAAATCTCACTCCCGCCTGGGCTGCCGGCCGCCGATCGAGCGGGTGATCTCATCGGCGGCGCGGCGCACCATCGGGCCGTAGTCGTCGAGCTTGCGTGGAGTCACGCGCACGGCCGGCCCCGATATCGAAACGCCGGCGATCGCTTCGCCATGCTCGTTGAAGATCGGCGCGGCGACGCAGCGCATGCCGAGGGTGCGTTCCTCGTCGTCGAGCGCCCAGCCGTTCCGACGCCCCTGCACGAGTTCGCGCAGGAGTTCGCCGAGATCGGTGATCGTGTGCTCGGTGAAGCGTTCGAGCCGCCGGAGCGCACAGATCTGACGCACGCGGTGCTCGGGGAGCTCTGCCAGCAACGCCTTGCCGACGCCCGAGGCATGCATCGCGCCGCGGCTCCCGGCGCGGAAGAAGGCGCGCAGCGTGTCATGGCTTTCGACCTGCGAGATGAACACCACCTCGCCATTGTCCTCGATGCCGAGATTGACGGTCTCGCCGCTGGCCTCCATCAGCGCGTGCATGGTGGTGCGCCCCATGCTGGCCACGCGGCGGTTGCGCAGGAAGGCCGAGCCGGTCTTGAAGGCGCCGACGCCGACCAACCAGATGCCGCGTTCCATGTCGTGTTGGACGTAAGCGCGGCTCTCCAGCGTCAGCAGGATGCGGTGCGCCGTCGAGGCCGAGACGCCCGAGCGTCGGCTGAGCTCGCTCAATGTCAGGCCATCCTCGTCGGCCAGGATCTCGAGCAGCGACAGCCCGCGATCGAGCGCCTGGACCGCTCCGCCCGCGAGAGCGGGCTTCAGCGAGCGCGGCCGCCCGCGCCCCTTGCGTTGCTCGACCAAGCTCCGGCTCCCTCCGCGATCGACACGGGAACGGTAGCAGACCACAGGCGGCCCGTCGTTGCCAAATCAAAGCGAAATTATTTTGCATGATCCGTGTTTCTGAAATTCGAAATTATGTCAAATAGCTGATTTAAAAAGAGAAAGTATTTTCTGTCTGATATTGAAAAAATATTCTGAAAAAAATTGACCGAGGCTCTCATCTGGAATTTGGTATGCCAATCAGCGGTTTCCCACGGGAGAACGGGCCATGCCGAAAATGAGAGCCATCGAGGCCGCTATCAGGGTTCTGGAGCGCGAGGGCGTGACGCAGGCCTTCGGCGTACCGGGGGCGGCGATCAACCCGCTTTACGCTGCGCTGAGGAGCCGGCAGAGCATCCACCATATCCTGGCGCGCCATGTCGAGGGCGCCTCGCACATGGCGGAGGGCTATACCCGGGCCAAGGCGGGCAATATCGGCGTCTGCATCGGCACCTCCGGCCCGGCCGGCACCGACATGATCACCGGGCTCTATTCGGCCATCGCCGATTCCATCCCGATCCTGTGCATCACCGGCCAGGCGCCACGTGCGCGCCTCTACAAGGAGGATTTCCAGGCGGTCGACATCGAGTCCATCGCCAAGCCGGTGACCAAATGGGCGGTGACGGTGCGCGAGCCGGCGCTGGTGCCGCGCGTCTTCCAGCAGGCCTTCCACATCATGCGTTCCGGTCGTCCCGGCCCGGTGCTGATCGACCTGCCGGTCGACGTCCAGATGGCCGAGATCGAGTTCGACGACGAAACCTACGAACCGCTGCCGGTCTACAAGCCGGCTGCGTCACGCCGTCAGATCGAGAAGGCGATGGCGATGCTGGACGCGGCCGAGCAGCCGCTGATCGTCGCTGGCGGCGGCATCATCAATGCCGATGCCGCCGAGCTGCTGGTCGAGTTCGCCGAGCTCACCGGCGTCCCGGTGGTGCCGACGCTGATGGGCTGGGGCGCGATTCCCGACGACCACCCGCTCATGGCCGGCATGGTCGGGCTGCAGACCAGCCATCGCTACGGCAACGCGACGATGCTCGCCTCGGATTTCGTGATGGGCATCGGCAACCGTTGGGCCAATCGCCATACCGGTTCGATCGAGACCTACACCAAGGGCCGTAAATTCGTCCATGTCGACATCGAGCCGACCCAGATCGGCCGTGTCTTCAATCCCGATTACGGCATCGTCTCCGATGCGAAGGCGGCGCTGGAGCTCTTCGTCGACGTGGCCCGCGAGCGGGAAGGGAAAGGTCTGCTGAAGAACCGGACCGGCTGGGCGCAGGACTGTCGCGACCGGCGTGCGACCATGCTGCGCAAGAGCCATTTCGACAACGTGCCGCTGAAGCCGCAGCGTGTCTACGAGGAGATGAACGAGGCTTTCGGTCGCGACGTCTGCTACGTCTCGACCATCGGCCTGTCGCAGATCGCCGGCGCCCAGTTCCTGCGCGTCCACAACCCGCGCCACTGGATCAATTGCGGCCAGGCCGGGCCGCTCGGCTGGACCTTGCCGGCGGCGCTCGGCGTGCGGGCCGCCGATCCGGAGCGCGAGATCGTGGCGCTCTCGGGCGATTACGACTTCCAGTTCCTGATCGAGGAGCTGGCGGTCGGGGCGCAGTTCAAAATGCCCTACATCCACATCGTCGTGAACAACTCCTATCTCGGCCTGATCCGCCAGGCCCAGCGCGGCTTCGACATGGATTTCCAGGTCGGGCTCGCCTTCGAGAATATCAATTCGCCCGATCTCGACGGCTACGGCGTCGACCATGTCGCGGTCGCCGAGGGGCTCGGCTGCAAGGCGATCCGGGTCAAGAGCCCGAACGAGTTCAAGGCCGCCTTCGCCCAGGCCAGGGCCTGGCTTCGGGAGCATCGGGTGCCGGTGGTGATGGAGTTCATCCTCGAGCGGGTCACGAATATCGCGATGGGCACGGAGATCGACAATGTCGTCGAGTTCGAGGAGGTGCTCGACCTGCCACTGCCCGAGCCCGCACTGCAGCCTGCCCAATAAGCCCGCCCAATCCACGCCAGCCAGGGGAGAGCCCCATGCCTCGTTTTGCCGCCAACCTGACGATGCTGTTCAACGAATTGCCCTTCCTGGAGCGTTTCCAGGCGGCGGCGGAGGCCGGCTTCCAAGGCGTCGAGTACCTGTTCCCCTATGGCTACGACAAATACGAGCTGGCCGGCCGGCTGAAGCGCTGGAACCTGACGCAGGTGCTGCACAACCTGCCGGCTGGCGACTGGGCGGCCGGGGAGCGCGGCATCGCGATCCTGCCTGACCGGATCAGCGAGTTCCAACGCGGCCTGTTCGAGGCGATCGACTACGCCGTCAAGCTGGGCTGCCGGCAGGTCAACTGCCTTGCGGGCATCGCGCCGCAAGGCATCGAGCGGGCCAGGCTGCACGAGACCCTGGTCAACAATCTGCGCTTTGCCGCTCATGAGCTGTCGCAGGAAGGTATCGCGTTGCTGGTCGAGCCGATCAACACGCGCGACATGCCCGGCTTCTTCCTGAGCAGCACGGCGCAGGCGCTGAGCCTGCTCGACGACGTCGATTCCACCAACGTCTTCCTCCAGTACGACGTCTATCACATGCAGGTCATGGAGGGGGATCTCGCCCGCACGATCGAGGCCAATCTCGACCGGATCGCCCATATCCAGATCGCCGACAATCCCGGCCGCAACGAGCCCGGCACCGGCGAGATCAATTTCCCCTTCCTGTACCGGCATCTCGACGCGATCGGCTACGCCGGCTGGGTCGGCTGCGAATACAAGCCGGCGCGCGAGACGCGCGAGGGCCTGTCCTGGCTGCCAGCGACGACGCTTGCCGCCTGACCGGTCGACCAAACGCGAAACAGGCAAAGGCTGCGACATGACTGATATCGGCTTCATCGGCCTCGGTATCATGGGCCGCCCCATGGCGGAGCATCTGATAGCGGGCGGGCATACGCTGCACGTCTCCAGCCATCACAAGGCGCCCGATGCCGAGCTGCAGGCGAAAGCGATCATCGTCCACCCGACGCCGAAGGCAGTCGCGGCCGCCAGCGAAATCGTCATCCTGATGCTGCCGGACACCCCGCAGGTCGAGGAGGTGCTGTTCGGCGAGGGCGGCGTCACGCTCGGCCTGAACGAGGGCAGCATCGTCGTCGACATGAGTTCGATCTCGCCGATGGCGACCAAGGAGTTCGCCAAGCGGGTCGAGAAGGCCGGCGGCTCCTATCTGGATGCGCCGGTCTCCGGCGGCGAGGTCGGGGCGAAGGCGGCGAGCCTGACGATCATGGTCGGCGGGCCGCAGGCGGCCTTCGACAAGGTCAAGCCGCTGTTCGAATTGATGGGCAAGACCATCACGCTGGTCGGCGGCAATGGCGACGGCCAGACGACCAAGGTCGCCAACCAGATCATTGTGGCGCTCACCATCGAGGCGGTCGGCGAAGCCCTGCTCTTCGCCTCGAAGGCGGGGGCCGATCCCGCCAAGGTGCGCCAGGCACTGATGGGCGGCTTCGCCTCGTCGAGGATCCTCGAGATCCATGGCGAGCGCATGGTCAAGCGCACCTTCAACCCGGGCTTCCGCATCGGGCTGCACCAGAAGGATCTGAATCTCGCGCTGCAGAGCGCGCGTGCGCTCGGCGTGTCGCTGCCGAACACCGCGACGGCCCAGGAACTGTTCAATGCCTGCGTCGCCCATGGCGGCACGGACTGGGACCATTCGGCCATGGTGCGGGCGCTGGAGATCATGGCGAACCACGAGGTTGCGACCTCATAGAGAAGCAAGAAAGGGGAGGCTCGGATGAAGATCTGCATCTACGGCGCCGGCGCGATCGGCGGCTATATGGGCGTGATGCTCAAGCACGGCGGGCTCGACGTCTCGCTCGTGGCGCGCGGCGCTCATCTGGAGGCGATCAAAGCCAACGGCCTGACCCTCGTCACCAAGACCGGGACGATCACCGAGCAGATACCTGCGAGCCGCGATCCGCGCGATCTCGGCCACCAGGATTATGTGATCGTCGCGCTCAAGGCGCACCAGGCCTGGGAGGCGGCAGAGGATCTGAAGCCGCTGCTCGGGCCGGACACCGCCGTCGTCACAGCCCAGAACGGCGTGCCGTGGTGGTATTTCCACGGCCTGGACGGTCCCCATGCCGGCCTGCGCCTGCGCAGCGTCGATCCCGGCGACCGGCAGTGGACCGCGATCGGTCCCGAGCGCGTCATCGGCTGCACGGTTTATCCGGCGACAGAGATCACCGAGCCCGGGGTGATCAAGCACGTCTATGGCGACCAGTTCGGCCTCGGCGAACCCAATCGCCAGGAGAGCGAGCGGCTGGCGCGCTTCGCCGATGCGATCGCCGCCGGCGGCATGAAGCCGAGGCTCTTCAGCGATATCCGCGACGATATCTGGCTCAAGCTCTGGGGCAATCTCTGCTTCAACCCGATCTCGGCACTGACCCATGCGACGCTCGATATTGTCGCGACCGATCCGGGAACGCGCTCGCTCGCGCGCAACATGATGCTCGAGGCGCAGCGGATCGGTGAAAGACTCGGCGTCCACTTCCGGGTCGATGTCGAGCGCCGGATCAACGGCGCGGCCGGCGTCGGCGCCCATCGCACCTCGATGCTCCAGGATCTGGAGAAGGGCCGCCCGCTCGAGATCGACGCCCTGCTCGGCGCGGTCCAGGAGATGGGGCGCCTCGTCGAGGCCCCGACGCCTTACATCGACGCCGTGCTCGGGCTCGTCCAGCAGATGGCGAGCGTGAAGGGGCTCTATCCGACGTTCCCGCCCGAGGCGCTTGCCAGGCAAGGAGCGGCCGAAGCCGCGCTGGAGCCGCGGCTCCAGCTGGCCGCCTCGTGACGGGAGGGGCGGCGCCATGTTGAACACGACAATCGAGCGGACTGCGCGGACGGAGAATGCCCTGGCGAGCGCTCGTTGGGTGCGCTTCTTATTTGCGGGTCGCGAACGCTTCGGCACGCTTGCCGGGCGAGCTATCGCGCTCCACAGCGGCGACATGTTCGCCGGCGCGCGGCCGACAGGGGAGAGGGTGCCGCTCGACGAGGTCACGCTGCTGACGCCGAGCACGCCGTCCAAGATCATCGCCCTCTGGAACAACTTCCACGCGCTTGCCGCCAAATTATCGACCCCGGTGCCGGCGGAGCCGCTCTACCTGATGAAGGCGCCATCCAGCGTGGCAGAGCCGGGTGCGACGATCGCGCGGCCGCCATCCTATGCTGGCAAAGTGGTCTATGAGGGCGAGCTCGGCATCGTTATCGGCCGCCACTGCAGCGGGGTCACGCCGCAGGAGGCCGGCGAGTTCATCTTCGGCTATACCTGCGTCAACGACATCACGGCGCTGGAGCTGATCGCCGCCGATCCGACCTTCGCCCAATGGGTGCGGGCCAAGAGCTTCGACGGCTTCGGGCCGTTCGGCCCCGTGATCGCGACCGGCCTCGACCCACGCGACCTGACGGTGCGCACGCTGCTGAACGGCCAGGAGCGCCAGAACTATCCGGTCGCCGACATGATCTTCCAGCCGCACGAGCTGGTCAGCCGGCTCTCCCATGACATGACGCTGCTGCCGGGAGACTTGATCTGCTGCGGCACCTCGCTCGGCGTCGGCACCATGAAGGAGCCGGTCAACACGATCGAGGTGACGATCGAGGGCATCGGCACATTGGCCAACACCTTCGTGCTGAGCGGCTGATCGGTATCTCAGTCGAAGATGTCGGCGTGCTGGTCGACGAAGGCTGCGAGGCCCAGCGTATGGTCGCGCGACAGGCGCTCCGCGAGGGCGACGTCGCGCTGCTCGAGTGCCTCGATGATCTGCAGATGGTCGACGATGGAGCGGCTGGCGCGGTCTTCGCGCCCGATCGTCATCTGGCGGATGCCGCGCACATGCAGCAGCAGATTATCGGTCATCTCGATGAGCAACTGCGATTTGCTCAGCCCGATCAGGGTCTGATGGAAGAGGAGGTTGGCCGACGAGTATTCGCCGACATGGTCGGACGGCTTGTGAGCCTCGTCGAAAGCCTTGAACAAGAGGCGAAGCCTGCCGATCTCGGCGTCGGTTGCGCGCTCCACGGCGAGGCGTGCGGCCATGCTCTCCAGCGCCGCCCAGGCTTGGATCATCTCGACGATCTCGTTCTTGGTCTTCTTCAGGACCATGATGCCGCGGCGCGGCAGCGACTTCACCAGCCCTTCCTGCTCCAGCATCGCGACGGCCTCGCGCACCGGCGTGCGGCTGACGCCGAGCTGCTCGGAGAGCTGGCGCTCGTCGATCCAGGTCGGCTCCGGCGAGCCATAGATGTCCATGGTGATGATCGCCTGCTTCAGCGCGGCATAGACTTTGGTCTTGAAGGTCGCCTCGGGCGCGAAGCGCTTGAGCTCGAGGCCCTGCGTCGCGGTGGCGGATGTGGTGGTGGCGCTGGGGGCTTTCACGGTCGCTGCTCCTGCATTGCTGCAGCGCATAGCGCCGGTGGCGCGCCACGTCCATGCAGGAGGTGAGGCCAATTGCCGTAACGGCAACAAAAAAGAAGCCCCGCGACCAGAGGTTGCGGGGTCTTCAGTACCGGAGGTCGAACCGGCTGGCCGACGAAAAGGTGCGCCAGCTATGGCTGGGAACGCTGTACTGCGAGATCAGAACGACCACTCGATCTCGGCGCAGCGCTTCTTGACGGCGACCTCGCCGCTGAGCAGCTCGACCAGCGTCTTTCCAAGCCGCGCCGGCGAGGGCGAGACCCGGATGCCGGCTGCTTCCATCGCCGCGATCTTGTCCTCGGCACCGCCCTTGCCGCCGGAGATGATCGCGCCGGCATGGCCCATGCGGCGGCCGGGGGGAGCGGTGCGGCCGGCGATGAAGCCGACCATCGGCTTGGACCGCCCGCGCTTGGCCTCGTCCCTGATGAACTGTGCCGCGTCTTCCTCGGCCGAGCCGCCGATCTCGCCGATCATCACGATCGACTCCGTCGCGGGGTCGGCAAGGAAGAGTTCGAGCATGTCGATGAATTCGGTGCCCTTGACCGGGTCGCCGCCGATGCCGACGGCCGTGGTCTGGCCCAAGCCCTCGCAGCTGGTCTGGAACACCGCCTCATAGGTCAGCGTACCCGACCGTGAGACGATGCCGACCGAACCGCGCTTGAAGATATTGGCGGGCATGATGCCGATCTTGCTCTCGCCGGCGGTGACGATGCCCGGACAGTTCGGCCCGATCAGCCGCGACTTCGAGCCGGAGAGCATGCGCTTGACCTTGATCATGTCCATCACCGGGATACCCTCGGTGATGCAGACGATCAGCGGGACCTCTGCGTCGATCGCCTCGCAGATCGCGTCGGCCGCTCCCGGCGGGGGGACATAGACGACGGAGGCGGTGGCGCCGGTCCTCTCCTTCGCCTCGGCGACCGTGTTGAAGACGGGCAGGCCGAGATGGCTCTGGCCGCCCTTGCCGGGGGCGACGCCGCCGACCATGCGCGTGCCATAGGCGATCGCCTGCTCGGAGTGGAAGGTGCCGTTCTTGCCGGTGAAACCCTGGCAGATAACCCTGGTGGTCTTGTCGATCAGGATGGACATGTTCGTTCCCCCTAGATCACGTTGCGTTGGTGCAGGCTCGTCTCAACGCAAAAAGCGTGATCGTCTTTTAGTTGTTTGGAGCATTGCCTGTGTGGAAGGTCGGTTTCCTCGTTTTGTCGCGCTGCCCTAATGCTTGCGCACGGCGGCAACGATCTTCTGCGCGGCGTCGTCGAGGTCGTCGGCGGGAATGACGTTGAGCCCGGAGGAGCGGATGATCTGCTTGCCTTCCTCGACATTGGTGCCTTCCAGGCGGACGACCAGCGGCACTTCGAGGCCGACTGTCTTCACCGCCGCGATCACGCCGCGGGCGATGACGTCGCACTTCATGATGCCGCCGAAGATGTTCACCAGGATGCCCTTCACATTGGGATCGGCGGTGATGATCTTGAAGGCTGCGGTGACCTTCTCCTCCGAGGCGCCGCCGCCGACATCGAGGAAGTTCGCGGGGCTCTCGCCGTAGAGCTGGATGATGTCGAGCGTCGCCATGGCGAGGCCGGCACCGTTGACCATGCAGCCGATCGTGCCGTCGAGCGCGATATAGGCGAGGTCGTATTTGGAGGCCTCGATCTCCTTGGCGTCTTCCTCGGTCTCGTCACGGAGTTTGTAGACGTCCGGGTGCCGGTAGAGCGCGTTGTCGTCGAAGGAGATCTTGGCGTCGAGGCAACGCAGCTTGCCGTCCTTGGTGACGATCAGCGGGTTGATCTCGAGCATCGCCATGTCCTTGGCGATGAAGGCAGCATAGAGCTTGCCCGTCAGATCTTCGGCCTGCTTGGCGAGATCGCCGGACAGGCGCAGCGCCTCGGCGACGGTGCGGCCGTGCAACGGCATGATGCCGGTGGCCGGATCGACCGAGAAGGTCTTGATCTTCTCCGGCGTGTCATGGGCGACGGCCTCGATATCCATGCCGCCTTCGGTCGAGACCACGAAGGAGATCCGCGAGGTCTCGCGGTCGACGAGCATCGACAGGTAGAATTCGCGGTCGATCAGCGAACCGTCCTCGATATAGAGCCGGTTCACCTGCTTGCCGGCCGGACCGGTCTGCACGGTGACGAGCGTGCGGCCGAGCATCTGCTGGACGAAGGCCTTGGCTTCATCGACCGATTTGGCGAGCCGCACGCCGCCCTTCTCGCCGGCTTCGGGCTCCTTGAACGTGCCCTTGCCGCGGCCGCCGGCATGGATCTGGGACTTGACCACCCAGACCGGCCCGCGCAGCTGCTTCGCCGCGGCTTCGGCGTCCTCGGCCGTGAGCACCGGAACGCCGTCCGGCACGGGCACCCCGAATTCTCTGAGCAGCCCCTTGGCCTGGTATTCATGGATGTTCATCGCGATCTCTCTCGAGTTCGGGGAGAGCGACCGGGCCTTTCCGAGGCGCCGGCCATTCGGAACAGAAGCCTTGAACGGTTTCACAAGGGCCGCTCCCTCCTGCCGGATGGGAGCGGCGATCACGCGATGCGTGTGGCCGGCGGCGGACGGAATCCGGGCGTCGGCGGAGTCGGGGTCTGCCGTTCAGCCCTTGATCAGGCCGGCGGCGCGCGCCCATTTGTACTTGGCGCCGAGCACCTCGACCGGCGTCTCCGTGGTGTACGGATAGGCCACGATGCCGTGGTCGTAGAGCTTTTCGCAGGCCTTCTCGACCTCGACGTCGCCGACCAGCGAGGCCACGATCGGCTTGTCGATGCCCTTGGCGCGGGCCTCGGTGACGACCTCGATCATCTTGTCGGCGAAGACCAGCGGCGGTGTCACGATCGTGTGCCAGTAGCCGAGGATGAGCGCATGGATGCGCTCGTCGTTGAGGCCGAGCCGGACCGTGTTCTGGTAGGTCAGCGGCGGCTCGCCGCCGGTGATGTCGACCGGATTGCCGGCGGCGCCGAAGGGCGGGATGAACTTGCGGAAGGCCGCGTCGAGATCGTCCGGCATCTTCATCAGCGTCAGGCCGTTGTCGAAGCAGGCGTCCGAGAGCAGCACGCCGGAGCCGCCGGCGCCGGTGATGATCAGGACGTTCTCGCCCTTCGGTGCCGGCAGGACCTGCACGCCGCGGGCATATTCGAGCATGCCGCGCAGCGAGGGGGCGCGGATGACGCCGGACGCCTTGAGGATGTCGTCATAGATCTTGTCGTTGCCGGCGAGCGCGCCGGTATGCGAGGCGGCGGCCTTGGCCCCGTAGGCGGTGCGCCCGGCCTTGAGCACGATCACCGGCTTCTTCTTCGAGACGCGCTCGGCGACCTCGGAGAAGGCGCGGCCGTCCTTCAGGTCCTCGCAGTGCATGGCGATGACGGAGGTGTTCGGATCCTGCTCGAAGAAGGTCAGCAGGTCGTCCTCGTCGAGGTCCGACTTGTTGCCGAGGCCGACGATCGAGGAGACGCCCATCTTGGTCGAGCGGGCAAAACCGATGATCGACATGCCGACGCCGCCGGACTGCGAGGACAGGGCTGCCTTGCCCTTGACGTCGAAGGCGGTGCAGAAGGTCGCGCAGAGGTTCTCCGGCGTATAGTAGAAGCCGTAGATGTTCGGCCCCATGATCCGGACATTGTACTTGCGGGCGGTCGCCAGCAGCTCTTCCTGCAGTTCGGGCTCGCCCGACTCGGCAAAGCCCGAGGGGATCATCACCGTGCCGGGTACGCCCTTGCGGCCAACCTCGTCCATGGCGCCGTTGCAGAGCTTGGCCGGCACGGCGAAGACCGCGACATCGACCTCGCCGGGATAGTCGAGAATCGACTTGTAGGCCTTGATACCCTCGATCGTGTCGGCCTTCGGATGCACCGGGACGATCGTGCCCTTGTAGCCGCCATTGATCAGGTTCTTCATCACCGAATTGCCGATCTTGCCGGCCTCGTTCGACGCGCCGATCACCGCCACGGCCTTCGGATGGAAGATGCGGTTCATCGCCTTGACGATCGCGTCCTGGTCAGGGCGGAAGCGTTCCTTGCGGGCTTCGAAATTGCAGACGATGCGGGCATCGACTGCGGTCGCACCGGATTTCGTCGCGAAGACGGGGTTGAGGTCGAGCTCCTCGATCTCCGGGAAGTCGTCGAGCAGCGCCGAGACCTGGACGAGGATCGAAGCGAGAGCGCCGCGGTCGACGGCTTCGCCGCCGCGCACGCCGTCGAGCATCTCCTTGGCCTTGATCGAGCCGATCATGTCGAGCGCCTGCGCTTCGTTGACCGGCGCCAGACGGAAGGTCAGGTCCTTCAGCACTTCGACGAGGACGCCGCCGAGGCCGAAGGCGACGAGCTTGCCGAAGGAGGGGTCGGTGATCGCGCCGATCAGCGTCTCGGTCGCGCCCGTGAGCAGCATCTGCTGGACCTGGATGCCTTCGATCTTGGCGTCGGCCTTGTATTTGCGGGCATTGGCCAGGATCGTGTCATGGGCGCGGCGCGCCTCGTCGTCGCTCTTGACGCCGACGATCACGCCGCCGGCATCGGTCTTGTGCAGGATGTCCGCCGAGACGATCTTCATGACGACGGGATAGCCCATGCCACCGGCGAGCCTGGCGGCCTCGTCGGCCGATTTGGCGAGGCCTTCCTTGGGCAACGGGATGTCGTAGGCGTCGCAGACCAGCTTGGCCTCCGGGGCCGTCAGGCTGGTGCGGCCATCGGCCTTGACGCCGTCGAGAACCTTGCGGACCGTCGCCTGATCCGCGGCTGCTTCGCGCGGGCTGATCTTGAGGGCTGCCTGGGTCACCATGATGCACTTCCTCCCATGGAATTTTCTTTGCTGAGCGATCGTCGGGCTGGCCGTCTGCTTCGGCGCATTCGCTCGGTTGGATCTTGATTGGTATTTGGCATGCCAATACTCGTCGCTGTCAAGAGGCTATCGGCGTCCGGCCGTCTCAATTTGGCATTTTGCATGCCAATGACAGGTGGCGCCTAGGGCTCATCGATCGGAGGCCCCGTCGATGCTGTTCATGCCGAAGGCGCAGAGCCGCGTAGGCCCGCCGACTGGCGAGAGGTCGTGAGATTTGCTCCGTTCGGCCCCGGCCCTGCGATCCATCTGCGCCGAGGGCAGGGCCTTCGATTTGGAGCGCGAGTCAGTATCCGAGCGCGGTTTCCAGCGGTCCCTTGGGCAGCGGCACCAGGAACCAGACCTCGAACATCATGAAGTTGACGATCGCGATGCCGAGCGACACGGCCGCGGCCTTCCAGACCGGGAACTTGCCGAAGAACACCATGAATGCCCCGATATAGATCGCGGCCGAGACGTAGATGCCAATATAGTTCGTCGCCAGCACGAAGACGACGGCGGGGACGAAGATCGCCGCCATGCGCTTGATGCCCGGAATGGTCGTCGCAATCTTCTCGCCATCCGGCGTGTGCGGCAGGGCCTGAGCCAGATTGACGAGAGAGGCAAGGCCCATCGCCACGACGATGTAGAACGGGAACAGGCCGGGCTGCGGCCCTTCGTTCGGCTTCCAGGCGATACCGAGCCGCAAGCTGTCGGTTATTACGATCGCCGCGACGACCAGGAAGAAGATCGCGACCGCGATGTCCAGGGTGCGATAGCTGACGAGCGGACGTTCTTCGGTTTCTTCGTTGCTGCTCATTGTCTTGCTCCTGGCTGGCTCCCGCTCCCGGCGCCAGCTCCGCGATGGTTGGGCGATCGGAGCGCGATCGCTTGCGCCGCGCTCCGTGCTGTCGGGCTCACTGGGTCGCGAGGAAGCCGGCGTTCTTCATCAGGTCGGAATGCAGAGTCTCGGCACTGGTGAGCCATTTCTCGAACTCAGGGCCGCTCATGAAGGTCTGGTTGAAGGCTCCCTTCTCCATGAACTCTTTCCAATCCGGCGTCGCCATCACCTTCTTCAGCAGGTCGACATAGAAGGCGATCTGCTCGGGCTTGGTATTCTTGGTGGTGAAGATGCCGCGCAGCATCTGGTACTCGACCGGCAGGCCCGATTCCTTGCAGGTCGGGATGTCGCTCCAGGCTTCCTTCTCGGTGACCTTGGCGGTGTAGGTCGAGCGCTGTGCATCGAAGATGCAGAGCGGGCGCAACTGCCCGGCTCGCCATTGGCCGACGGCCTCGATCGGATTATTCACGGTCGAGTCGACATGATTGCCGACGAGTTGCACGGCGACCTGGCCGCCGCCGGCATAGGGCACATAGGTGAACTTCTTGCCGCCCGTCTGCAGCTCGACCGCCGCCGTTACGATCTGGTCTTCCTGCTTCGAGCCGGTGCCACCCATCTTGAACTGGCGGTCATCGCCGGCTTTCACCGCATCGATGTAATCCTTCGCCGTCTTGTAGGGCTTCTCGCTGTTCGTCCAGAGGATGAACTGGTCGAGCGCCAGCATCGCGACCGGTTTCATGTCCTTCCAGTTGAAGGGCGAACCGGTTCCGAGCGGGGTCGTGAACAGGTTCGACAGGGTGATCGCGATCTTGTGCGGATCGTTGGCGCTGGCCTTCATCTCCAGGAAGCCTTCGGCGCCCGCGCCGCCGGCCTTGTTGATCACGATCAGCGGCTGCTTCATCAGATTGTGCTTCTGGACGACGCCCTGGATGAAGCGCGCCATCTGATCGGCACCGCCACCGGTGCCTGCCGGGATAACCAGCGTCACGGGCTTGCTCGGTTCCCACTTCTGCTGCGCCCAGGCTGGCGAGGTCAGGCAGGCGCTCGCCGCCAGCGTTGCCGCAATTGTCCTGGTCTTGGACACTCCCGTCCGGATCATCACGCTTCCTCCCTTGAGGCGGCTTTGTTGCCGCGTTGGTAAAGTCATGAAGGCGACTATGTTGCGGGAACCGGCCCGCGCGGCTTCAGGCAGCGCGGGCGACGGCGTGGTTGCTCGAGAGTTTCGCGCGCAGCGCCTGCAGGGCCGGCCAGAAGGCCATCACCAGGCCGAGCGTCATGATCCCGCCGCAGAGCCAGTTCGACCAGAACACGCCGACATTGCCCTGCGAGACCAGCATGGCCTGGCGGAAGGAGCTCTCGGCCTGGTCGCCGAGCACGAGCGCCAGCACCAGCGGCGGCAGCGGGTAGCGCAGCTTGTTGAAGAGATAGCCGAGCACGCCGAAGACCAGCATCATCCAGACATCGAACATCGCGTTGTTCACGGTGAAGGCACCGATGGCACAGACGAAGACGATGGCCGGCGCGATGATCGAGAAAGGTACACGCAGGATCGCGGCGAAGAAGGGCACGCAGGTCAGCACCATGATCAGGCCGACGACGTTGCCGAGATACATCGAGGCGATCAGGCCCCAGACGAAGTCCTTCTGCTCGACAAAGAGCAGCGGGCCGGGCTGCAGGCCCCAGATCAGCAAGCCGCCAAGCAGCACCGCTGCGGTCGGCGAGCCCGGGATGCCGAGCGTCAGCATCGGCAGCAGGGCGGCGGTGCCGGCGGCGTGGGCGGCCGTCTCCGGCGCCACCACGCCCTCGAGCTCGCCCTTGCCGAAATTGTCGCCCCGCTTCGACAGGCGCTTGGCGATGCCATAGCCCATGAAGGAGGCCGGTGTCGCCCCACCCGGGGTGATGCCCATCCAGCAGCCGACGATGCAGCTGCGCAGAAAGGTCAGCCACATTCCGGGCAGCTGTTTCCAGGTGCGGATGACAGCGTCCATGCGCAGCTTGGCGGCGGCGCCGTTGAATTTCAGCCCGTCCTCCATCGAGCAGAGGATCTCGCCGATGCCGAACAGGCCGATGACGGCGACGAGGAACTTGAAGCCGTTCAGCAGCTCGTCCTGCCCGAAGGTCATCCTGAGCGTGCCGGTGACGCCGTCCAGGCCGACGGAGGCGAGCGCGAAGCCGAGGCACATCGAGGCGATCGTCTTGAACGGTGAGCCCCGACCCATGCCGATGAAGCTGGCGAAGGTGAGGAATTGCACCGCGAAGAACTCGGCAGGACCGAACTTCAAGGCGAATTTCGCGACCACCGGCGCGAGGAAGGTGATCAGGCAGACCGCGAAGATCGCGCCGACGAAGGAGGCCGTGAAGGCGCCGACCAGCGCCTCGTCCGCCTTGCCGTTTTGCGCCATCGGATGCCCGTCGAAAGTCGTCGCCACCGACCAAGGCTCGCCGGGAATATTGAAGAGGATCGAGGTGATGGCGCCACCGAACAGCGCGCCCCAATAGATGCTGGTCAATAGGATGATCGCCGAGGTCGGCGGCATGGTGAAGGTCAGGGGCAAGAGAATGGCCACGCCATTGGCGCCGCCGAGGCCTGGCAGAACACCGATGACGACACCAAGCGTGATGCCGATGACCATGAGCAGGATGTGGTAGGCGCTGAGAGCGACGGCGAATCCGCCGAACAGGGCGTTCAGTTCATCCATAGCGCTTCGTCCCCATAAAATGGCCTTGTTCAGGGACCGCGCAATGACCAACGCAGAGCTGACTGGCCTTGTTTGAGTTAGCCTAGGATGAAACTTTGTGGCATGCAATATGCCATATTTGGATGCGCTGCAGCATAGTAATTGCTTGGTTTCGGCCGTTGCGTGGTCATTTCTTTCGTTATATGGTATGCCAGAAACCACCACCCTGTGACGCGTGCTGCGGACGGGCGGATCTCGGACAAGGCAAAACGGAAATCGACGTCGCAATGATCAAGGCACAGCTTGAAATTCAGCCGATCGAGGAGGTTCAGAGCCTCAAGAGCCGTACCTACGAGGCGCTGAAGGTCGCGATCGGCGCGATGAAGATTTACGATGCGGGCGCAGAGCTTCGGCTCGACGAACGTGCGCTGTCGCTTCAGTTCGGTGTCAGCCGCACGCCGTTGCGCGAGGCCCTCGCCCAGCTCGAGCAGGAGGGGCTGGTCAGGATCGCACCGCGCCGCGGCATCTTCATCGTGCGCAAGACCAAGGCTGAGATTCTCGAGATGATCACGGTCTGGGCCGCGCTCGAGAGCATGGCTGCCCGGCTCGCCACCGAAGTCGCTTCCGATGCCGAGATCGCCAGGCTGCACGGCCTCGTCGACACCTTCGACAGTGACGCGATCGAAGAGCATATGGGCGAGTATTCCGACGCCAATATCCGCTTCCACGCGGCGATCATCGCGCTCTCTGGCTGCAAGCTCATCGCCGAGATCACCAACGGCCTGTTCACGCATGTGCGCGGCATTCGCCAGCGCACGATCTTCGAGAGGGATCGGGCCCGCCGTTCGATCGTCGATCACAAGGAGATCATCGAGGCCCTGGAGACCCGCAACGGTGAACGCGCCGAGCGCCTGGTGCGCGAGCATACGCTCAAGCTGCGCCAGCACGTCGAGCAATTCGTCCAGCTCGACTGAGCCGGACCAAGATCAACAGCAAAAAATTACCATAAGAAACAATCGACTAGGGAGAAAGCGGGATGTCCGCAGTCGTACAAAGCATCTCTTCTGCCGCGCCCGAAACGGAGCGCGAACTGACCGACGGCTTCAACCTCATCATCGATGCGCTGAAGCTCAACGGTCTCGATACGATCTATGGCGTGCCGGGGATTCCGATCACCGACTTCGGCCGCATGGCCCAGGCGGCTGGCATCCGCGTGCTCTCGTTCCGCCACGAGCAGAACGCCGGCTATGCCGCCTCGATCGCCGGCTTCCTCACCAAGAAACCCGGTATCTGCCTCACCGTTTCGGCACCCGGCTTCCTCAATGGCCTGACCGCGCTCGCGCATGCGACCACGAACTGCTTCCCGATGATCCTGATCTCGGGCTCGTCCGAGCGCGAGATCGTTGACCTGCAGCAGGGCGACTACGAGGAGATGGACCAGCTCGCCGTCGCCAAGCCCCTGTGCAAAGCGGCGTTCCGCATCCTGCATGCGCAGGACATCGGCATCGGCCTGGCGCGTGCGATCCGCGCCGCGGTCTCCGGCCGGCCCGGCGGCGTCTACCTCGATCTGCCGGCTAAGCTGTTCGGCCAGGTGATGGACGCCGAGGAAGGCCGCAAGTCGCTGGTCAAAGTGATCGACGCCGCGCCGGCGCAGCTTCCGGCGCCGGATGCGGTCCAGCGTGCGCTCGACGTTCTGAAGGGCGCGACGCGGCCGCTGATCATTCTCGGCAAGGGCGCCGCCTACGCCCAGGCCGACGACGCGATCCGCCAGTTTGTCGAGAAGAGCGGCATCCCGTTCCTGCCGATGAGCATGGCCAAGGGCCTGCTGCCGGATCTCCACTCGCAATGCGCCGGCGCTGCGCGCTCGACGGTGCTGAAGGATTCCGACGTCGTCATGCTGATCGGCGCGCGGCTCAACTGGCTCCTCTCGCACGGCAAGGGCAAGAGCTGGGGCGACCAGCCTAAGAAGTTCATCCAGATCGACATCGAGCCGAAGGAGATGGACTCCAACGTCGAGATCGTCGCGCCCGTGGTGGGCGATATCGGCTCCTGCATCTCCGCCTTGCTGGCCGGCATGGGCAATGCATGGCCGGTGCCGCCGGCCGACTGGACATCGGCGGTCGCCAAGAAGCGCGACGAGAACGTCGCCAAGATGGCGCCGCGCCTGATGAACAACAACGTGCCGATGGATTATCACGGCGCGCTCGGCGTGCTGCGCACGATCATCGCGGAGCGGCCGGACGCCATCCTCATCAATGAAGGCGCCAACACGCTCGATCTCGCGCGCGGCGTCATCGACATGCATCAGCCGCGCAAGCGCCTCGACGTCGGCACCTGGGGCGTGATGGGCATCGGCATGGGCTATGCCATCGCCGCCGCCGTCGAGACCGGCAAGCCCGTGCTCGCCGTCGAGGGCGACTCGGCCTTCGGCTTCTCCGGCATGGAGGTCGAGACGATCTGCCGATACAACCTGCCGGTCTGCGTCGTCATCTTCAACAATAACGGCATCTATCGCGGCACCGACGTCAACAGCGCCGGCGACGATCCGGCCACGACCGTGTTCGTCAAGGATGCGCGCTACGACCGCATGATGGAGGCGTTCGGCGGCGTCGGCGTCAACGCGACCTCGCCCGACGAGCTGAAGCGCGCCGTCAACGCGGCGATGGACAGCCGCAAGCCGACCTTGATCAACGCGGTGATCGATCCGACCGCCGGCAGCGAAAGCGGCCGCATCGGCAATCTCAATCCGCAAAGCGCACTCAAGAAGAAGTAAGGGAGGATTCAATGAAAGCGCTCGAAGGCGTCAAGGTTCTCGACTTCACCCACGTCCAGTCGGGGCCGACCTGCACGCAGCTCCTCGCCTGGTTCGGCGCCGACGTGATCAAGGTCGAGCGCCCGGGTACCGGCGACATCACGCGCGGCCAGCTCTGCGACGTGCCGGATGCCGACAGCCTCTATTTCACGATGCTGAACCACAACAAGCGTTCGATCACGCTCGACACCAAGAATCCGAGGGGCATGGAAGTGCTCTGGGAGATGGTGAAGGTCTGCGATGTCATGGTCGAGAATTTCGCCCCCGGCGTGCTCGACCGCATGGGCCTGACCTGGGCAAAGGTCCATGAGGTCAATCCGCGCATGATCGTCGCCTCGATCAAGGGCTTCGGCGCGGGCCCCTACGAAGACTGCAAGGTCTACGAGAACGTCGCGCAATGCGCCGGCGGTGCCGCCTCGACCACCGGCTTCCGCGACGGCGTGCCGCTGGTCACCGGCGCGCAGATCGGCGATTCCGGCACCGGCCTGCATCTGGCGCTCGGCATCGTCACGGCGCTCTACCACCGCACCCATTCCGGCCTCGGCCAGAAGGTCGATTGTGCGATGCAGGACGGCGTGCTCAATCTCTGCCGGGTCAAGCTGCGCGACCAGCAGCGCCTCGCTCACGGCCCTCTCAAGGAATACAGCCAGTTCGGCGAGGGCGTGCCGTTCGGCGACGCCGTGCCGCGCGCCGGCAACGATTCCGGCGGCGGCCAGCCTGGCCGCATTTTGAAGTGCAAGGGCTGGGAGACCGATCCGAACGCCTACATCTACTTCATCACCCAGGCACCGGTCTGGGAGAAGATCTGCGATGTCATCGGCGAGCCCGGCTGGAAGATCGATCCGAACTACGCCAAACCGCCGGCGCGCCTGCCCAGGCTGAACGAGATCTTCGGCCGGATCGAAGAGTGGACCATGACCAAGACCAAGTTCGAGGCCATGGACATCCTCAACGAATACGACATCCCCTGCGGGCCGATCCTCTCGATGAAGGAGATCGCCGAGGAGAAGTCCTTGCGCGAGACTGGCACGGTGGTCGAGGTCGACCATCCCAAGCGCGGCAAGTACCTCTCGGTCGGCAACCCGATCAAGCTGTCCAACAGCCCGTCCGAGGTCAGGCGCTCGCCGCTGCTCGGCGAGCACACCGACGAGGTGCTGCGCGACGTGCTGAAGCTCGACGAGGCCCGCATTGCGGCGATCGTCGAGTCCGGGGCTACCGGCGCAGTGACGCGGGCGGCGGCAGAGTAGCTTCTCGGAGCGTCCAGCGACTCTTGGAGTGGCGCCTCGGCTAGGAAGCGCCACCCTTGTCTTGCCGGGGCGGGAGCCGGGTTATCTCCTCGGAGGCCTCCTCAATCCGCGCGAGACACCCAGGCGTTCCGCACTGCGGGAGTTCCGGAAGGCGGGCGCGCCGGTTGCAGAAGGCCTTGATCGATCAGGACGCCGTCTGGTGCGGCTTCTGCACGCCACACGGAAGCGCGGCGATCAGAGCTTCACGGCGAGCGCGTCTCGTGGGCAATGCGATTGACGTTCTCGACAATGCGCCCTGGTAGCGCCTTGTCGAGTAGCCCTTCCGCGATGCAGCGAGCGGCCTTGTCCTGGAAGTCCATATAGCCATCGTGCCGCGGCCTCAGCATGGCGCCTTCGAGGGTCGCACGCGTCTGGCTGTAGAAGCCGTTGGCGGCCTCGTCGACGGCCGCGTCCAGCCAGGCGGCACCGTGCCCGGGCTGGCCGCCCGCTGCGGCATAGGGCCCGCGCTGCACCTCGGCGGAGGTGATCCAATATGCGAAGCCAAGGGCCGCCTCGCAGTGCCGCGATCTTGCCGAGACCGCCATGCCGGTTCCGCCGAGGACGGAACCGAGCGGGCCGCTCGAGCCCAAACAGGGGATGTCGGCGAAGGCGAGGCGATGAGGCCTGAAGCCGGGATGGGCATAGCTGACATATCCGTAGACGAGCGGACAGCAGGCGATGTCTTCGCTCTCCGCCATCATGTCGAGCGCCGCGATCGGATCGAAGGAGAAGCAGCGCTCGTCGAGGTGGCTGACCAGCGCGGCCAGCCGCCCGACCACCAGCTCACCGAGCGCATGCGGCATGAAGTCCTCGCCCCGGCCACCGGCTTGCCAGCCGAGATTGGCGGCTAGCGTCATCATGCACATCAGCGAATGGGGGGCGCGCAGGGGCAGGACCACCTTGCCGGCGCGGGCCAACGAGATGACCTCCTCCCATGTTTCGGGTGCGCTGCCGAGCAAGTCGGGCCGCCAGGCCTGTACCTGTGTCGCCGCGTCAAGCGGAAGCGCCCAGAGCCGGCCGCCGAAGACGTAGCTCTGATAGGACAGGCCGACCGAGCTCGCGAGCATGGAGCGCCGCTGAGCTGAGAAGCCAGGCTGATCGAGCGGGTAGAGACAGCCTTCGCGCGCGACCTGACCCGCATGCGGATGGTCGATGACGATGAGATCGTATTGGCGCGCCAGCTCCTCGACCGGGAAGGATTCGAAATCCTGCAGCGAGCGCTTTTCCCAGCTGATCTCGACGCCTTCCTGTTCCTTGTAGAGCGCCGAGCAGGCGACGAGCGGGTCGTATCCGCGCGGATGATCCCAGGTCATGCCGCGCAGGCGAATGCTGGTCATGGTCGTCGTGCCTTTCATCAGGCGTTGTCGACGGCGTCGGCGAAGGCGGCGTTGAACCAGTCGACAAGGCTCTCGGCACTGCCTTCACCACGTAGGAAGGCATTCGTCTTCAGCCCGGCCTCCTCGAAGAACGGCACATAGCCGGCGAAGCGCGGGCGCAGATAGGCCGAGCCGAGCGTGCGCAGCGTGCTGGAGAAGAAGCCGAGACTCTGTGCGTCGCAGGCAGGGTCGCTCCAGGCCTGCAGCATGCCGGGCTGGCCGCCATCGGTGAAGTAATGCGTGCGCTGGTAATCCGGAGAGCAGAGCCACAAGCCGTAGCGCACTGCTTCCGCGACATGGCGGCAGCGGCTGGTGACCCCGAAGCCGGCGCCGCCCAGCAAGGTGCCCTGGCAGGCGAGATCGCCGGCCGCCACGATATCGGTGAAGCGCAGCGGCCTGGCTGCATCCGGGCGGCAATAATTGGTGTAGCCGAAGCTGTAGGGCACATAGGCGATCTCGTCGCTGCCGGCGGCTAGATCGAGCATCTGGATCGGATTCATCCGTACCGAATCCGGATGGCTCAGCGAGACGAGCGCCTTCAATCGCGCCAGCAGTGCGGTGCCGAAGTCGTGTTCGAGGAAGATGCCACGCTCGGTCGTCACCGGCCGGCCCAGATTGGCGGCGAGCGTCAGCACCATGCAGACGGCATCGATCGGACAGGCGGGAACGCCGACCCAGAGACCGTGCTGGCGCAAATCCTGCGCCAGCCGCAGCAACTGGTCGAAGGTGGCAGGCGGATGGCGCCCGGCCTTCTCCATCAGGTCGGGGCGATAGGCGGTGACCTGCGCCGCGGCATCGATCGGCAAACCGTAGATCGCGCCCTTCCAGTGATAGGAGCGCCAGGATGGGCCGACCGCGCCGGCATCGAGCCAGGCCATCGCCTCAGCCGGAATATGTGGCGTCAGGTCGACGAGCAGCTTGCGCTTGGCCGCCTGACCGACGAAGGGATGGTCGAAGATGATGAGATCGAAGCGCTCGGCCAGCTCTTCCAACGGCAGTTCGCCGAAATCGCGCAGGCTGCGCGCGCGCCAGGAGATCGCGACCTCGGGCCGTTCGGCGCGATAGCGGGCGATGCTCTTCTCCAGGGGCGCGCGCCCGCGCGGATGATCCCAGGTGATACCTTCGAGGGCGATGCTCACGCCTTGGTCCCTTCAGTCTTCTTGCGTTCGGAGCGCGCGACGAAATCGCGGATGCGCTGCATGCCGTCGCCGGTGAGGAAGAGCGCGCAAACCGCGTCGCGCTCGGCATCGAGCCCGGCGCCGAGGCCGGTCTGCCAGGCGGCGAGGTTGAGGCGCTTGAGATCGGCGAGCGCGCCGGCGGGATGGCGCGCCATCTGCTCGGCCAACGCCAGCGCCTCGCCAAGCGTGTCCTCGGCGATGCGGTTGACCACGCCCCAGTTCGCCATCTCTTGCGCACTGGCGAAGCGGCCGGTCATCAGCAGTTCGGCGGCCCGATTGGGGCCGAGCTTGCGGGCGAGCCGCTGTGTCCCGCCGCCGCCCGGGACGAGCCCGAGTTTGACCTCGGGCAGGCCTAGCTTTGCGTCCGGATGCGCGACGATGAGGTCGGCCGAGAGTGCGATCTCGAAGCCGCCGCCGAGCGCGTAGCCCTCGATCGCCGCGATCACCGGCTTGGCCAGGCTTTCGAGCGCGCCGTAGATGCGGCCGGCGCTTTCCTGGAAATCGCGGAACGCCTCGGCTGATTGCTGCGCGTAGGCCTTGATGTCGGCCCCGGCCATGAAGTTGCCGCCGGCGCCGCGCAGCACGAGGGCTCGGGCTGTGTCGTCACGCTCGGTATTGGCGATCGCCGCCACGATCTCTTCGACCATGGCACCGCTCATGGCGTTGAGCTGGTCGGGTCGTGCGAAGGTGAGCAGCGCGACGGTACCGCGCCGCTCGACCGTGATCGAGCTCGTGGTCATGCCGCTGCCGCATCCGCCTTGGGGTGGACCCAGACCGCGCCGGAGGCGCGCAGCGCCGCGATGCGCTCGCCGTCGAAGCCGAGTTCGGCGAGGATCTCGACCGTGTGCTCGCCGACCATCGGCGCGTGGCGCTCGACCTTGCCGGGGGTCTCGGAGAGGGTGATCGGCACATTGACCGTCTTCACCTCGCCGATCACCGGATGCTGGTAGGAGGTGAAGGCGTCCATGTGCTTCACCTGCGGATCGTCCGGGACCTCCTCCTGGCGCAGCACCTCGCCGCACCAGAGGTCGAAGGCAAGCAGCCGCTCCATCCAGGCCGCAGTCGTGCGCGTCTGCGTCACCGCCTCGATCGCTGCATGCGCCTCGTCACGCCGGTCGAACAGCGCCTCTGCATCGTCGAAGCGAGCAAGCTCAGGCGCTTCCAGCGCCTCGACCAGCTTGGCGAAGGGATTCATCGCGATGTTGAGGAAACCGTCCCTGGTCTGGTAGACGCCGAAAGGTGCCGGCATGCCGGGATGGGCGATGCCCGAACTTGGGCGTTCGAAGACGCGGCCGGTGTTGAGCGTCGTCACGAATTCCTGGGTCTGGTGCGCGATCAGCGCCCGGAACAGGTCGACCTCGACCTTCTGGCCGCGGCCGGTCTTCTCGCGATGGTAGAGCGCGGCAAGGATGCCGTAGATCATGTGGTAGGAGCCGAGCTGGTCGGCGATGGCGACGCCGAGCGGCGTCGGCGAGACGCCGGCCCGGCCCGTCATCGACATGATGCCGGAGAGGCCCTGCAGCAGCAGGTCCTGGCCGGGGCGTTCGAGATAGGGGCCGCTCTCGCCATAGCCGGAGCCGGAGCAATAGATCAGCCGCGGATTGATGCGGGACAGTTCCTCATAGCCGAAGCCGAGCCGGTCGAGCACGCCCGGACGGAAGTTCTGGACGAAGACGTCGGCGGTGGCGGCGATGTCCTGCAGCAACTTCTTGCCCTCGGGGTTCTTCAGATCGACCGCGAGCGAGCGCTTGTTGCGGTTCCAGGCGAGGAAGCTCGGATTCTCGAAGTCGCCGACCTTCCGATTGAAGAAGGGCGGCAGGTCCCGATAGAGGTCGCCACTGACCGGCCGCTCGACCTTGATCACGTCGGCGCCGAGATCGCCGAGCATCTGCGTGGCGAAGGGGCCGAACAGCAGGTGGCTGAAATCGAGGACGCGCAGTCCCGAGAGCGCTCCGCTCATGCGGCTTCTCCTTCATTGTCGGTAGCCTGGCGCGGGTCGCGCCAGCCGAGCGCGGCCGAGATTCCGGCCGCCGTTGCGATGACGGCCCGTTCCGCCGCGTCGACATCGACGGAAAGGCCCTTCTGGGCGAGGAACGGGATGGTGAGGCAGGCGGCGATGACGCCGCGATGGTCGAAGACCGGCTGGCTGAGATTGGTCACGCCGGAGACGACGAGGCTCTCGCGGCGCTCGCCGCCTTCGGCGAGCACCTTCCGCGCGCGTTCGGGCAAGGTCTCGGCCAGCTCGGGGAAGGAAGCGATGCTCGCATCGAGCAGCGCCTGCCGGTGATGCTCCGGCTGATAGGCGAACAGCACTGCGCCGGAGCTCGTCTCGGCCAGCGGGAATTGCGCCCCGAGCCTGACCGCATAATGCATCGGCCGAGGCGCATCGACCTGGGCGACGATCAGGACGCGCGCGCCGCTGAGCACGGCGAGATGGCAGGATTGCTGGGCGTCGGCCGCGAGCTTCTCCATCAGCGGCAGCGCAACCGAGAGCAGCCGGTTGGTCGGCGGATTCTCGTGCGACAATTCGAAGAGCTTGAGTGTCAGGGCATACAGGTCGGAATCCTGGTCGCGCCGGATATAGCCGCGCGCCTCGAGCGCGAGCGCGATCCGGTAGATCTCGCCCATGGAGCGGCCGAGCGTGCTGGCGATCGTCGTCAGCGACATGCCGTTGGCCGAGCTCGCCAGGAGCTCGATGATGTCGAGCCCCTTTTCGAGCGCAGGGGCGCGGTAGCGGCTGGTGGCGTCATTGTCGTCTGTCACGATCGGGCTCCGTATTGGCCGGGCGCTTGAAGGCCCGGCCAGTCTTCGGCTCAGCGTCCGAGCTGCTTGCGGATATCGGCGACGAGATTGGGCGACCAGGCCGGAAAAGCCTTCTGGATCGACTCCGCCGATTTCTCGAAAGCGGTGCGGTCGACATCGGTCACGATGGTCATGCCGCGCTTCTCGAGCTCGGCGACGGAGCTGTCATAGACCTTGTTCGATTCCTCGGTCATCCAGTCACAGGCGGCGTTGGCCTCACTTTCCAGCGTCTTCTTCTGCTCGGCGTTCAGCGCGTTGAAGGCGCGCAGGCTCATCACCACCACCGACGCGTCGAGGATGTGGTTGGTCTTCATGTAGAACTTGGCCGCCTCGAAATGCTTCTGGTCTATGATCGCGTTCGGCGGCGCCTCGGCCGAGTCGATCACGCCCTGCGACAGGGCGCTGTAAACCTCCGGCCAGGGCATCGGCGTCGGTTGCCCGCCCATTGACTTGACCAGCTCTGTATAGATCGCGACCGGCTGGACGCGGATCTTCAGGCCAGCGGAATCAGCTGGTGTCTTCACCGCCTTGTTGCGGGTGTAGAGATCGCGTGTGCCGAAGTTGAAGAAGCAGAGCGGCTTGATGTTGTGCTTGACGAGGTCCTTCTCCCAGCCCTTCACGAGCTCGGAATTCGCGACCTTCTTGACCTCGTCCCAGCTCTTGAACAGGAACGGGTGCACCATCACCGCATAGTTCGGCACATATTGCGCGATCGTGCCGGGACCGACCTGGGTGATGATGTTGGAGCCGAGGGTGAGCTGCTCGAGCACCGCCGAGTTCTCGCCGAGCTGGGCGCTCGGGAACAGGTCGATCTGCACGCCTCCGCCGGATGCCTTCTCCATCGCCGCCTTCAGGCGCTGCCCACCGAGATTGACGATATGCGTCGGTGAATTCATGTGGCCGTAGCGCAGCACCGGCGTCTTCTGCTGGGCCAGCACAGCTGGGGCGCCTGCGATCAGCAACCCGGCGAATGCGGCGGAGGCCGCGATCGTCTTGAGTATCATTGGTCTTCCTCCCGTTCTGTCGTTCTTGTGGTCGTTCAGAGATAGCCGAGCCAGGTTGCGGTGCCGGGGACGGCGGCGATCAGCGCCGCGATGCCGAGCAGCATCACGAGCCAGGGCAGCGATTCCCGGATGAAGTCCTGCAGCGGCACGCGCGTGATCGCGCAGGTCGTGAACATGATCGTTCCGACCGGCGGCGTGATGCCGCCCAGATGGATCATGTAGACGAAGAAGATGCCGAAATGGACCGGGTCGACGTTCAGCTTGGCCGCCGCCGGCGCGAACATCGGCGCCAGGATCAGGATCAGCGCCGTGCCTTCGACGAACATGCCGGCGATCAGCAGCAGCACGGCGACAATCAGGAAGAGCGAGAGCTGGTTCGAGGAGCTGTCGACCAGCATCTCGGCGACCTTTTGCGGCAATTGCTCGAAGGACAGGGTCCAGCTCAGTGCCGCAGAGGCCGCCAGCACGATCATGATCACGCTGGTCGTCGAGGCCGTCGAAGCCAGCGCGTCGGCAAGGTCCTTCCAGCCGCATTCGCGATAGAGCACGCAGAAGATCAGCGAATAGACCACGGCGACGGCGCCGGCCTCCGAGGCGGTGAAGATGCCGCCACGGATGCCGAGCACGATGATGACGGGCATCAGCAGCGCCGGCACCGAGCCGAAGAAGGTGCGCCACATCTGTCCGCGGTCGACCGGTTCGCTGTCACGGCCATAGCCGCGGCGCTTGGCGACCCAGTGCGACATCGCCATCATCGCCACCGTCATGATCAGGCCGGGCAGGATGCCGGCCATGAAGAGCTGCCCGATCGAGGTGTCGGTGACGAAGCCGTAGAGGATGAGGCCGATGCCGGGCGGGATCATCGGCGCGATCAGGGCCGAGGCCGCGGTTACCACCGAGGCATAGGCCGGGCTGTAGCCGCGATTGACCATCTCGGGCACGAGGGTCTTGGCGTCCATCGCGGCATCGGCATTGGCCGAGCCCATCATGCCGGCCTTCAGCGTCGACAGCACGATGTTCACCTGGGCGAGGCCGCCGATCATGTTCGCCGTCAGCGCCTGGGCGAAATCCATCAGCCGGCGGGTGATGCCGGAGATGTTCATCAATTCGCCGGCGAGGATGAAGAGCGGGATCGCGATCAGCGGGAACGATTGCGTGCCGACGATGACGTTCTGGATATAGGCGACCTCGAGGATGTCGGGGTCAGCCAGCGTCATCGCGATGCCGGTGCCGAGCAGTACGAAGGCGATCGGCAGGCCGATGACGGTGAGCGACAGGAAGACGCCAAGGAGTGCGCTCGGGCTCATGGCGCATGCCTCCCGACCGAGCGGCCGAGTGCGCTCATCGCCAGCGCCCAGGCCTCGTAGGCCGCGAAGACGGCAAAGCCGACCGGCATCGCCATGTAGACCCAGATCATCGAGATCCGCATCGAGGCGATCTCCATGCGGGTGCGCATGGCAAGATCCCAGGAATGGCGGATCAGGAACAAGGCGATGGCGATCATCAGCAGTCGCACGATCACCGCCAGCGCCTTGGCGATCCCCTCCGGCAGCATGGCGGTGAAGAGATCGACCGCCATGTGCGAGCCTTCATGCGCCGCCGGCGCGAGCCCGAGGAAGACCAGCCAGACGAACAGGATCGTCGCCAGGTCGAAGCTGAAGATCAGCGGCGTGTTGAGCACATAGCGGAAGATGACCGCGATCGCGACGATCGCGACGATAAGCGCCACGAGCGCGATCAGCAGCGCCCGATAGGTGGTGGCGAGGATATGCAAGGGCGCCTCCGATTGGGACGCCGTTCTCGTCGAGCGCCTCTCTCGTATATGAAATCAATTTTCATATACGAAATCAAGTCAGTTTTTTCCGAACCCATGACGGTCCTGTTGTCGCCTCGCCATTGACCTAGGGTGCGGTCGCGTATTGCGGCTGGAGCGGCAGCACCTGGCCGGGGATCGTGCACCCGATGCGGCCGACGACCCGGCCATGCTCGATCACGCCGCCGCCGATCCCTCATGGGCGCAGGAGCGGATGCTGGTTGACTAACCGTTCAGACCACTCGGATCATGCGCTGATCGCTTCCGCTCGTCAGCGCGATCGCGAGCGAGGATCCGAGGCATCGCGCAGGGCATCGCCGAGCAGGTTCAGCGCCAGCACCGTGACGAGGATGGCGAGGCTCGGGAAGACCGCGAGCCACCAGGCGTCGAGAATGTTCTCAAACCCCTCGCGGATCATGGCGCCCCAGGTCGGCGCCGGCGGCGGCACGCCGAGGCCGATGAAGCTGAGCGAGGCCTCGGTGCGGATCGCCGAGGCCAGCCAGAGGGAGCTCATCACCACCACGTCCGAGATCATGTTCGGCAGGATATGCCGCGTCATGATCCGGAAGGGACCGCAGCCATAGGAGCGGCTGGCCTCGACGAAATCGCGTTGGCGCAGCGTGATCGTCGGCGCGCGGGCGACGCGGGCGAAGGGCGCGACCTCGGTCACCGCGATCGCGATGATCAGGTTCTCCAGGCTGGCGCCCAGCATCGCGGCGATCATCAGGCCAAGCAGCAGTGTCGGGAAGGCGAGCAGCACGTCGAGCACGCCCATGACGAGCTGGTCGAAGACGCCGCCGATATAGCCGGCGAGCACGCCGATCGCGGTGCCGACCAGCATCGCGATCAGGATCGCGACGAAGCCGACGAAGAGTGAGATGCGTGCGCCGTAGATCAGGCGCGAGAGCACGTCGCGGCCATAGGAATCGGTGCCGAGCCAGAACTCGGCCGAGGGCGGCTCGAGCCGTGCGACGATGTTCTGCTCGAGCGGGTCATAGGGCGCGAGCCAGGGCGCGAACAGCGCGATGCTGACGATCAGCGCGAGCAGGACGAGCCCGACCCAGGCGAGCCGGTTCTGCGTGAAGGCGAGCCAGAGCCCGCCGGGCTGGATCGCGACGGGGGCGTCGGCCGTGCTCATGAGTATTTCACCCTGGGGTCGACGAGGCCGTAGGCAAGGTCCGTCAGCGTGTTCACGACGATCACGCAGATCGCGAAGATGATCATCAGCCCCTGCAGCAGGGTGTAGTCGCGGGCGTTGAGCGCGCCGATGATCAGCTTGCCGAGGCCGGGACGGTTGAAGATGATCTCGGTCAGCACGGAATTGCCGATCAGCGTGCCGAAATAGAGCCCGACCACGGTGATGATCGGGATCAGCCCGTTGCGCAGGGCATGGGTCACGACGAGCTGGGTCGGGCCGACGCCCTTGGCGCGGGCGGTGCGGATATAGTCCTCGGTCAGCACGCCGAGCATCGCGGCGCGGGTCACCCGCATCACATAGGCGGTCATGATAATGCCGAGGTTGAGGGCGGGCAGGGCCAGCGCCCGCATCCGCTCACTGATGCTGCCGGAGCCGCTGGTGTTGCCGAGCACCGGGAACCAGCTCAGCTGGATCGCGAAGACGATCAGCATCAGGATGCCGGAGACGAAGGCCGGAAAGGACAGGCCGACCAGCGAGACGACGCGCGAGACATAGTCGACCCAGCCATTGCGGGCGAGCGCGGCGGCGACGCCGAGCGGCAGGCCGAAGAGCAGACCGATCGTGATGGCGGCGACGGTGAGCTCGATCGTCGAGGGCAGGACGAGCAGCACCTCGCGGATGACGCTGCGCCCGCTCGACAGTGACTCGCCGAAATCGCCGGTGAGGATCTTGCCGAGGAAGGCGAGATACTGGACGTGGACCGGCTGGTCGAGGCCAAGCTTTTCCCTGAGCGCGGCGAGCGAGGCGGCGCTGGCCTGATCGCCGAGGATAACCGAGGCGGCATCGCCCGGCACGAGACGGACCAGCACGAAGATCGCGGTCAGCATCACGAACAAAGTGGGAATGGCGAGCAGAATGCGCCGGACCAGATAGCCGATCATGCAACCGCTCTTTCCTGCATTAATCGCCCGGGAGCGAAGGCGGCGATCTCGCGGCGCGTCCGGCCCTCGGTGACGAGTTCGGCCAGGATGGAGCCGACCACCGGGACGAGCTGGAAGCCATGGCCGGAGAAGCCGAAGGCGTGGACGAGGCCGGGCGCATTCGGCGAGAGGCCGATGACCGGTATGTGGTCGCGGGTTTCCGCCTCGATGCCGGTCCAGCAGCGGGCGATGCGCACGCCCTGCACGGCCGGGAAGAGATCGCTGGCGGCGCGCGCACCCCTGGCCAGCTGGCGGAAGTCGACGCTGCTGCGCTCGTGGTCGAGATCGGCCGAGCCCTGCAGGCCGCCGCCGATCACCAACGTGCCCTGGGCCGCCTGCTTGAAGGAGAGGGCGCGGCCGACGACGCTGACGACGGGGTCGAGCATGGGCGCGAGCCGCTCGGTCACGATCATCATCGAGGCGCGCACGCCGAGCGGGATCGCATCGCCGAACAAAGCGGCGAGCCGGCCGGCCCAGGCGCCGGCGGCGTTGACGACGTAAGGCGCGCGAAAGCCTCTGGTACCGCAGATCAGCAACCAGTCGCCGCCGTGCCGGTCGACCGTCTCGACGCCGCAGCCCTCGGCGATAACGACGCCTTCGGCGTCGCAGGCGCGGCGGAAGGCGGCGATGGTGCGGTGCGGGTCGGCGGCGCCGTCGCGCCGCGCCACCAGCGCGCCGACGCAATGCGGGCTCAGCGCCGGCACGAGGCGGCGCAGCTCGGCGGCGTCGATCAATTCCTCATGGCTGTAGCCGAGGGCGCTTGTGCGCGCCTGCCGCTCGATCAGCGCCGGCATATGCTCTGCCTTTTCGGCGACGCGCAGCTGGCCATGGGCGTGAAAGCCGCAGCTGTCGCCGACGATCGTCTCGATCCGGTGCCACATCGCCATGGCTTCGAGCGAGATCGGAATCTCGGCGATGTCGCGGCCAAGGGTGCGCACGCCCGCCGCCGTAGCACCGGAGGCGTGGCGGCCGGTCCAGCGCCGCTCGACCAGCGCGACCTTGCGGCCGGCGCGGGCGAGGTGAAGTGCGGCGGACAGGCCGTGCAGACCGCCGCCGACCACGATGACGTCGAATGCGGCGGCCTCGCTCATGCCGCCGTTTCCTGCTCGTCGAGGCTGGCGAGCTCGCCCAGCGTCACCGGCTTCAGCGGCGGCCTGATCCGGTAGAAGCCGACCTCCTCGACCGGGCGGTTCTGCGCGGCAGCGATGATATGGGCCATGCTGTAACCGCATTGCCGGCCCTGGCAGGGACCCATGCCGGCGCGGGTGAAGGCCTTGAGCTGGTTGGGACCGGGCCGGCCCTCGACCGCACGAGCGCGCAGTTCGCCGGCCGTGACCTCCTCGCAGCGGCAGACCAGCGTCTCGTCAGGCGGAGCATAAAGTTGCGGGCGCGGCGCATAGAGCGCATCGAGGAAGGGGCGCAGGGCGAGCGCGCTGGCAAGGGCGCTTCGCTCGGGCGCGGCGGCGGTTTCGGCAGTGGCTTCATCGAGCCGGCCAAGCTTCGCCGCGACCCGCAATGCCGCGAGCCGCCCACGCGGCTCGGCCGCCTCGGCCCCGCCGATGCCGGCACCGTCGCCGGCGACGAAGATATTGGCCTGCGAGCTCTCGCCCCAGGCGTCGAGCACCGGGACATAGCACTGCTGGCCGGCATGCCAGCGCACGGCGCAGCCGAGGGCGAGGGGCGCATGGATGTTCGGCACCACGCCCTCATGGACGAGCAGCACCTCGGCGGGAACCTCGGCCTCGCGGTCGTCTTCCGTGAGGTAGCGCAGACGCTGGAGGCGGCCCTCGCCTTCGGCGCGCAGCTCGGTGACATGGCGGATGATCGGGAAACCTGCACGACGCAAGGCCAGTGACCAGGACAGGCCCTTGATTAGATCGCCGAGGCGGCTGAGCCCCTGCGGCAGATGGCGCAGCGCCGCTCCGAGGCGTCCGCGCGGCGTGGTGTCGAGGAAGCCGGCGATGCAGCCGCCCGCGGCCAGAAGCTGGGTCATGTAGAGCAGCGGCAGCGGCCCGCAGCCGGCGATCCAGACCGGCTTCTCCGGCACTGAGTCCGCGGTCTTGAGCAGGATTTGCGCCGCACCGACCGTCAGCACGCCTGGCAATGTCCAGCCCGGGAAGGGCATGGGCCGCTCCTGCGCACCGGTGGCAAGGATAACCGCCTGCGCCGTCACGATGCGGGCCTTACCGCCTCGCGTGACGAAGGCACGGAAGCCGGGCTCGATCTGCCAGAGCTGGCTTTCCGGCTCGTAGAGGGCGCCGCAACTGCGGAAGGCTGCGGCGCGTTCGGCGCCGGAAAGGTAACTCTCGCCGAGCCGCTTGGCGCGCGGCGTCGCGGCGACGGTCTCGATGCCGCGCCAGATCTGGCCGCCGGGTGCCGGCTGGTCATCGACGACGCGGACGGAGAGGCCATGGCGGCGGGCGGTGACGGCGGCGGCCATGCCGGCCGGGCCGGCGCCGACGATCAGGAGATCGCTGTGCTCGCTCATGCCGACAGGCTCCGGCGGCCCTGTTGGCGGGCGATGCGCATGCCGTCGGCGACCGGGGTCAGGCAGCTCTGGACCGAGCCCTGATCGTCGATCTCGACCAGGCATTCGAAGCAGACGCCCATCATGCAATAGGGCGCGCGCCGGCTCTGCGAGACCGGCGTGGTCCGGCTCCAGCCTTCCTGCTGGCGCAGCAACACCGCGGCGACGCTCTCGCCCAGCTCGGCGGTGACGGGGCGCCCGTCGATGAAGATGGTGACCGCCTGCGGCCCCGGATCATGCAGCTTGCGGAACATCGAATCGACTCTGGTGGAAGGGAGAAAAGCGCTCGGACAAACTGCCCGCGGCGATGGCCGAGGCGAGGTCCTCGGCGTGGAAGGCGGCGAGCGTCACGCCGGAATGGCAGAGCGCAACGAAGGCGCCGGGATGGCTCTGCGACTGCGCATAGATCGGGTAGCTGTCCGGCGTCATGATGCGCAGGCCGGCCCATTGCCTGACGAGGCCGACCTGCGCGAGCGCAGGAACGATCTGCACCGTCTTGCGGCTGAGCCGCGCCGCTGCTTCGCCCGTAGTGGAGACGTCGAAGCCGGGGTCGTCCTTGGTCGCTCCGATCATCACCGTGCCTTCGCCGGTCTGGCGCAGGCCGCTCGCCGGCAGCGGCAGGAAGGGTTCGACCCGCTCGGTGACGAGGACCTGGCCGCGCTCGGGCCGCAAGGGGACGTCTAGCCCGACCTGACGCGCCAGCTCCGGCGAGCCGAGCCCGGCGGCGATGACGATCCGCGGCGCTACAAGCATCTCGCCATCGAGCAAGAGCCTGAAGTCGTTGCCGGCGCGTTCGATCCGCTGCACTTGGGCGCGATGGCGCAGCGCGCCGCCATGGCGCAGGACGCCGGCATGCAGCGCAGCCAGCAGCCGCAGCGGATTGGCGTGCCCGTCGCGCCGGCCGAAGCTGGCGCCGGCGACATCAGGCCCGAGCGTCACCTTGGGGAGCAGCCGCTGCAGCGCCGGGCGGTCGAGCATCTCCCAATCCGGCTCGCCGTCGCCGCGCTGGTTATGGAGGCGCAGCAGGTCGAGCTTGCGCTTCTCATAGGCGTCTTCACCCAGGCAGAAGGCGAGGCCGCCAGTCTGCTCATAGGCGAGGTCGATCGCCGTCTCGGCTTCGAGCTGGTCGGTCAGGCCGCGCCAGAGCGCGATGCTGTCGCGGGTCAGGGCCTGATAGGCCGGCATCCCCAGGCCCTTGCCCTGGAGCCAGACCAGTCCGAAATTCGCCCGCGCCGCGCGGAAATCGCCGTCGTCCCCGTCGAGCAGCAGCACCTTCTCCTGCCTGCGGGCAAGGCCGTAGGCGATGGCAGCGCCGACCGTTCCCCCTCCAATGACGACGATGTCCGGCCGCATGAAATTCCCCTTCGCCCTTTGACGTTAGGGAGCGACATTGTATTTCGTCAAAGTCGTTTTTCTCTGCACTCTATTCCCTGAGGTTATGCCATGGTGAGGCGGCTCAACCTGCGCCAGGTCGAGGCCTTCAAGGCCGTGATCGAATACGGCACCGTCAGCCGCGCGGCGGAGATGATGAACGTCTCGCAGCCGGCGATGAGCAAGTTGATCGCCCATCTCGAGGAGGATACGGCCCTGCGCCTGTTCGACCGGGTCAAGGGCCGGCTGGTGGCGACGCGGCGCGGCATGCGGCTCTATGAGGAGATCGACCGGATTTTTGCCGGCGTGCGCCAGGTCGAGAACGCGGTCGAGGCGATCCGGCGCGACGAGCAGAGCCGCCTGCTGATCGGCGTGATGCCGGCGCTCTCCGGCTCCTTCATCCAGGAGGCGACCTCGCGCTTCCTCGCGCGGCAGCCCGGCGTGTTCTGCTCGGTGCAGTCGCGCAGCTCGCAATGGATCTCTGACGCGCTGGTCACGCACAGGCTCGATGTCGGCCTGATTATCGCCCCGGTCGACAACCCTTATGTCGCGGCCGAGCCGATGATGGGCCATCCGGTGGTCTGCATCCTGCCGCTCGGCCATAAGCTGACGGAAAAGGAGGTGATCACGCCGCGCGACCTCGCCGGCGTGCCCTTCATCTCCTTCGACCCGGAGAGTCACACCCATCGCAGCATCAGCCGGGTGCTGGAAGGCCATGGTGTCACGCCGGAGGTCGTCATGGTCGCGAACGTCTCGCCGACCCTCTGTGAGTTCGTTGCGGCCGGCGTCGGCGTCTCGCTGGTGCATCCGCTGATCGTCGGTGGCCTGCGCGACAAGATCGCGATCCGCCGCTTTGAGCCGGAATTCCAGCTCGACTTCCAGCTCTGCCGCAACCGCGACAGCCGCAATGCCAGGCTGGTCGCGGCCTTCCTCGAAAGCGCGCGCGAGGCGGCGGCGGAGATCTCGCGGACGATCCTGATGCCGAATCCAGCCTGACCGTCGCGCTTGACCGCTATCCGATCAGGCCAAACCGTCATTGCGAGCAAAGCGAAGCAATCCAGGGGGGCGTGGAGTGCTGCCGCCCCTGGATTGCTTCGTCGCTTCGCTCCTCGCAATGACGGCCTTGCGAGCAAAGCAATCGAGAATGCTCCAGCCTCACCGCGCCTTCAGCGTGGTCTTCTCCGTGATCGGCGGGGCGAGGTTGAGCGCGCCCTTCAGCTCGTAGCCGAAGTCTAGCTTGTCGCTGCGGGCCCAGACCTGGCGCAGCTCGAACAGGGGGATCGCGCAGACATCGTCCATGATTTTGCGCTGCGCTTCCTTCCACAGCGCCTTCTGCGCATCCGCGTTCGGCGCGACCCTGGCCTCCTCGATCTCCTTGTCGGCGATGGCGCAGTGCGAGAAGTTCGTCGCTGCGGTCGGGGTGCCCACCGTCGCGCGCGAGTGGAAGAACTCACTGAGATAGGTGTCGGCGATCGGGAAGCGCGCCGCGCCGTAGAAGACGAGCCCGCTCAGGTCCTTGCGGCTCTGGCTCTGATAGGTCGCGTGGTCGACGACCTGCATTTCCAGCTTGATCCCGGCCTTGGCCAGCTGCGCCTGAATGATCTCCATGAAGGGCTGCTGCGCCGAGATGTTGGAGACGATCGCCTTGATGGTGATGCCGTCCTTGTGGCCGGCCTCGGCCAGCAGGGCCTTGGCCTTGGCGAGGTCGAAGCCATAGCGGATGGAGCAGTCCTCGCCGAGATAGCCGGGAGGGACGATCGAGCAGCCCTTGGGGCCGACATCCTTGCCGACGAAGCGCACGAGATCGTCGACATTGACGGCGGCGGCGATGGCGCGGCGCACGCGGATGTCGTCGAGCGGCGGCTGGCTGCGGTTGATGTGCAGCAGCCGGTATTCGCCGGGCTGGAAGATCTCGACATTGAAGCCGGGACGCTTGCGGGCGGAATCGACCCAGCGCTGCTCGCGCTTGGCGTAGAACAGGTCGAGCTCGCCGGAGGTGAAGGCGAGCTCGCGAGCGCTGTCGGAGGGGATGGCGCGCATCATGATCGTGTCGATCTTGGGCTTGCCGCGGAAATAATCGGGGTTGGCGGCGAGCTTCACATATTGCTGGGTCACCTGCTCGACGAAGGTGAAGGGCCCGGTGCCGACCGGCTGGGCGCCGTAGCGGTCGCCGAGCTCCTCGCCGGCCTTGCGGCTGACGATGTTGCCGCCATGGTAGTTGGAGACACGGCCGAGGAAATTGACGTCCGGGTATTTCAGGGTGACGCGGACGGTGAGGTCGTCGACCTTCTCGACCTTGTCGATCGCCGAGAAGTCCGAGGAGAAGGTCGAGCGCTTCGGATCGCCGGCGCGCTGCAGGGAATAGACGACGTCGTCGGCAGCGAGCGTGCCCCAGTCGCCATGGAATTTGACGCCCTTGCGCAAATGGAAGGTCCAAACCTTGCCGTCCGGCGAGGTTTCCCAGCGCTCGGCGAGATCGGGTTCCAGGTCTTTGGGATCGGCGCTGCCGGGCTTGAAGCGGACGAGCCCGTTGTAGAGCCAGCCGACCAGCGCCTTGTCGTCGGTCGCGCTTGCGCGATGGGCGTCGAGGGTCGAGACATTGCTGGCGCCGGAGCTGACCCTGAGGACCGTTTCCTCGGCTCGGGCCTGTCCCTGCAGGCCGGCAACCAGCATCAGGCCCGCAAGCCCGGCGGCATGCATCTTCATCGCCTCATCCCCTCGTTGCTTGTTGGAGCGATAGTGGGGACGGTCAGCCCAGTCTGTCCAAGTCGAAATCGGGGATAGGGTATTCTTCGCGGTTATGACGAAGCCCGCGCTGGCTGCGTCATCGAGCGGCCGTGGGCAGGCTGGCTCAGTAGCGGTTGCGCTGGGTGATGTCGCGGATCGCGGTCAGGCCGGACATCGCCTGTGGCGAGCCGTTGGCGCGATAAAGCGCCTGGAAGACCTGTGCCGCATCGTCGAAGCGGCCGAGATTGAAATAGGACCAGCCGCGCATCAGCATCAGATCGGTGCTCTCGGAGGCATAGCGCGCCCGTTCGCCGAGCGTGATCAGAGCGCTGTTATAGTCCTTGGCGTCGTACTGGGCGTAAAAGCGCTCCGACAGCAGCAGGGCCTGCAGTTCCTTGCGGCGCGCCGGGGGCAGGTTGGCGCTGGCGGCCGCGGCGCCGGCCTCGGCCGTCAGCCCCTGCTGGATCTTCGCATAGGTCTTGCCCGCGGCGGCGTCGGCCGCGACCTGCGCGTCGCCGCTGCGCATCGCAGCCGCGAAGGCCTCCGCGGCTGCCGCGGGGCGCTTCAGGTTGAGCAGGCACCAGCCGCGCTGGAGTGCGGCCGCCGCGCTCGTGCCCGCACTGCAGGATCCGCTCCGCGGGCGCTCGGGTGCCGGACGGCGCGCTGCCACAGCCGGAGCTTCATCATAGCTACTCGGGAGGACCGGCTCGGCTCGGATCGCGCGTCGCGGCGGCCGCTCTGCCCGCTCGATCGGTTCGGGGGGTGGAACGGTCCGATCGGTCGGGGAGGGCTCAGGCAAACGCCGCGTTTCCCGCATCGCGGTCCGTCCGCGTGCCGGGTTCAGGAGATCGGCGATGCGCGGCGAGCGATTGCGCCATTCGGCGATGATGGCGCGCAAGCCCGCCTGGTCGCGCAGGCGCTGATGCACCAAGGCGAGGCCGTAGGCGGCCGGCTCGTAGTTGCGATCCCAGGCGAGGGCGGTCTCGAACCAGGTTTCGGCCGGGGCGATCTGTCCGGAGTTATAGGCGTACCAGCCGAGCGCGGCGCCGCCGGGAGCATAGCGGTCGACGCCGACCGTCCTGGCGATACGCTCGATGACGGCGCGTTCGAGCCGCGGCGCCGGCTCCTGGGCGATCAGCGCGGTCGCGACGTCGAGATAGGCCTTGCGGTTCGCCGGACCGGCTTCGAGCCATTGCGCTCCAAGCGTCTCGGCCTCCTGGTATTTCTGCTGCGCCCCGAGCGCGAGCACGGCGCCTTCAGCCGCCTTGGCGCCGCCATTGCGCGCCAGCGCGGTCTGGAACCAGGTCACGGCCCTGGCCGCATCGTTGTGGCGGAAGCTGTAGAAACCGAGCAGGATCGCGTCGTCCGGCGTCGTGGCGGCGTTGGCGAGCGCCTCGATGCGCCGAAGCTCCTCGGGCGTCGCGGTCAGGGTCGGCTCTTCCGCCGCCTTGCCGATATGGCGGCGGGCGATCTCGTCGCGAATGCTGGAGAATTCGCTCTGCTTCTCCTGCGCCAGCAATGGGTTGACCAGCGCTTCCGGCAAGCTGGCGAGCGCCTTCTGCATGGTGCCGACCCGCTCGGCCGGGTTGGTGCAGTTGGTCAGCACATAGGCATAGGCGTCGCGCGCCCGCTCCGGCGCGCCGGTCTGGACGAAGGCCTCGGCCACGCGCCAGAGCGCGTCGACATTGGCGCAGGTCAGCAGCGCCGGCGTCTCGGTGCCGATCCGGATCACCTGCTCCCATTGCTTGGCATTGGAGGCGTTGACCAGGCGCAGGCCGGCCTCGGCCCGGTCGAGCTGGGCGGTGAGATCGGCCGGGGCCTGCCAGGTCGGATCGGCGCTGCTGCGCTGGGCGATCGCGGCGCGCGCCTCTCCGAACTTGCCCTCGGCGAACAGCTTCCAGACCCGTTCCAGCTCGGGATCACCGGTCGGCAGCGCCGCGCTCAGATCGGTCGGCGGCTTCCATTCCGGATAGAGCGCGCGCAACCGGGCGAGCTCGGCTTCATAGCGGCGGGTGTCGCCTTGGGCAGCGAAATAGCGCAGCGCCGTCTCGTCGACCCTCTGCGGTGGCCCCGGCGCTGGCGCCGGCCGTCCCTGCGCCGTGGGAGCCTGGGCCAGTTCGGCTTCTGCTTGCCCGGCCGCGGGCAGGGCGGGTTGGCTGGGATCGGGATGCGTCTCGGCCTGTGCCTGCTGCACGGCCGGCACCGGCGCCTGCGGCCAATCGAGATCATGGCCATAGCGGCCCAGCGCATAGAAGGCGGCACCGGAGGCCGCGACGGCGATCAGCGCGGATTTCACATGCATTGCGGATACCTCTCGCTCAGCATGGAGAGGGCGAGCAGATGCAGCGTCGACGGGTAATAGAGCGTAGGCTCGAAGCTCTTCAGCTCGGCCGGGACCGGCGTGCGGTCGAGCGCGCAGGCCATGGCGGCGTTCAGGATGCGATAGCCGGCGTCCGGCAGCGGCTCGCCCGGCTTGCCGTTCGTCACGTCGATCACCGCGGTGCCATTGGCCCAGGCCTGGCGGAAGGGATCGAGGCGCTGCTTGTCGGCGAGGCCGGCGCGCAGGAGATAAAGCGGAATGCGCAGCGCGTTGTAGCCGAACTGCGGCGGGAAGCCTTCGGCCGGCTTCGGCTCGCCCCTGATCGAGAGCCAGTCGGCAGCCGGCGTCCTGCGCCTGGCGAGGTCGTCGAACAGCTTCAGCCCGCTGGCCTGCACCTCCATCCAGCTCTGATCGCCGGTGAGCTTGGCGAGCACGGGGAAGGTCTCGAACACCCAATAGGACGGGTTGACCACCGGCCCGTCCGGTCGGTCCTGCTCCGAGAACCCCTTCGCCGCCGGCATCAGCCAGGTCTGGCCTCCGCGCTTCAGCAGGGCGACCTTGGCGAGCGAGCGGGCGATCTGGCGGGCCGCCGTGGTGTAGGCCGGCATCGACCAGCGTGTCCCGGCGCAGGCGAGGGCTTCCGCGATCAGGAGGTCGCCGTCGCTGGCGTTGTTGATGTCGCTGACGCGCGGCGTGGCCTTCGGGTCCCAGCGCCAGGCGGCGAGCCCGTCGTCGCGGATCAGGAGCTCGGTCCGGGTGAAGGAGAGGATGCTGGCGAAGCTGCCGCGGTCGCCGGCGAGGCAGGCCAGCAGCAACCCGTAGCCCTGGCTCTCGCTATGACTGATGCCGCCATTGGCATCGTCGACGACGCGTCCCTCGGCGGTGACGAACTTCTGCCGGTAAAGCTCCCAGGCGCCGGCCGGAAGGCCCGCCTGCGCAGCAGGGGCGAGGCCCAGCAGCATCGCGGCCAGGGTTGCGCGCAGCCGTCTCATGAGCGCCTCCCCAGGCGGCCGAGCATCAGGGAGGTGCCGATGCCGAGGGCGATGCAGGCCCCCAGCAGGGTCAGCGCATAGATGCCGATATTGCTCGACATCCAGTTGGCGAAGACGAGGCGCATATTGGTCAGGCTGAACGCCCGGGTCATGACGAAGGAGGTGCTGTCCGCCGAGATGACGTGATTGTCCTGCCCGCTGCGGAACGTCGTGACCTTGCCCGCCATGCCGGCCCAGTTGCCGGGGGTGACGAGCCTGTCCACGGCCTTCTCCAGGCTTTCCTCCTGGCGCGCGACGAAGGCGGTCCAGACCTGGCGCGTATCGGGATCGACCGCCTGGGCGGCGATCAGCTCGGCGCCCTCGGCCGGCTCGTAGAGCGTCGGGGCGCGCGTTGGCGTGCGCAGCTGCGCGAATGAGAGGTCGAAAGTTCGCTGCAGCCACTGGTCGAAGCCGATGAAGTAGCGGGCGAAGGGGCCGCCGAACGAGCCGCGCCAACGGTCGCGGATCGCTTCGGTCGTCGGCGCGCCGCCGCCGGAATCCTCCGGCGTCGTCTGCCGGCCCTGGAAGCGGTTGATCACCGCGTCGAACACGGCGGTGCCCTCGGTTTCCGGCACGACGACGACAGCGTCCGCACGCTGTGGCCAGATGTTGCGGACATTGTCGGCGATGCCGACGCGCGGCAGCAATCCGGCAGGCAATTGTCCGGCGGCGCCGACGATCAGGGCAGGGCGGCCGCCGATGGTCGCAGCGCTGCCGACGAGGTCGATCGGCAGCGGCCGGTCGGCGCGCTGGGCCAGCCGCGCCAGCAGGGTCGCGGCCGCGCCGAGATTGGGCAGGTCCTGCCGGCCGACGATCAGGCCGACATGCGCGGCGATCGAATAGGGAAAGCCGGTGCCGGCCACGGCGGCGAGATTGGGGCTGACGCCGATCTTGGCGAAGTCCGGAATCGCCAGCGTGGTCGTGTCGAACAGCGCGAAGCGGTTCTTGCCCGGCAAGGTCGCGCCCGGTCCGCAGGCGAGATCGGACCGCGCCAGCGTGACCGCCTCGAACCAGATCTCGTTGATTCCCGGCCGGAAGTGCCGCAGCGGGATCGGGATCGGCGATTGCTGGAAGAGCCCGCCATTGGCGCCGTTGAGCGGCACGGTCGCCGCGACATTGCCGTTGACGAAGATCTCGACGCGGCTGGCGCCGGGCAGGACCTCCTCCGAATAGGCGCCGTCGAGATAGAGCGTCGCCTCGCCATAGGCATTGGCGTAGAAGTCGCCGGGCATGGCGATGACGGCGCGCACGCGCATGCGCCGTCCCGAAGATTCCTGCGTGGAAACCCCGAGCTCCGAGAAGCGAAGCATCTGCCGATCGGAGATGAAGGGCGCGTCGGGCACATGCCAGCTCGACGTGTCCATCGTCTTGCGGTTGATGTTGGTCGGTCGCGAGACCGGTCCGGTCAGGAGCTTGGCGACGATCGCCTCGAGATCGGGCCAGGTCTCGCCGGTGACGAGCAGGGTCGCCGGTCCGAGCCTGGGATTGGCGATGAAGCCGAGGAAGCTGCCGGCTCCCGCCTCGGTCGGCAAGCTCCCCAGCAGCTCGCGCACTTCCTTGGTCGTGCCGAGCAGGACGGTCAGCACGCCCGGCCGGATCCGTTCCGGCAAGCGCTCGGAAACCCTGACAGCGGCTTGGCTGTAGCGGCCGCGCAGCGCCACACCTTGCGCCACGGCGAGGATGCTGTTGGCCGCGACGGCGCGTGTCGCGCCTGGCGCGACGATGTGGATCGTCGTCTGCCCGCTCTCGTCGCCGCCGACGGCGGGCAGGTCGTCGAGGCTGCGCAGGCGCGATCGCTGCGCCGGATTCCGGAAGGAGAGCCGGGTGCCGGCGCCGTCGATGCGCGTCCACAATTCATAGGTCGAGGCGATCGTGCAGTCGGTGCGATGGCGCTGCACGGCCTCGAAGCGGATCGTGTTCTGGCCGGGCCTGAGCAGGCCCTTGCGGATCGCGGTGGAGGTCCGCTTCAGCCGGTCGGCGGAGGCGATCGGGGCTTCCATCACCCGTTCGCCGTTGATGCGCACCGTCAGGCGCGAGACCTCCGGCATCACTACCAGCGCGTTCTGGAAGGCGACGTCGAGATTGAGATCGGCGCCGGCCTCATCCTGGGTCAGGTGGAAAGCCCAGCTGCGCGCATCGCTCTCCCCTTCGAGCGCGACGCGGGCGGCCGGCAGCAGCGGCTTGAAGCCGAAGCTGGCGGGAATGGCGGGGGCTGCCGGTGTCGCCGCCGCCGCTGGCTTGGGCTCGACCGGGCGAGAGGGCGGCGGTTGCTGTGCCGGCGGCGCGATCATGAAAGGCGCCGGCTCTGAAGGCGGCGTCGCCGGGGTCTCCTGGGCCCGTAGATTGGAGCTCAGGCTCCCGACCGGAAGGATCGCGGCGGCGGCGAGGATAGGGAGGAGGCGCGCTCTCATTCCACCGCCTTCCGCGCAGGATTGGAACGAGCGAAGCGGTAGAGGCCGAAAAAATAGGACAGGCCGCGGCTGGTCTGGAACACGGCGATGCGCAGGAAGCGCAAGGTGCCGTAGACGACGCCCATGTTCTGGCGCCGGGCCTTCTGGAAATCGCTCCAGATTCCGGCATCGGAGAAGCAGAGGTCGGCGATGATGCGGCTGTGCAGCGGCTCGCTCGGCTCGTAGCGGCAGCCAAGCACCAGGCCCTTCTCGTCGGAGGCCTGGCGCACGATGCGCACGGGCAGTGCCCCGGAGGGCATCGCGATCGAGGTCTGGAAGGCGATCTCGCCCTTGCTGTTCAGCGGTAGCGTGTCGAAGCCCTTGGACAGGACCCGGACGGCGACGCCGTCGACGGAGACGTTCTCGGTGACGATCGGCGCGGTGCGGCCGTCAATGCTGATCTCGCCGCGGCGCTTCACCGGGAAGCGCCGGGCGCCGCGCCCTTCCGGCCGCTCGGAGACCACGCCGAGCGCGCAGCCCGCCATTAGGAGGTTGAGGATGTTCCAGAGCCCGACCACGAGGGTGGTGTCGGCGTTGTAGGGCTGGGCGATGGTGCGCCAATAGGTGGCGACGACGCCGAGCGCCAGCACGGCGAAGATGATGAAGAAAGGCAGGCCGAGCTCGGAGATTCGCCGCGTCCCGAGCTCCTCGCTCTTGGCGGTGACCTTGAATGTCGGCTTGCCCGGGTTGAGCAGCACCGAGACCACCGCCGGCAGCAGGTAGACCGACTGGATGAACTCGTAGAGCTCGGAGATCCACGGCCAGCGATAGCGGCCATAGAGATAGTTCTGCATCATCAGGTTCACCGCCATGTAGCTGAAGACATAGGCGATGAACTCGGCGCCCGAAGCGGTGAAGATCTCCAGTCCGAAGAACAGGTAGAACAGCGGCGCCACCAGGAAGGTCAGGCGCACGAAGGGGAAGAGCCAGAACAGGGCCGAGGACGAGTAGCACAGGCGCTGCGGCAGCGAGAGGCCGCTCTTCAGCATCGGGCGATGGTAGATCAGGATCTGCATCATGCCCTGCGCCCAGCGCGAGCGCTGGCCGATGAAGCTCGCGAAGGTCGCGGGCTGGAGCCCGGCGATCAGCGGCTTGTCGACATAGATGCTGTTCCACCCGGTGGCGTGCAGCGTGATCGCGGTCTCGGCATCCTCGGTGATGCTGCGGCCGGAGAAGCCGTTCGTCGTCTGCAGCGCCGTGCGGCGCAGCACCGCGGCCGAGCCGCAGAAGAACGAGGCGTTCCACTTGTCGAGGCCGCGCTGGATGATGCCGTAGAACATCTCGTTCTCGGACGGCATCGCCTTGAAGGTCTTGAGATTGCGCTCCAGCGGGTCGGGATTGATGAAGAAATGCGGCGTCTGGACAAGGAACAGCTTCGGATCCCTGTCGAAATAGCCGACCGTCTCGGTCAGGAAGTTGCGCGCCGGCGCATGGTCCGCATCGAAGACGACGACGAGGTCGCCGCTGGAGTTGGCGAGACCGTTGTTGAGGTTGCCGGCCTTGGCGCTGATGTTGCGCTCGCGCGTCAGATAGGTGACGCCGAGCCCCTCGCAGAGCGTCTGCAAGGCGGCGCGCCGCTCCCGCGCGGCGCTGGCGGCGACGAAATTGTCGACATTGCACTTCTCGTCGGTGCCGCCGTCGTCGAGCAGGTAGACGCTCAGCCGGCCGGCCGGATAGTCCATGGCGAGCGCCGCCGAAAGCGTCGTCGCCAGGAGCTCCGGCTCCTCGTTGTAGGAGGGCACGAAGACGTCGACGGTCGGGGCCTCGGCCGGGATCGGCGGTGCGCTCTTGCGCCGCGGCAGCGGCATCGCCACCACGAACAGGCTGAGGAACAGCATGCCGATATTGTAGAGCTCGGCCAGATAGAGGATCAGCCCGGGGATGAAGTCCTCGAGCTGGTTGACCGGCGGAAGCGTGCTTGTCGTTCGCCAATAGACATAACGCAGCACGATTGCCGTGCCGAGGCCGAGCGCGATCAGGCGCCAGACGCCGTAGGGCCGCAGGAATTTGAGCAGGATCATCGCCCCGACCACGATCGTCCCTGCGATCAGATGCGCCTGCAGGCTGATCGGCAGCGAGATCAGCGCGACCACGATGGCCGTGGCGATCGCCCAGAAGATGACGTAGCTCGCGGTTCGCATCGGCTCTCGGGGCGCTTCGCTCTCTCAGGGTGTCGTGGGGGGCGGGGGAACGGTCGGATATCCGGCCAGCGGCCTGTCCGGGATGGGTTGCGCGTCCCGGGCGTGATCGGCCTCGATCTGCGGCTCCCGTATCGGTCGCGGCCGGGCGGCACGCCGGGGCTTCGGCACCTCCTCGGCCGAAGCCGGCGGCAGCGGGTAGATCGGCGCGCCGGCCTGGCCGAGCCCCGGCGCAGGCGCCGGTGCGTCCCCGGCGGGGCTCCAGCCGCTGCGTCGCAAGGAGGCGTTGAGCGAATACTCGTAGGCGAGGCGCAGCAGCGAGGCTTCCGTTGCCTTGGGGTCGCAGATGCGCATGCGGACCGAGACAGCCCCCGATCGCGGTCGGAAGACGCTGTCGCCGTCGGCGATGCGCTGCCAGGCGTAGAGGCAGGCCTCGCCGCCGGTGCCGCGGCCGAAAGCGTAGCCGAACGGCCCGTATTTGTTCTGGACGAAGACGGCTGAGGGCGCCATGGCGACACCCGGCAGGCGCTCCTCCATGTCCTGCGCCACGGCGAAGTCGTCGATCCCCGGCAGTTTCAGCAGGTTGCCCTCGACGCCGGTGCTCTCCGGCAGGTCGGCCGCGGTGAAGAAGGCGACCTGGATCGTGTTCTCGCCGGGCGTGCGGCCGCGCGTCGCCAGCGAGATCGTCTGCGCGATCGCGTTCTCGTAGCCGCGCTGGGTGACGCCGATGATCGGGGGGCTGCCGGGCGGCAGGGCGATCATCGCCCGGCCCGGTTCGACCGAGAGCCAGCGCGTCGCCGTCACCAGTTCCGTTTCGGAAAGTCGCTGCTCGCCGCACCCGGCCATAGCCACGCTCAGGCAGCAGGCCGCGACTGATATCGCTGTCCGCCTCTGCGCCGGGTGGCGCCGTGCGGAACGTATGGCTGGACGCTGCCCTGCGACGTTCATCGGCGCGCCGGTCCGTATCTGGTCGGCATCGTCATCTGTTGACCATCGATTAATAAAGGTTAACGCGACCTTACTGTCTCGCTAACTGCCGGAGATCTGGCCCGAGCACCCGATTCCCGGCCAATACAGATGATTCGCACAGTTATTCCAACTGTCGATCATGCCGGCGCGATGGGCATCGGCCGGTCGATTGTCGCTGGATCGAGGCGAATCAGTACCCCCCACGGCCTTGAATCGGGGCTTATCCCAAGGAGATCGGGCAGTCGGTAGAGCTGGCGAACCGCGGTTTCGAGCTCCACCAGGATTGCTGTGGAACGTCAGCCCGGGGAGGACGCCGGGCGCTGCGAGGCGCTCCGCAGCCCGAGCAGGGCGACGACCAGCAGGCCGAGCGAGGCGAGCGCGTTCCAGCCCGCGAGCGAGAGGCCGAGGAAGCGCCAGGCGGCTTCCGTGCAGGAGACGATCCTGGTTGTCTGCAACTGCTTCATCAGGTCCTGGACGCCGGCGGCTGCCGGGGCAGGCGTGCCGCCGCAATCATTGGGGCCGGCGAAAATCCCCCACTCCACGCCGGAGTGGTAGACGCCGAGCCCGGTGCTCCAGGCCATCAGCAAGGCGAGGACGATCAGCGCGGCGATCTGCAGCCGGCGCGAGCGGGCGAAGAGCAGGGCGAGCGTCGTCAGGCCGATTGCGGCGTAATGCGGAGCCCGCTGCTCGAGGCAGAGCTTGCAGGGCCGCAAATGCAGGACGAGTTCGAAGAACCAGGCGCCGCCGATCAAGGCAAGGCTCACGAGCCCGATCAGGGCGATCAGGCGGCGGGGGTCGGCGAGGAGGCGCGAGGCAGGGCCGGTCATGGCGACACTCAGCAGGAGAGGAACTGGCCCGAGCCTGTCAGCAGCTTGAGGCCGAAATAGAGCAGGATCAGCAGGGCGGCGCCGCCGAGCGCGATCAGTTTCAGCCGCTTCTCGATGAAGTGGCGGATCGTCTCGCCATAGCGGCGCAGCAGGAAGGCGAGGGCGAAGAAGCGGGCGCCGCGCGCCAGAATGCAGGACAGCACGAAGAAGCCGAGCCCGATATGGACGGCGCCGGCCAGGATCGTCACAACCTTGATCGGCGGCAGATGCGCCAGGCCCGAAGTGGTCAAAAGCAGCAGCGTCGTGTCCGGCCCGGCGCAGGCGCGCAACTGCTCGAAGGCGTCGAGCTTGCCATAGAAGGCGAGCACTGGCCGCGCCAGCGCATCGAAGGCGTAGTAACCGAGCGCGTAGCCGGCGATGCCGCCGAGCGTCGAGAAGATCGTCGCGATCAAGGCGAGGCGATAGGCCCGCTCGGGCTTGGCCAGCGCCATCGGCACGAACAGCACGTCGGCCGGGATCAGGAAGAAGGAACTCTCGACGAAGGCGACGACGGCGAGCCAGAGCTGCGCGCTGCGGCGCGCGGCGAGCGAGAGCGTCCAGAGATAGAGGCGTTCGAACATCGCCGGCCCTTAGAGCATCGGACCGAAAAGTGGAAACCACTTTTCGGAGGCAATCCGATGCCTGACAAAGTGACAGATAGCCATTTGGCGTCCGAAAGGACGCACGGCGATCTAGCGGGCGCGGGGCCTTCCGTCCATGGCTGCAACGTCACGGGAAAAGCCGATCACGCGAGATTGACCAGCCTTCGCCGATCGCTATAGTCCGCCGCGCCCGAAAGGGCCCCTGTGGCGGAATTGGTAGACGCGCTCGACTCAAAATCGAGTTCCGCAAGGAGTGCTGGTTCGATCCCGGCCAGGGGCACCATTCCTCACGGCATCCGTCGTCCGTCGGGCCCGCCGCCCTAAAATCGCCTTTCGCTCCCGCTCTGTCTTGCCCTCGAATCGATCCTGACGGGCAGCCGAGGAGACGTGAGCATGAGGACAGTCGCCATCGCCGTCGCAGCCAGCGTTCTCGGGGCCGTTCCGGCTTTTGCCGAGGAACTTCCACAACGCAAACCAGGCCTCTGGGAGAGCAAGTCGACGAGCGCCGAGGGCGAGACGAGCGCCAAGCAATGCGTCGGTCCCGGCACCGACCGCGCCATGGTCGGCGGCATGGCTGGCGCCGCCTGCTCGAAGATGGAGGTGACGAAGACCGCGACTGGCTATTCCGTCGCGACCGAGTGCGCGATCGGCCAGATCAAGGCGGTGGGCAATAGCGTGGTCACTGGCGATTTCCAGACGAGCGTGCGCACCGAGGGGACCACCAAGCTCACCGGCGTGCCCGGCCAGGCCGGGGAGGTCGAGCGCAAGCTCGTGGTCGAGGCCAGGCGCGTCGGCGATTGCGGGCCGGGCCAGAAGCCCGGCGACATCATCATGCCCGATGGCAAGGTGATTTCGATGCCGGGAGCGGCCGGCGCGCCGAAGCAGTAACTGCTCAGCCGGGCGCGCCGGCGATCACGCCCTTGCGGAACAGGAAGCAGCCATAGGGGCGGGGATCGCCGACCTGCACCACGGCGAAGGCCTGCTTGGCCGCTTCGTAGAAGGCGAAGCGCTCGATGCCGGCCAGCGGCTCCGAGCGGCCGAGCGCCCGGTCGAGTTCGGCCTGGACCTGGCGCTGCACGTCAGGAATTTCGGCGGGATCGCCGACGACCAGCATGCGCCGTGCCGGCTGCGCTTCGAAATCGTCGATCGGCAAGACCGACAGGATGGCGCGGGCCGCACGCGCCATGGCGAGGCCGGGCAGGCGCACCAGCCGGCCGCTCGTCGTCGCGCGGGCGATCTTTTCAGCCGGATGATTGGCGTCGACGAGCGCGAGATCGTCGCCATGGCCCATGGCGGCGAGCACCCAGAGCATGTCGGCGGAGAGGACGGGGTCGATATCTTTCAGCATGTCAGCTGCGTCCGCGCTGCGAGAGATAGAGTTTTTGGGCATTGCCTCCGAAGACGGCGGCACGCTGTGTCTCGCTGAGACCTGCGAGGAGTGCTTCGGCAGCTCCGATCCACTGTGCATAGGAGGCGCGCAGCATCACGACCGGCCAGTCGCTGCCGAAGATCAAGCGCTCCGGACCGAAGCAGGCGAGGAGGTGTCCGACGACCGGCTGGAGCGTCTCCAGCGTCCAGTCGGGGCCGGCCTCCGTGACGAGTCCGGAGAGCTTGCAGGTGAGGCCGGGGTGTCTGGCGAGGGCGCTGATGCCGTCGCGCCAGGCGGCGAGATCACCGAATACGAGATCGGGCTTGGCGCCGTGGTCGATGACGCAGGCGAGATCGGGATGCCGCTCCAGCACGGTGAGCATCGCCGGGATATGACGCGGTTTCAGCAGTGCGTCGAAGACGAGGCCATGAGCGGTCATCGCTTCGAAGGCCGGCGCCAGTTCGGTGCGCGCCAGCCAGTTGTCGTCGATGATGTCCTGGACCATCGGGCGCAGGCCGATGAGCAGCGGGTCGGCCGCCAGGGTAGCGATGCGCTCCGCTACATCAGGCGCATCGAAATCGGTCCAGCCGACGACGCCGGCGACGAAGGGCGTCTTCGCGGCGATGTCGAGCAGATAGGCGGTCTCGGCCTCGGTAGGCGCGGCCTGGACCAGGATGGTTCGTTCGATACCGTGAGCGGCGAGCAGCGGCGCCAGATCGGCGGGACCGAAATCGCGATGGATGACGCCCAGCGCCGGCGTCAGCCAGCCATAGTCGCCGCGGGCGAGGCTCCAGAAATGCTGATGGCCGTCGATGCGCATGGCGCTAAACCGGAACCGGGACATCGGCGCCGAGCAGGCCTTCGGCTTTCAGCTCTGTCCAGAGAGCGGCCGGGATCGGAGCCGAGAGCTCGGCGACCTGATCGGCGACCTCTTCCGGCTTGACCGCGCCCATGACCAGGCTCGCCACGGCTGGATGGCCGAGCGGGAACTGCAGGGCGGCCCGGCGCAGCGGCACGCCATGGCGGGCGCAGACCGCCTCGATCGCCGCCACGCGCGCGAGGATGGCGGGCGGCGCCGGCTGGTAGTTATATTTGGCGCCTGCGACAGGACCGGTGGCGAGGATGCCGGAATTGAAGACGCCGCCGAGCATCAGGTCGATGCCCTTCTGCTGCGCCAGCGGCATGAAGGAGGCGAGCCCCGGCTGCTCCAGCAGGGAATAGCGCCCGGCCAGCAGCATGGTGTCGAAATCGCCGGCTCGGGCGAAACGCTCGCACATCTCAGCTTCATTGACGCCGACGCCGATCGCCTTGACCGCACCGGCAGCGCGCAGCGTTTCGAGAGCGCGATAAGCCCCATTCATCGCTTCGGCGAAACGCTGCTCGATCATGTCGGCGCCATGCGTCCAGACATCGACATCGTGGATCAGCACGACGTCGATCCGGTCGACGCCGAGGCGCAGGGCCGACTGCTCCAGCGAGCGCATGGCGCCATCATAGGAATAGTCGAAGCGCAGGCCATGCGGCAGGCCGCCGAGATAGCCGGAACCGTTGCCGCGACCCGCAAAGGGCTCGGCGACGCGGCCGACCTTGGTCGAGATCACCACGTCCTTTCGGCCGGAGCGCCGCAGCGCAGCGCCGATCCGGTGCTCGGAGAGGCCGTGGCCATAGAGCGGTGAGGTGTCGACCAGATTGATGCCGGAGGCGAGCGCCGTCTCGACCGTCTCGACCGCGCTGGCCTCGTCGATATGGGCGTAGAGATCGCCGAGTGGCGCGCCGCCGAAACCGAGCGTCGTGACCTTCAGGCCGGAGCGGCCGAGGGGGCGAACGGGAAGCGCAGGAGTCGTCATCGGCAGCCGGGTGCTCGGTCGTGTTGCATCACTATGTGCACGTCAACATGTTAGCTTGCAACCGCCTTCGTTCCGGACTAGCGTGCGCACCATTCCGGTAGGCGTGGCCATGCTGAGCCCATCTGCCGGAACGGATCAAGACGGCCCGCAATGGCCGCATATCTGTCCAGGGGAGGACATCCATGACCGAGATCTTGAAGCCGACGCGGCGTGGCCTGCTGCGTGGCGCCGCCGCGCTCGGCGCGACCGGCGCCATCGCCTCGCCGCTGGTCCTGCGCGAGGCGCGCGCCCAGGCCGCCTTCAACTGGAAGCGCTTCTCCGGCCAGTCGATCGACGTACTGCTCGTCAAGAACCCGCGCTCGGACCTGTTCCAGGCCGCCGAGAAGGAGTTCACCGAGCTTACCGGCATCAAGGTCTCCTCCGAGCAGGTGCCGGAGCAGCAGCAGCGCCAGAAGGCGGTGATCGAGTTCGCCTCGGGCAAGCCGAGCTTCGACGTCAGCGCGATCTCGCTACATGTGCAGAAGCGCATGGCGGCCAAGGGCAAATGGTTCGCCGACCTCTCGCCGATGATCAAGGATGCCTCGCTGACCTCGCCCGACTTCAACTTCGAGGATTTCGGCGCCGGCGCCGTGGCCTATGCCCGCCAGGCCGATGGGGCGCTCGATACGCTGCCCTACTTCGTCGACTACTGGATGCTCTACTACAACAAGGAACTGTTCGACGCGAAGGGCGTCGCCTATCCCAAGAGCATGGACGAGATGGCGGTTGCCGCCGCCAAGCTGCACGATCCGGCCAAGGGCGTTGCTGGCTTTGTCTCTCGCGGCTTGAAGAATGCCAATGTGCCGGTCTGGGCCTGCCTGGTGCTCGGCCAGGGCATCGAGACCACCTCGGCCGAGGGCAAGCTCCTGACCGATACGCCCGAGGCGATCTGGGCCGCCGAGCTCTACAAGAAGCTCAACAAGGACACCGGGCCGGTCGGCTCCGTCGGCTTCAACTGGAACGAATGCCAGACGACCTTCATGCAGGGCCGCGCCGCGATGTGGCTCGACGGCATCGGCTTCGCGACCCCGCTGGAAGATCCCAGCAAATCGCGCATCGTCGGCAAGGTCGGCTATGGCGTCACCCCGCCCGGGCCGAAGGCGCATCATGCCGGCATGTTCGGCGACGGCATCGGCATCTCGCGCGGCTCCGCCAAGAAGGAGGCGGCCTGGCTCTACATCCAGTTCATCACCAACAAGGCGCAGCAGCTGGCGATGCTCAAGGCGGGCGCCGGCGCCCCGGCGCGCTCCTCGGCCTATCTCGACACCGCGACGATCGAGGCGTCGAAGTTCGGCAAGCAGTATTTCGACTGCCTGCTCAACTCGGCCAAGATCGCCCGCGCCGCGCTGCCGCAGATCGTCCCGGTCACCGAGTTCCGCGATGTCTTCGGGGTGGCGTTGACCAATGCGATCGGCGGCGCTGATGTCGCGGCGGAGCTGAAGAAGGCGACGGAAGCCTTCGCGCCAGTGCTGGCCAAGAGCGAGCAGGGCTGAAGCTAGTCGTTACGCGTCATGGCCGGGCCTGACCCGGCCGTCTCGTGACCAGAATGCATTTTCCAAGAGATGCTCGGGTCAAGCCCGAGCATGACGGTTCCAACATATGACCAGCACCACCCTGCCAGCCAGCAGCCTTACAAGCCCGGCGCCGTCCAAGGCGGCGGACTCGCGGGATTTCACGCCGCGCTACTGGCTGTTCTCGCTCCCGGCGGTGCTGATCATCGCCGGCGTGATCGTCTTCCCTTGGCTGTTCACGCTCTACATGTCGACGCAGGACTGGAAGATCGGCGGCGGGCCGGAATTTGTCGGCCTGCAGAACTTCGCCGAGCTCTTCCGCGATGCGCGCTTCATCGAGTCGATGGGGCACACCTTCTACTACACGGTGCTCGCGGTGGTGCTGCCGATCCTGTTCGGCACGGCGGCAGCGCTGGTCTTCCATCGCGAATTCCCGTTCCGCGGCCTGCTGCGCACCATCTTCGTCATGCCGATGATGGCGACGCCGGTCGCGGTCGCACTGGTCTGGACGATGATGTTCCATCCCCAGCTCGGCGTGCTCAATTATCTGCTTTCGCTGGTCGGCATCGGCCCGCAGGCCTGGGTCTATTCGCCGGGTACGGTGATCCCGACGCTGATCATGGTCGAAGTCTGGCACTGGACGCCGCTGGTCATGCTGATCGTGCTCGGCGGCCTCGCGGGCCTGCCGCGGGAACCTTATGAATCCGCGCTGATCGACGGCGCCAATGCCTGGCACATGTTCCGGCACATCACGCTGCCGCTGGTCTGGCCCTTCATCATGGTCGCGATCGTGATCCGCACCATCGACGCGCTGAAGGCCTTCGACACGATCTTCGTGATCACCCAGGGCGGGCCGGGCACGGCGTCCGAAACGCTCAACATCTTCCTCTATCTGCAGGCCTTCCAGTTCTACAAGATCGGCTACGCCTCGGCAGTCGTGGTGATCTTCTTCGTGATCATCATCATGCTGTCGCTGCTGCTGCTCTATGCGCGCCAGAAGTCGAAGTGGAACGCGTGATGAAGCGGCTCCTCTCGAAATTCGGCTTCTACGCCTCGGTCTTCGTGCTGGTCTCGCCGGCGGTGCTGGTCTTCCTCTGGATGATCTCGCTCTCGCTCAAGAACGAGCTCGACAACACCGCCTTCCCGCCGGTGTTCATCCCGAGCCCGCCGACCTTCGCCAACTATCTCGACGTGTTCGAGAAGAACAATTTCGCGCTCTATCTCTGGAATTCGATCCTCGTCACCGGCGGGGCCGTGCTGGTCGGCCTGGCTGTCGGCGTGCCTGCCGGCTACGGCATCGCCCGCGGCAAGGCCCATAAATTCGCGATCCTGATCCTGGTCGCCAGGATGACGCCGGCGCTGTCCTACCTGATCCCGCTCTTCCTGCTCTTCCAGATCACCGGCCTCGTCGGCACGGTGACGGCGCTGGTGATCACTCATCTCGTCATCACCATCCCGATCATCGTCTGGATCATGATCGGGTATTTCGAGAACGTGCCGATGGAGCTGGAGGATGCCGCCCGCATCGACGGCGCCACGACCTGGCAGGCCTTCCGCCATGTCGCGCTGCCCCTGGCCCGGCCCGGCATCGTCGTAGGCGGCATCCTCGCCTTCATCTTCTCCTGGAACAACTTCATCTTCTCGGTGGTGCTCGGCGGCAAGGCCAGCCGCACGCTGCCCTCTGCCGTCTACAACTCGCTGACCTTCGAGCAGATTTCCTGGGGCCCGCTCGCGGCCGCCGCCTTGCTCGTGACCTTGCCCGTCCTGCTGCTGACCGTCCTCGCCCAGCGCGAGATCGTCGCCGGCCTCTCCGCCGGAGGGCTGAAGGATGGCTGATATCGCTGGCGCTGATCTTGCTGCGCGCCCGACCTCTCCAACGCCTCAACTGGACATCTCACGGAAAGACGCTTCGCAATGGCTCTGAATCCCAACCGCTTCGGCCTATCCTGCGCCATCACCACGCCGATGCAGGAAGGCGGCGCCGTCGACCTGCCGCGGCTCGTCCACCACGCCAAGCATGTGCTCGCCAATGGCTGCGACTCGGTCACGCTGTTCGGCACGACCGGCGAGGGCGCGGCGCTCGGCAGCCCGGCCCGCACCGCCATGCTCGGTGCTTTGATCGGCGCCGGCATCGACCCGGCAAAGCAGATCTACGCCGGCGTCGCCGCCGCCTCGCTGCACGAGGCCGTCGATCAGGCGCAGACCGCGCTCAATGTCGGTGCCAAGGGCCTGCTGGTCGCGCCGCCCTTCTACTTCAAGGGCGTCGGCGACGAGGGGCTCTATGCCTGGTTCTCGCAGTTCTTCGAGAAGCTCGGCGCTTCCGCCCGCAACACCATCCTCTACCACATCCCCTCGGTGACCGCGGTCGACATCTCCGTCGGGCTGGTCGAGCGGCTGAAGAAGGCCTTTCCGGGCGTCGTCACCGGCGTCAAGGATTCCTCCTGCGACTACCCGACGACCGAGGCTTTCCTGAAGGCGCATGGCGAGCTCGCCATCCTGGTCGGCGACGAGCGCCTGCTCGGCCGAGCCGTTCGCGCTGGCGCTGAGGGCTCGATCTGCGGCGCTGCCAACCTCGTGCCGCATCTGCTGCGTCCGGTCGTCTATGAAGGCGCCGAGGACGCCACCGTGAACGCGCTCGTCGACGAGATCTGCTCCTATCCGGTGCTGCCGGCGGTCAAGGCGCTGGTCGGCCATCTCCATGGCGATGCCGGCTATGGCCCGATGCGGGCGCCGCTGGTCGCGCTCGACGAGGGCCAGCGCAAGGCGCTGTTCGCCGCCTTCGACCGGATCACCCGCGCCAAGGCGGCCTGAGGAGGACGCGATGAGCCAGCCCGATCCGGAGCGCGACGGCGAGCCTCTGAAGCTCAGGGAGCGGGCCTATGCCAGCTTCACCGAGCGGCTGCTCGCGCGCGAGATCCGGCCGGGCCAGTTCGTCACCCAGCGCGAGCTCGTCGCCATGACGGGCTACCCGCTCGGCGCCATCCGCGAGCTGATCCCGCGGCTCGAGGCGGAAGGGCTGATCAAGACCGTGCCGCAGCGCGGCATGCAGGTCGCCCATGTCGACCTCAATTTGATCCGCAACGCCTTCCAGTTCCGGCTCTTCCTCGAGAAGGAAGCGACCGCCGCCTATACGAGGACCGCGACCGACGAGGAGATCGCCGAGCAGCGCCAGCGGCATGAGGCGATCATCCGCCGCGCCGAGGCCGGCGGCGACGAGACGCTGATCGAGGATGCGGAGAACGTCGACCGGCTGATGCACGAGATGATCATCGACCATCTCGACAACGACATCGTCAGCCAGGCCTTCCGCGTCACCTGGCTGAAGATCAGGCTGATCCGGCAATACGAGACGCGAATCCAGAACCACATCCTCATCCCGGTGATGCAGGACCATCTCAAGATCATCGCCGCGATCGAGTCGCGCGATCCCGAGGCGGCTGCCGCCGAGATGAGCGCGCATATCAACAACGCCCGGACGAGGGCGATGAGCTACTGAATATCAAACAACCAGACCGGGAAACGGCTGTTTCTAGGGAGAAGACCGAAGCGCTTACCTACAGCCCTCATCCTGAGGAGCCGCGTCAGCGGCGTCTCGAAGGGTGCTTCAGGAGGCTCCAGAACCGTCCGGAACATCCTTCGAGACGCGATCTGCGATCGCTCCTCAGGATGAGGGCTGTAGGGGAGGCGCCGAGGTCACAACGGGAGGAGAACGACGATGACCAAACTGACGAAACGCGCCTTTCTCGCCGGTTCCGCCGCGGCCGGCACGATGATCGCGATGCCGACCGTGCTGCGCGCTCAGGCGACCGTGCTGCGCTGGGGCGAGATGCTGCCGGTGACCCATCCGCAGGTGCAGATGGTCGACCGCATCGCCAATGAGGTGAAGGAGAAAACCTCCGGCCGCGTCGACATCCAGTCCTTCCCGGCCGGCCAGCTCGGCTCCGGCAAGGACATGATGGAATCGGTCGCCTCTGGCGCGCTGACCATGACGACGGACGGCGCTGCCGCGCTCGGCTCCTTCCTGCCGCAGCTTTCGGTGGTCGAGGCGCCCTATCTCTGGCGCGACCCCGCCCATATGGCCAAGGTCGCCAAGGCGCCGGTGTTCGCCCAGATGAACGAGGAGCTGATCAAGAAGCGCGGCATGCGCATGGCGGCCGTGACCTATTATGGCAAGCGCCACCTCACCACCGGCTCGAAGGCGGTGAAGAGCGCTGCCGACGTGGCCGGCCTGAAGCTGCGCGTGCCGCCGGTCGACACCTTCCGCGCCATGGTCGAGGCCTGGGGCGCCAAGGCGACGCCGGTCAACTTCAACGAACTCTACCTCGCGCTGAGCCAGGGCGCGGTCGACGGCCAGGAGAACCCGCTGCCGACGATCCATAGCGCCAAACTGCAGGAGGTGCAGAAGCACCTGATCCTGACCGGCCACATCATCACGCCGCGCCTGATCATCGTGAACCAGGACTTCTGGAAGGGGCTGAAGGACGCCGACCGGACGATCCTGGAGGCGGCCATCGCCAACGGCGTCGCCTGGCAGGACGCCGAGCTCGCCAGCCAGGAAGGCAGCCTCGTCGCGACGCTGAAGGCGGCCGGGATGAGCGTCACCGAGCCCGACCTCGAAAGCTTCAGCAAGCCGGTGCTGGCGAGCCTGCCCAAGCAGTTCGAAAGCAAATGGGGCAAGGGCACCTGGGACGCGCTCGCGGCCCTGTGACGGGCAAATTCGTAAGTGAGTCTGGCGCGGGGAACCCTCTCCTGGAAGGAGAGGGTAGGGTGAGGTGTAGGCGGTTCGACCAGCGCCGCGAGCCCTCGCCGCGCCCTTCGGTTCACGCCAACGTTTCCGCTCCGAGCACCTCACCCCTGCCCCTCTCCTTCCAGGAGAGGGGTGCCCCGCGGTTCAAGGTCCAATGGCTATGAAATCCGTCGTCGCCCTCACCGACCGTCTCGTCCGCGCCGCCGCCGTCGGCCTGCTGCTGGCGTTGCTGGTCGCGGTCCTGCTCGGCGTCGGCTCGCGCCAGCTCAACGCCCCGCTCGCCTGGACCGATGAGCTGGCGCAATACCTGCTGGTCTGGACCGGCTTCGTCGGCTGGATCATCGCGGCTCGCCGACGCTCGCATATCCGCATCACCGTCTTTGCCGATCTCCTGCCCAAGTCGGCCGGGCGCCTGCTGGAGATCGTGACGCAGGCCGCGATCATCCTCTTCGCCGCGATCCTGATCCGCTACTCCTTCGGGCTGATCGAGCGGACCTGGGATGTCGAATCGATCGCGCTGCCCGTATCGAGCGCAGCCCTCTACGTGGTGATGCCGCTGGCAGGCCTCGCTTTGATCCTGCAGGCGCTGGCCGAGATCGGCGACGTGCTCGCCGGCCGCAAGGTCGACACCGCCGAGCCGGGGACGCAGCCGCTATGAGCACGCTGATGCTGCAGATCCTGCCGGTCTGGTTCGCCGCGTTGCTGCTGGGCGTGCCGCTCTTCGTCTCGATGGGGCTGGCGGCGATAGCCTTCGCCTTCTTCGGTGGCTTCCCGCTCGGCATCGTCCCGCAGAAGATCGCGCAATCCGCCAACTCGTTCCCGCTGCTGGCGGCGCCGCTCTTTATCCTGATGGGCAACATCATGAATTCGGCGGGGATCACCGACCGGATCTTCGCCTTTGCCACGGCCTGCGTCGGCTGGCTGCGCGGCGGGCTCTGCCACGCCAACATCCTCGCCAGCGTGATTTTCGCGGGAATGTCGGGCTCGGCGGTGGCTGATGCCGGAGGCGTCGGCACGCTCGAGATCAAGGCGATGCAGGACGAGGGCTACGATCCCGAGACGGCGGCGGCGATCACGGCGGCTTCGGCGACGATCGGGCCGATCATCCCGCCTTCGCTGCCAATGGTGATCTACGGCGTTTCCGCCGACGTCTCGATCGGCGGGCTCTTCCTCGCCGGCGTCATCCCCGGCCTGCTGATGGCCGGCGCGCTGATGGCGATGGTGGTCTATGTCGCGAAGAAGCGCGATCTGCCGCGCCATCCCTTCCCCGGCGCGGCCCAGCTCTGGGTCGCCTATAAGGAGGCGCACTGGGCGCTGATGACCCCGGTCATCCTGTTCGGCGGGATGATGCTGGGCATCTTTACGCCGACGGAGGCGGCTGCGGTCGCGACCGCCTATGCGATCGTGCTCGGCCTCTTCGTCTACAAGAGCTTCTCGCTGAACGATCTGCCGGAACTGGTGGTGCAGACCGTCGAGACCACCGGTGTCGTGCTGGCGCTGGTGATGGCGGCGGCGGCGCTCGGCTGGTGCCTGTCGATTTCGCGCATCCCGCAGACGGTCGGCCCGATGCTGGTCGACCTCGCCGGCAACCCGCTGATCTTCCTCCTGATCGTCAACCTGCTGCTGCTCTTCGTCGGCTGCTTCATGGAAGCGCTGGCGGCGATGCTGATCCTGATCCCGATTCTGACGCCTGCCGCGGCGCAGTTCGGCATCGATCCGGTCCAGTTCGGGCTGATTTTCGTGCTCAACCTGATGATCGGCACGATCACGCCGCCGGTGGGCGTCGTGCTCTTCGTCACCTCGAAGATCGCCAAGATCTCGTTCGAGGCGATGTCGCGGGCGATCGTGCCCTGGCTCCTGCCGCTGCTCGCCGTGCTCGCCGCGATCACGCTCTGGCCACCGCTGACGACCTGGCTGCCGAACCTCGTGCTCGGCAAATGAGATTGGCTCAGACCGTCCGCGTCACCTTGGAGAGGTGGGGCGGGCGGTCCGGATCGAGACCGCGGCTTTGCGCGAGCGTCGCGAGCGCGCCATAGAAGGCGCGGGCCTGCGCCAGCGGCAGCAGGGCAGCCGGCAGATCGGGCGGAAGTGGCAAACTCTCTCCGACGCCGGGACTACCGCCGGCATAGCGCAGATCGGCGCCGAGGCCAGCGAACGCTGTGGCGGCAGCGCTCACGCTCTCGCTGCCCTCGTCGCCCGGATCGAGCGCCAGCGCCGGAAAGCCCGGGCCGACCAGCGCGAGCGGGCCGTGCAGCACCTCGGCGGCGCTGAAGGCCTCGGCATGGATGCGGCAGGTCTCCTTGAATTTGAGCGCGATCTCCTGGGCGATGCCGAAGGACAGCCCGCGCCCGATCACATAGAGGCTGCTGGCCTCGCGCCAGGAGAGCAGGGCCGGTGTCCAGTCGCAACGCCCGGCGGCGTCGAATGCCTCGGGCGCCTGCGCCAGCGCGGCGGACAGGGCCTCGTCCTGCGCCCACTCGGCCGTCAGCTGCAGGAAGGCGAGGCAGGTGGCGAGGAAGCTCTTGGTCGCGGCGACGCTCTTCTCTGCCCCCGCCCGCAGCGGCACGAGCACGTCGACCATGGCGGCGAGGGGCGAGCCCTCGTCATTGACGAAGCCGACCACCAGTGCCCCGGCCCGCCTCGCAGCTTCGGTCAGCAGCAGCGCGTCGGGGCTGCGGCCGGATTGCGAGGCGGCGATGAACACGGCGCGCGACAGATCGAGCTCGCCGCCATAGACCGAGGCGAGGCTCGGGCCGAGCGAGGCGACCGGCAGGCCGAGGGTGCGTTCGATCAGGTATTTGCCATAGGTCGCGGCATGGTCGGAGGAGCCGCGCGCGCAGGTTGCGACGAAGGCCGGCCGCTTGATCCGCAGGCGTTCGACGAGATCGGCGATGGCCGCGCCGTTCTCGCTGCGCTGGCGGCGCGCGACGGTGGCGGCCTCGGCCGCCTCACGAGTGAGCAGGGCTTCAACCATGGCAGCGCAAGGGCTCTTCGAGCAATCGGTCGGCGATGTCGGCAACCTGACGTGGATCGATCCCCCGGCCGGCGCCGCCGACACTCTGGACCGAGAGCGTACCACAGGCGATGCCTTCGGCGAGGGCGCGTTCGGCGGGGCTCTCACGGAGCCAGGCGGCAAGGAAGCCGGCGTTGAAGGCATCGCCCGCGCCGGTGGTGTCGAGCACGCCCTGGCAGGGCGCGGCGGGGAGCGCGAGGCTCTCCTGCCCGTGATAGAGGCGGGCGCCGTTACCACCATCCTTGATCACCACCAGCGAAAAATTCCGGGCAAGCCGCCGTCCGGCTGTATCGAGATCGTCGCTATCGGCGATCGCGCGCGCTTCTGCTGCGTTCGGCAGGAAGATGTCGACGCCATTGCACAGGGCGATGAGATCGGGCGAGCGGATCAGGGCATCGTCCCAGCTCGGGTCGAGCGAGACGGTGAGGCCGTGATGTTTGGCGTCGGTCACCAGATGCGGGATCTCGGCCAGCGTCGCGAATTCGGCGATGTGGAGATGGGCCGCGCGGACATCGCCGAGCGCGGCGGGCAGCGTCGCCGGGCGGGCTGGCCCGGCACGGCGGGAGAGGAAGGCGCGCTCGCCATCCTGCACCATCGCGACGGTGAGCTGCGGGCCGGCGTCGGGCGCGCGCTCCAAAAAGCCTAGCTCGACGCCGCTGCGGTCGAGAGCCGGCAGCAGCGATTGCGCAAGCGGGTCCTCGCCGAGGCGCGCGAGCAAGGCGGCGGGGCGCCCCAGGCCGACGAGATGGGCCGCGGTGATGAAGCCGCCGCCGCCGGGCACGATCGTGAGGTCCTCGGCGAAGCGCTCCTCGCCGAGGCGCGGCATCGCCTTGAGCCCGCGGAAGACGAGGTCGCAATAGAGCCGGCCGGTGCTGAGCACGAGCCCGTCCGGCCGTGGCTGCCGGGCCGTCACAGGGCGCGCTCGCTCTGGGCGTCGAACAGGCGCAAGCCCGAGGCCGCGGCGCCGAGCTGGACGGCGCTGCCGACGGCGGGCGGGTTCTTGGCAGGAGCCGAGGCGAGCAGCAAACCGCCTGCGGCCTCGACATGGACGAAGGTCTCCGGCCCCAGCGGCTCGACCACGGCGACCGTGCCGGAGAGGATGAGGTCGGCGGCTTCGCCCTGATCCAGCACGCGCAGTTCCTGCGGCCGGACGCCGATGAGGACATCGCTCGGGAGCGCGGTGGGCCAGGCGAGCGGCGCTTCGCCTAGGCGCAGCGTGCTACGGCCGGCCTCCGCCACCGCTTTCGCCGGCATGATGTTCATCGTCGGCGAGCCGATGAAGCGGGCGGTGAAGACGTCGGCCGGCTTCTCATAGAGCTCCATCGGTGCGCCGACCTGGAGGATATGGCCGTCGCGCATCACCACGATCCGGTCGGCAAGGGTCATCGCCTCGACCTGGTCATGGGTGACGAAGACGATGGTGGTTCCCAGCCTCTGGTGCAGGCGCTTGATCTCGAGCCGCATCTGCGCGCGCAATTGCGCATCGAGATTGGAGAGCGGCTCGTCGAACAGGAAGACGGCGGGGTCGCGCACCATGGCGCGGCCGATAGCGACGCGCTGGCGCTGGCCGCCGGAGAGGGCGGACGGGCGGCGCTCCAAGAGCGGCGTCAGGCCGAGCACCTCGGCGACCTCCTCGACCCGCTTGCGCTTGGCTGCCTTGTCGAGCCCGGAGGTGTAGAGGCCGAAGGCGATGTTCTCGGCGACGCTCATATGCGGGTAGATCGCATAGTTCTGGAACACCATGGCGATGTTCCGCTCTTTCGGCTCGAGCCGGTTCACCACCCGACCGCCGATCGAAATCGTGCCGTCGTTGATCTCCTCCAGCCCGGCGACCATGCGCAGGGTCGTCGACTTGCCGCAGCCGGACGGGCCGACGAAGACGACGAATTCGCCATCCTGGATGTCGAGGTCGATGCCATGCACGACCTGCGTCGGGCCATAGCGCTTGACCAGTCTCTCGATCGCGATCCCGGCCATCAGGCGGCTCCTGCAAGGGCGGTGAAGGCTGCGTCGAGCTCGCGGCGTGCGGCGTCTTCGCGTTTGGCGGTCGCAGCGGCTGCGTCTTCAGCTGCCGTGAGCTCGCCGCGATAGGCGGCGAGCGCTTCGCCGAGCGCCGTCGGGCCCGGCCCGCCGAAGCGCTCGCGCAGAGCGACGAAGTTCTCCGGCGAGACCGCGGTGGCGAAATCCTCGCGGCTGAGCTGCGGCTCGCGGCCCGCAGCGTGGCGGAAGGCGGCGGCGAAAGGCGCGTAGCCGTCGCGCGGCAGGTCGCCGTCCTTGGCGACGACCGCGCGCGCGACCGCTGCCGCGATCTCATGCGCCGCGCGGAAGGAAAGCCCTTCCTGGCGCACCAGCGTATCGGCGAGTTCGGTGACGGTGATGCAGGAGCGCCGGATCGTCTCGGCGACGCGGCGGCTGTCGACGCTGAGCGCCGGCAGCAGCGCGGCCAGCAGGTCGAGCACGCGCCCGCCGCTCTCGAAGGTCTGGTAGCCGGCGTCCTGCGTCTCGCCTTCGCTGTCGTTCATGTCGGTGAACGGCGTGTTGTGGACGATGTCGCGGACCATGCGGGCGCGGCTCATCGTCTGCGAGGCGAGATGGCGCAAATGCTCGATCGGCACCGGATTGCGCTTCTGCGGCATGATCGAGGAGATCTGCACGAAGGCGTTGGGGACGTAGATCTGGCCGACCTCGAAGGCGGTCCAGAACTGCAGGTCCTGGATCAGCCGGCCGAGATGCAGGAAGACCAGCTCGATCGCGCTGAATACGGCGGTCGTGTAGTCGACCGCGGCGATGCAGCCATAGGAATTCCGCAACGGCGCCTCGAAGCCGAGCAGATGGGCGGTGCGATGGCGGTCGAGCGGGAAGCCGGAGGTCGTGATCGCGGCTGCCCCGAGCGGGCAAAGGTCGAGCAACTCGCGCGCCTGCATCAGGCGCCGATGGTCGCGCAGCATCACCTCGATCGCGGCGGAAAGGTAATGGCCGAGCGTCGAGGGCTGGGCCGGCTGACCATGGGTGTAGGCGACGATCAGCGTCGCCTTCTCGCGCTCGGCCAGCGTCAACGCCGCGGCGATCAGGGCGCGCAGCTGGCCGGCAAGCTTGTCGAGTCGCGGCTTCAGCGCCAGCTTGAACAAGGTGTGGTCGATGTCGTTGCGTGAGCGGCCCGTGTGCAGGCGGCCATTGTCGTCGGGTTGCAGCCGCTTGCGCAGCTCGGCCTCGACCAGGAAGAAATAATCCTCGACCTCGCCGGTATAGGTCAGCGCCGCTGGCTCGATCTCTTTCTCGACCGCAATCAGGGCTCGGGCGATGCGCGAGGCGGTCTCCCGCGGGAGAATCCCCGTCTCGGCCAGCATGACGAGATGGGCGCGGTCGATGGCGCGGAAGCCGTCGACATGATGCGTCCTGGCCCCGTCGAAGAGCGGGCGCAGCACCGTCTCCTTGTAGACCGGGTTCGGAAAGACGGAGTTATCGCTGACGCGCGGGTCGGCGGGTTCGATCATCGAACTTATCCCTTCAGCCCGGCGAGCACGACGCCGCGGACGATGTAGCGCTGCAGCAGCAGGAAGACGGTGAGCGTCGGCAGGGTCGCCAGCGCCGCGCCCGTCATGATCAGCTCCCACTGGACTTGTGCCTCGACGGCGTAGCTCGTGAGGCCGACGGGCAGGGTGTAGAGTTCCTTGCTGGTCGTCACGATCAGCGGCCAGATGAAGGCCGTCCAGTTGCTGAGGAAGGTGAAGATCGCCAGCGCCGAGAGCGCCGGCGTGACCAGAGGCAAGGCGATGCGCCAGAAGATCGCGAACTCGTTGAGGCCGTCGACGCGTGCTGCCTCGAGGAAATCGTTCGGCACCGTCTCGAAGAACTGCTTCATCAGGAAGGTGCCGAAGGCGGTCATCATGCCGGGGAACATGATGCCCCAATAGCTGTCGAGCCAGCCGAAGTTCTTGGCCATGACGTACCAGGGGATGACCAGCATCTCGGTCGGAATCATCAGCGTCGACAGGATCGCGACGAAGACGAGGTAACGGCCGCGGAACTGGAATTTCGCCAGGGTGTAGCCGACCAGGCTGTCGAAGAAGACGTTGGAGAGCGTCACCGCCGTGGCGATGCCGAAGGAATTGGCGAACCAGCGCAGGAAGCGGCCGTCGGACAGCACCGTCACGTAGTTCTCGAGCGTCGGATGCGCCGGGAAGAAGGCGAGATCGTAGATCTCGGAGGAATCCTTCAGCGAGGTCGCGAACATGAAGGCGAGCGGCGTCACCATCAGCAGGCCGCCGCCGAAAAGCAGCAGCCAGGTCAGGATGCGGCCGGGCTCGATCCGGCCGGAGACGGGGGAGGCGATGGCGCTCATCAGCGGTCCCTCAGCAGGCGCAGCTGCAGCAGCGAGATGCAGAGCAGCACGAGGAAGAGCACGACGGTCTGCGCCGCGGCATAGCCCATGTCGAAGGAGGAGAAGGCGGTCTGGTAGATCATCAGCACGAGCGGCTTGGTCGCGTTCAGCGGCCCGCCGGGATCGCTGCTCGTCTGGCTGGTCATGTTGTAGACCTGATCGAAGATTCGCAGGAACCCGATCGAGGAGAAGACGACGAGGAAGATGATCGTCGGCTTGAGCAGAGGCAGCGTGATCTTCCTGAGGATCGCGAGATCTGGGAGCCCGTCGATCCGCGCCGCCTCGTAATAGGTGGTGGGGATGGCGCGCAGGCCTGCGAGGAAGATCACCACCTGGAAGCCGAGCCCGGCCCAGATCGCCGGCGCCAGCACGGCCGGCAGCGCCTGGGTGGTCGAGCGCAGGAAGGGCTGCTGGGCGATGCCGAGCCCGGCGAGCAGGTTGTTGAACAGCCCGATCGGCACCGGCTGGTAGAACCAGCGCCAGACCCAGGCCATCGCCGCGGCCGTGGTCAGGAAGGGCAGGAAGTACAGCGCCCGGATGAAGCCGTGCATGAAGCGGATGCGGTCGAGATGGTAGGCGATCACGAAGGCGAGGATCAGGCTGAGCGGCGTGCCGATGACGAGGTAGAGGAAGGTGTTGCCGAACACCTTCCAGAACACCGGATCGGCGAGCAGCCGCTCGAAATTCGCCAGCCCGACGAAGCTGGGCGGCGTCATCAGGTTCCACTTCGTGGTCGAGATCACGAAGGCCTCGACCGTCGGGTAGAAGCGGATCAGCCCGTAGAACAGGATCGGCACGGCGAGGAATGCCCAGGCCCAGACCACCTGCTTCTGCTGCAGGCTGAGGCCCTGCCAGAGGCGCCCGCCGGAGCGGGCGACATCGGTGTCGGTGGTCATGCGCGTCCTGTCCTGACGTCTGCTTAGACGATCGCCGTCACTTCTTGTAGAAACGGTCGAGGATCGCCTGCTCGGCCTTGGCCGCCTCGGCGAGCGCCGCCTTCGGCTCCTGGTTCTGCAGCAGGACGCGATTGGCCATGTCGAGGATGACTTGGCGCTGCGGCAGCTCGTCGACGAACACGGTCGCCTGCGAATAGTTCAGCGCCTTCAGGAACGGGCCGTAGATGGGGTGGGCGAGGTTCTTCTCGGTCTCCGCCGCAGCCTTGCGCGCCGGCAGCTCGCCGACCGTCTCCAGCCAGAGCTGCATCGCCTCGGGCGAGGTGACGAAGGCCATGAACTTCTTGGCCGCTTCCAGCTTCTCGCCAGTCGGCTTTGTGGTGATGGCGTTGACCCAGTAGCTGGCGAAGTTCGACTTGGTCCCGTCCGGGCCAGCCGGCAATTCGGCGACGCCCCATTCGAAGTTCTTGATGCCGCCGAAGGCACCGAGGCGGAAGGAGCCGTCGATCGTCATCGCCGCGCGCCCGGCGCGGAAGGCGGCCTGGCCCTCGTCCATGAAGCCGGCGAGGCCGACCTTGTGGGTGCGCTGGAGATCGGCGTACCAGGCGAGCGACTTGGCGCCGGCCTCGCTGGCATAGGTCACGGTCTTGTTGTCGTCGGAATAAGGCTTGCCGCCCATCTGGCGCAGCAGCACCTCGCGCCACCAATGGTAGTCCTGGCCGGGCATGTCGAGCGTCACGCCGGCCTGCAGCATGTTGCCGGCGCCATCGCGCTTCGTCGTCTTCTTGGCTGCGTCCAGGAATTCGTCGAGGGTCTTCGGCGGCTTGCTGGGATCGAGCCCGGCCTCCTGGAAGATCTTCTTGTTGTAGAACAGCGCCAGCGAGCGCACCGCCGTCGGCAGGGCGTAGTACTCGCCCTCGCGCTTCATCGCCGAGACGATTGGATAGAACTCTTTCTCGATCATCTCCGGCGGGAAGGCGTCGCGCGGCAGGGGGCGGATGACCTTGCCGGCGATGAAGTTGTCGACCCAGCCATAGAAGAGCTGGACCACGTCCGGGCCCTGGCCGGCGGGTGCGGCGGCGACGATCTTGGTCTGGTAGTCGGCATAGGGGAAGGTCGTGTGCTTGACCTTGATGGTCGGGTTGGCGGCCTCGAAGCGCTTGATCAGCTCGTTCATCGCCTTGATTCGGGCGTCGAATACATATTGCCAGTACTCGATCTCGACCGCCTGGGCGCGAGCTCCGGCGATCGCGCCGACCGACATCGCGATACCCAGCAACAATCCGCGAAAGCCGCGCATGGTCTTGTCCTCCCCGATCTGGTTGCGATGCTCGCCTGCATCGGCTCCCGGCCGGCGAGGCATCCAAGCCGCCATGCTTTTACAGCCGCCTGCTCGCTGTCAACCGATTAATTCACTTGAGTTGGATTAATGGCCGTCGCAGCTTGTGCAGGCAAGGAAGGCCGACCCAGATGCCGCATCGCAAGCCGCCCGCCGCTCACAGCGCCGCCCTCGGTACGAACCCCGAGCGGGCGCGCCGCCACAACCGGCGGGTCGTGCTGGAAACCTTGCGCCAGCACGGCCGGCTCGGCCGCTCCGACATCGCCAACCTGACCCGGCTGACGGCACAGGCCGTCTCGAACATCGTCGCCGAATTGCTGGAGGAGGGCTTCCTGATCGAGCTCGGCCGCCGGCGCACGGCGCGCGGCCAGCCGCCGGTCGAGTTCGCCCTCAATGCCGATGGCGGCGTCACTGCCGGCATGGAGATCGCGGCGGATCACATCACCACCGTGCTGGTCGACCTCGCCGGCGAGGTCAGGGCGCGGCGCGTCGCCCCCTTGCCGGACCTGGCGGTCGAGGCGGTGCAGGCGCTGGCGGCGGGCGAGCTCGCCCGGGCGCGGGCAGCGAAAGGTATGCCGGAGCGCCTGCTCGGCTGCGGGGTGGTGATGCCCGGCCCCTTCGATTTCGAGGGCACGCTCACCGTCGGCTCGACTGCGCTGCCGGGCTGGACAGGGCAGGATGTGACGGCGCTGATGAGTGCCGCTCTCGGCGCGCCGGTGACCATTGAGAACGATGCCACGGCGGCCGCGGTTGGAGAGCATCTCTACGGCGTCGGCCGCAATCTCCGCCATTTCTGCCTGGTCTATTTCGGGCTCGGCCTCGGTCTCGGCCTGATGCTCGGCGGCGAGCCCTATCGCGGCGCTCAAGGCAATGCCGGCGAGATCGGCCACCTCCCGGCTGTGCCGCAGGGGTTGCCTTGCGTCTGTGGCCGCGAAGGCTGCCTCGAACGCTATGTCTCGCCGCCGGCGCTGCAGGAGGCCTTGCGCGCGGCTGGAACTGGACCGGTCGATGCCGCCGGAATCGCCCGGCTTCAGGTCGAGGGCCATCCTGCCATCGTCGGCTGGATCGCGCAGGCCGGGAAACAGCTCTCGCCGGTGCTCGCCATGCTGGAGAGCTTGTTCGACCCGGAGACGATCGTGCTGGGCGGCTCCCTGCCGGACAGCGTCATCGATGCGCTGATCCTCGCAGCCGAACCATTGCCGCTTTCGCTCGCACGGCGCGGCGACCGCGCAATTCCGCGCGTCCAGCGCGGCACCACCGGCCAGTTCACGGCCGCGCTCGGGGCCGCGGCACTGCCGCTGCTCGATGCGACAGCGCCGCGTCTGGTGCGCAATCCGTCGGCGAGCGAGCCGGCTGCCCCTGATCAGGTTGCTGTTGCTTAACGCTTCCCGGCTCTCGCAGCCGCCTCACAATTGCGATTCGATCGGCAGGAGGCGGACCAGCGCCGCCGTGAGACGGCGGCCGAAACCGGCCACAGGCTCCTGCCGCAAATGGCCATGGCGCCGCGTTCCTTCGTGCCAGCAGAGACGGTCATGGTCGAGGCTGAGCCGGAACGAGCAATGCGGCGAGGTCTCCCGAGCAAAGATCTCCCGCATCTCGGCTACGAGGCCGTCATCGACGATGATCACGCCCATTTCCGTGTTCAACGAGACCGAGCGCGGGTCGAAATTGAAGGAGCCGATGAAACCGGTGTGCCGATCGACCGTGAAGGCCTTGGTGTGGAGGCTTGCGCCCTTCGAGCCGAAGAGCGAGGCGCCGGCGGGCATGAGTTCCGGGCGCAGCTCGAACAGTCCGATGCCTTTTCGCAGCAGCCGCTTGCGATAGCTGGCATAGGCGCCATGGACCGCGACCACATCGGTGGCGGCAAGCGAGTTCGTGAGCACCGTGACCTTGGCGCCGCGTGCGACGAGGGCGGAGAGCGCCTGCAAACCGCGTTCGCCGGGGATGAAATAGGGTGAGGTGATCTGCAATTCGGTTCGCGTCTCGGCGATCGCCCGGTAGAGCCGGCGCGCGAGCCAGCCTTCCTCGCCGGAGCCGATTGCCTTCTCCGGCGGATCCGAGAGGACCTGGACCTGTGCAATCCAGCGAAGCTGCTTCAGCAGTCCAGCCAGGGTGGGGCCGGCGTCGAGCGTTTCGACCACGCGCAGCAATGCCTCGACATTGGCGCGGCTGGCCTGCGGCGGCATCGGCAGACTCGGCAGGCGCCGGGCGAGGGGGCGGCTGAGCGAGGCGATCGGCACAGCGGTCGGGCTGTTCCAGAACCGGTCGAAGATCGTCTCCGCCTGCGTCACGGCCTCGCCGGCGACGAGCAGGTCGAGATCGTGGAAATTGCTGGCTTGCGCCGCGTTGAAATAGGCGTTCCCGATATTCCTGCCCCCGATGATGGCAAGCCGCCCATCGGCGATCCAGGCCTTGTTGTGCATCCGGCGGGTCACGCGGAACACGCGGAAGGCGAGCTCCAGCCCGCGGCGGACACCGTTGGCGCGGTTGCGGCTCGGATTGAACAGCCTGACCTCGATATTGGGATGGGCGTCGAGCGCAAGATAGATCGAATCGTTGCCGCGGGCGTTGATGTCGTCGATCAGCAGGCGGACGCGTACGCCGCGATCGGCGGCGGCGACGATCTCGCGCATGAGCAGGCGTCCGGCAGTGTCCTTGCGCCAGTAATAATATTGCAGGTCGAGGCTTCTGCCGGCGCTCCGTGCGGTCAGGACGCGCGCGGCGAAGGCTTGCGCTCCCTCTGTCAGCAGGATGACGCCATTGAGCCCTGGATGGGCGGTCAGCAGCGGGACGAGTGCACGGTCGATCGGCGTCGCAGCCTCTGTCGGAGGCAGCGCGTGGGAGGGCGCAGCGCTGGTGCGGCGGGCGAGGCGGCCATAGGAATAGGCGGCCGTCACCGCGGTCAGCGCGATCAAAACAAGGGTCGCGATCAAGACTTCGAGAAATGACATTCAGCGGCTGCCGGAACTCCGTTTTTCCTATAACCACTATCCTCGCGAGTCGTTTCGTTCGGCGCCGATCGAACCCTTGCCGCTTTGGGGAATTGATCATGGCAAGGCTCTTGCTAAGAGCCTCGGCTAAAAGCCCCGTGAGCGAGTGTGTCTTGGAGATGCCGGCCGGATGCTAGAGTTCGAAGGGCGCGGCTTGCGCCGGATCAGGGTGCTGCGCCCGCCGCAGATGTCGAGCTGGACGCGTGATATCGCTGGACAGCAGGCGCTCGCCAGCACGCCGCCGGCGACCGAGCTCAGGATCGCCTCCTACAATATCCACAAGGCCGTCGGCCGCGACCGCCGCTTCGATCCCGACCGGATCATCGAGGTGATCCGCCAGATCGACGCCGACGTGGTGGCGTTGCAGGAAGCCGATCAGCGCTTCGGCGAGCGCGCCGGCCTGCTCGACCTCGGCCGCCTCGAGCGTCGCACCGGGCTGAAGCCGGTGCCGGTGCAGAGCGCCTGGCAAGGCCATGGCTGGCACGGCAATGTCGTGCTTTTCCGCGATGGCGCCGTCACCGCGACGCGCCAACTCGTCCTGCCCGGCGTCGAGCCGCGCGGGGCACTGATCGCCGACCTCACCGTCTGCGGCGCGCCGATCCGGGTGGTCGCGGCCCATCTCGGTCTGCTCCGCCATTCGCGCTCGCGCCAGGTCGAGACGCTGATCGCCGCCTCCAAGCCGGCCGATGGGCGCCCGATCTTCCTGATGGGCGATCTCAACGAATGGCGGGTCGGCAAAAAGTCTTCGCTGCACGGGCTCGCCCCGAAATTCGGGCCGCTGCAGGCCGCGATCCCGAGCTTTCCCGCGCGGTTCCCGATCTGGGCGCTCGACCGCATCGTCGCCTATCCCGCCGAAACGATCACGCAGGTCCAGCTGCACGACACCGACTTGTCGCGGCTGGCGTCCGATCACCTGCCGATCAAGGCGGTCGTGCACCTGCCCGGCGAGGACCGCCAGGCGCATTGAGGCGCGCCAGTTGCGGGGCAGGGCCGAGCGTTCCTCAAGTGACGCTCCCGCGGGGGCGTGCCACGATGGCGGTCCCCATCGAGACCGGACCCTGCCCAATGACGACCGAGCCGAGCCGCGCGAAGGCCTACCGTACCCAGAACTGGAGCCTGGCAAAGCCTTTGGGCCGCGGGCGCAAGGGCGTCGTCGTCTCGCAGAACCATGAGGCGGCTGCAGCCGGAGCGGCGATCCTTGAAGCCGGCGGCAATGCCGCGGACGCCGCGGTTGCGACCGCTTTCGCATTGGCCGCGGTCGAGCCCTGGAACAGCGGGCTCGGCGGCATCGGCTTCGGCGTCGTGCTCAAGGCCGGCGAGAGCAGGGCGCAGGTCGTCGATTTCGGCCCGGTCGCGCCGCGACGGGCCGATCCGGCCGACTATCCGCTGACCGGGGAGATGAAGCTCGATTTCTTCGCCTGGCCGGGCGTGGTCGGCGATCGCAACATCCACGGACCGCTTTCCTTCTGCATCCCGTCTTCGGTCTCCGGTTACGCAACCCTGAAGGAGCGCTTCGGCACGAGCATGCCGGTCTCCGACCTGCTCGCGCCGGCAATCGGATTGGCGAAGCGCGGCCTGGCGCAGGACTGGTACACGACGCTGAAGATCGCCTCCTCGGCCTCGGTGCTCCGGCTCTACGAGGAAAGCGCCCGCATCTACCTGCCGGACGGTCTGCCGCCGGTGCCGCCCTATCAGGGTGTGCCGGGCTTCCGCACGCTCGGCAATCTCGGCGGGACGCTGGAGCATCTCGCCAAGGCCGGGCTCGACGATTTCTATCGCGGCGATCTCGCCAGGCGATTGGCAGCCGACATCGCCGCGGTTGGCGGCGTGGTCGATGCCCAGGATCTCGCCGATTGCCGCGCGACCGTCCGGGAGGCGCCGATGATCGACTGGCGCGGCACGCATCGCATCCACACCGCGGGTGGCTTGACCGCGGCGCCGACCCTGCAGGCGGTGGTCGAAGGCATGGCGGCAAACCCGCCGCCGGAGGGCGGGCCGGACTCGGCCTGGTTCGCCAGGCTTTCGCAGGTGATGCGCGAGGCCTATGCCAACCGGCTCGAAGGGCTCGGTGCCGCACAGATGGCGAGGGAGCCGGGCGAGACCTGCACCACGCATCTCACCGTCGTCGACGGCGAGGGCACCATCGTCGCCCTCACGACGACCTTGCTCTCCTCGATGGGCAGCCGTCTCGTCCTGCCCGAGACCGGCGTGCTGATGAACAACGGCATCATGTGGTTCGACCCGCGCCCGGGCAGCGCCAATGCCATCGCGCCGGGAGCCCGGCCTTTGTGCAATATGTGTCCGGTGGTGGTGACCCCTGCCGATGGCGGCTATCCGCGCTATGGCGCCGGCGCCTCCGGCGGGCGGCGCATCCTTGCCAGCGTCTACCAGATGCTGGCCTTCACCCTCGACAGCGGCATGAGCCTGGAGGATGCGGCGCACCAGCCGCGCATCGACGTCTCCGGTCCCGACGGCACCAGCGCCGATGCCCGCCTGCCGGACGGCACGCTCGATGCGCTGGCCGCAGCCGGACCGCTGACGGTGGTCGAGCACGGGGTGCTGCCGCTCAATTTCGCCTGCCCGAACATGGTGCGGACCGGACAGGACGGGCAGGAAGGCATCAGCGACGCGGCCTCGCCCTGGTCGGCGGCGGTGGCGGCGAATTGAGGCGTTCGAACCGCGTGGGCAGAACCCCTCTCCTGTAAGGAGAGGGGCAGGGGAGAGGTGTTCGGACTGGAAACGTTGGCCTGAACCCAACCGCGCGGTCAGGCTGCGCGGAACTGGTCGAACGGCCTACACCTCACCCTACCCTACCCTCTCCTTACAGGAGAGGGTTCCCGCGCTTTGCTGGTGGGAGCGCTGAGTTGCCTCACCCCCGCTTCAGCCCCCACGGATAAGGCGCCGAGCCCGGCAGCATGCCGGTGAGGCCCTTGCGATAGGCCGTCTTGATGACGAACTGGCCGAGCGGGATGGTGGCGCATTCCTCGAGCGCCAACCGCCCGAGTGCGACCGCGACCTGCTTCTGTTTGGCCTCGTCCGGCGCATAGAGCCATTCCTCAGCCATCTCCTCGGCCTTGGCGTTTGTCCACCAGCCGAACCAGCCCTTGTCGCCGGGGCCGCGTACGAGATTGGACAGGGCCGGATTGCCCCAGCCGACGGCCGCGCCCGTGGTGTGGAAGATGCTCCAGCCGCCCTTCTCGACCGGCTCGCGGCTGTTGCGACGCTGGATCACGGTGCCCCAGTCGCTCGCCGCCATCTCGACATTCATGCCCATCGACTTCAGCAACTCGTAGGTGACGTCGCCGAGCGGGCCGATATCGGGGAAGTCGGTCGGGTTGATGATGACGACCTTCTCGCCGTTGTAGCCGGACTCCTTCAGCGCCGCCTTGGCCTTGTCGAGGCTCTGCGGCATCAGGTCCTCGAGCTCGCCGGTGTAGTAGGGTGTGCCACGCCACCACAGGTTCCGGCAGACCTGCCAGGCGGTGGTGTCGTCGCCCTGCGACGCCCGCATGTAGTCCTCCTGGTTGACGCCCAGGCGGACTGCGGCGCGCACCTTCGGGTTGTTGAAGGGCGGCTGGAGATGGTTCAGCCGCATGATCGAGCCGCGGCCGTTCTTGTCGATGACCTCGCGGACGATATCGGGGCTTTTCGCCAGCAAGGGCTGGAGATCGGCGAGCGGGCGCTCCCACCAGTCGATCTCGCCCTTGGTCAGCGCGGCGGCGGCGGTCGCCGGGTCGGGCAGGATCGGCCATTCGACGCGCTTGAAATGCGCGACCTTGCCGCCGGCATTGCGGCTCGGCGGCTCGCTGCGCGGCTTGTAGGCCTCGTTCTTCTCGTAGACGACGCGGCTGCCCGAGACATATTCGGCGGCGACGAACTTGTAGGGGCCCGAGCCGGTCATCTCGGTGACCTGCTTGGTCGCCTCGGTCTTGGCCAGGCGCTCCGGCATGATGAAGGGCGGGTTGTCGGCCTTGGCCATGCAGTCGAGCATCATCGGGAAGGGGCGGGTCAGCTTGATCTCGATAGTGCGCTCGTCGGGGGCGCCCCAGGCCTCGACGGCCTTGATCAGGAGCTGGCCGTAGGGGTCGCGCTGGCACCAGCGCTTCAGGCTCTCGATGCAGTCGATCGAGCGCACCGGCTGGCCGTCATGGAAGGCGAGGCCCTCGCGCAGCTTGATCCTCCAGACCTTGCCGTCGGCCGAGATCTCGTGGCCCTCGGCCATTTGCGGCTGCGGCTTCAGGTCGAGATCGCTGCCATAGAGCGTGTCGAAGACGTAATAGCCGTGATTGTTGGTGACGGTCGCGGTCGTCCAGATCGGATCGAGCGAGGTGAGATTGGCCTGCGGCGCCATCTTGAGCACGGTCGGGTTCGGCGCTTGCGCCATCGCTTCCCGGGCGAGTGCTGGAGCGAACAGGGCGGCGGCTGCCGTGCCCTGCAGGAACTGACGACGCTTCATTGGTCTCTCCCCTTTTTTGATTGGATCGTGCGGCTACAAACTCTGTTCGTCCTGCTGTCGTGGCTTGGAGGGCGGGATGCCCCGGCTAGTCGAAGCCGAGGAAATTCGGGCTGTCCGCGAGCTTCGGCGCGGCCTTCAGCTTGGCGATGTCGGGCTTGGGCCGCGCCGTCAGGGGATCGCCCGCCAAGAGTGACTCGAGTGCCGCTGCAACGGCAAGCACCTTGGCGTCGCCGCCGCGCGGGCCGACGATCTGCAGTCCGAAGGGCATGCCGTTGCGGTCGAGCCCGACCGGCAGCGAGATCGCGGGATGGCCGACGATCGTCACCGCATAGGCGTTCGCCAGCCAGTGGAAATAGGTGCGGGTCGGCTTGCCGTCGATCTCGGCCGGATAGAGCTCCGACCAGGGCCGCGGCGAGAGCGTGATCGCGGGCGAGAGGATGACGTCGTAGCGTTCGAAGAAGCGCTGCCACTCATGATAGAGGACGGTCTGCTGCTTCAGCGCCCGGGTGACGTCGAGTGCGCTGTAACGCAGGCCTTCCTCGACATTGGCGCGGACATTGGGGCCGACCTTGTCGGGCGTCTTGATCGAGCGCTCGTGATGGCTGGCGAGGAAGGAGACGGCGCGCAGCACCTCGAAGCTCTCGTCGGTCCCGCTGCAGTCGGGCGTCGCCTCGTCGGCCCGGCCGAAGACCTTGCTGAAGCGGCCGACCTTGTCGGCGAAGACCTCGCGGATGTGTTTTTCAGTGGGCGTGAAGCCGAAATCGGGAGTGATCGCGACTCTCAGCGAGGCGAGATCGCAATGCTCCGGCCGGGCGAAGTCTGCCGCATGCCGGACCTGCTTGCCGTGGATCGTCGTCGCGAGCGGGTCGGCGGCATCGTCGCTCACCATGGCCGAGAGCAGCAGGCAGAGATCCGGCACGGTGCGTGCCATTGGCCCGAGCACCGGCAGCGGGTTCCAGCCGAGCGGGCGCTTGTCGCTAGGCACCAGCCCCGGCGTCGGGCGGAAGCCGACGATGCCGTTGAAGGCGGCCGGGTTGCGCAGCGAACCGCCGGTGTCCGAACCGGTGGCGATCGGCACCATATTGGTCGCGAGCACGACGCCCGAGCCGCCGGAGGAGCCGGCGGCCGAGCGCGAGGGATCGAACGGATTGCCGGTGACGCCGTAGACGGCGTTGCGAGTGTTGGCGCCGGCGCCCCATTCGGGCGTGTTGGTCTTGCCAGCGATGACGGCGCCGGCCTTGCGCACGGAGGCGACGATGCCCTGGTCCTGCGTCGGGACATGGTTGGCGAAGAGCGGGCTGCCATAGGTGGTGCGCAGGCCGGCAACGTCCTCCAGGTCCTTGATGCCGATCGGCAGGCCGTGCAGCGCCGGCAGGTCGTCGCCGCGCATGGTGGCGGCGTCTGCCGCCTTCGCCGTCGCCCGCGCTCGTTCGTCGTCGCGGGCCACCATGGCGTTGACCGCATGGTCCACCGCATCGATCCGGGCGAGGCAGCTTTCGAGCAGCTCGGTCGCCGAGAGCTTCTTCTCGCCGATCAGGCGGCGGGCGGTGACGGCATCGAGATCGCAGGGTTCGGTCACGGCAGGAAGCTCCGGCAGTCAGGGCGGGTCCGTCCTGACCCGTCCTGCCAGTCGAAGCGGCCTCAGCCGCTACGTCAACCCTCGCCGGGTTGAGTGCCGGCCTGCGTTCCCCTCAGATGTGCAAGGCGTGGCCGAGCGCCTTCAGCGCCGACTCCTGGAAGGCCTCGCCCAAGGTCGGGTGGGCGTGGATGGTGCCGGCGACGTCTTCAAGCCGCGCGCCCATCTCGATGGCGAGGCCGAAGGCGGCGGAGAGCTCAGAAACGCCTTGTCCGACCGCCTGGATGCCGAGGACGAGATGGTTGTCAGCCCGCGCGACGATGCGGACGAAGCCGGCCTCGCCATGGCGGGTCATGGCGCGGCCATTGGCCTGGAAGGGGAACAGGCCGATCTTGATCTCGAAGCCGGCGGCCTTGGCTTCGCTCGGCGACAGGCCTGCCGAGACGATCTCTGGATCGGTGAAGCAGATCGCCGGGATGCAGGCCTTGTCCCAGATGCGCGGCTCGCCGGCGACGATCTCGGCGACCATCTCGCCCTGCGCCATGGCACGATGGGCCAGCATCGGCTCGCCGGTGACGTCGCCGATGGCGTAGATGCCGCGCATCGAGGTCTCGCAGCGCTCGCCGATGCGGATGAAGCGGCCGTCCATGTCGAGCACCAGCTCGTCGAGGCCGAGCCTGGCCGTCGCAGGCGCGCGGCCGACAGTCACAAGAATCTTGTCCGCCGGCAGCTCGCGCTCCTTGCCGTCTGACGTCTCGATGCGCAGGCCGTCGCCCTTGGCGGTCTGGCCGAGCGCCTTGGCGCCGAGCAGGACTTCGACGCCGAGTGCCGACAGGCTCTTGGCGACCGGCGCGGTCAGTTCGGCATCATAGAGCGGCAGGATCTTGTCCTGA